>JALUZF010000112.1 GCA_027012135.1 Gammaproteobacteria bacterium
AGGGAAGACTTAGTAGAACGTTTTTCTCGTAGAGAAAAATGGTGGGTGATATAAGATTCGAACTTATGACCCCCGCCTTGTAAGGGCGGTGCTCTGACCAGCTGAGCTAATCACCCACAGCTGTTAAGTGGTGCGTATTTTACTAAAGATAATGGGAATTGCAAATAAAATAGTTATAAAATTTAAATAAAATCAAAATAAATTGTTGACATCATCAAAATGATTATCTATAGTTGTAATCAAATTGATTACAACCCTGAGGTTCAGGTTTCCGTTTTGTTCCGATAAATCTACTCAGGTCAAATCAATAGCCGATTAAAACCATAGAGGAATTTTAAGATGCCTGGTCTGAACAGCGTTGAAAACAGTTTAATTGAACAGCACTTTACTTTAAAAGCCATTACTGAAAAACTGGGTTTAAGCATGCGTTTAAGTCCTTCAGGCTGGCTGGTTCAGGACCCTTATGATCGGTCTATGTTAATGACCCGTCAGCAACTGCCTAAAGAAGCCGGCGCTCTGGAAGATAAATTAAGAAGAGTTTTTCTTAGTCAGTTGAATGCTTAACAGCAGATAACTATTTCTAGATAGTCTATGCTGTTTTTAATATAAGAAATCAACAGTGTTTTAATGGAGTGCCATTGTTTTGAAACAGCAAAATAAACTGACCATTGCCATATCTTCCAGAGCGCTGTTTGATCTGGAAGAGGGGCATAAGGTTTTTACGGAGCAGGGAGTAAAAGCTTATTGTAAATATCAGATTGAACATGAAAATGATCTGCTTGAACCTGGCGTGGCTTTTTCTCTGGTAAAAAAACTGCTGGCTTTAAACGGTAATACTCCAGATGAAGAGAAAGTAGAAGTGATCCTGCTTTCCAGGAACAGTGCCGATACCGGTCTGCGAATTTTTAATTCCATTGAGAAGCACAAATTGCCGATTTATCGGGCGGCATTTACCAGTGGAGAGTCCCTGTACCGTTATATTGAACCGTTTGGTGCCCATCTGTTTTTATCCGCAGACCCTTCCGATGTACGTGAAGCCCTGGAAATGGGGATAGCGGCTGCGGCTATTTTACCCTCTGCCAGTCGCAGTACTAAACAGGGGCAGCTGCGTATTGCCTTTGACGGGGATTCGGTGATCTTTTCTGATGATGCAGAGCGTATTTATAAACAGGAAGGTCTGGCGGCCTTTGATGAGTCAGAACGGGCGGCAGCTAATGATCCTTTACCCGGTGGTCCCTTTAAGGAGTTTTTACGCCTGCTGCACAAGCTGCAGACGGAATACCAGGGGGATGAATCTCCCATTCGCACCGCTTTAGTCACGGCTCGCGGCGCACCGGCTCATGAAAGGGTTATTCGAACCTTAAGAGCCTGGGATATTCGTATTGATGAAGCTATATTCCTGGGTGGTAAGCCCAAAGGTGAGTTTCTTAAAGCTTTTGGTGCTGATATTTTCTTTGATGATCAGACTGGTCACTGTGAATCTGCAGCAGAGCATGTTCCGGCAGCTCATGTTGTCCATGGTATCTCTAACCAGTAATAATACTAAACAAAAATAAAACGTAACCACTCATCTTCAATTAGAACACTGTAGAGTGATTGGTTGCAGGTACTGTATTTACGGGGTTTATGAAAACATGGATGTTTTCGTAAAGCGATACATGGATGTACTTGAGTGTCCCCGGAAATACAGTACCTGCAGCCAATCACGGTCAGGTACACTGAGTAGTTACTATAAAACAAATATAAAACAATAGAGCTAAACCTTTTATGCAAAGTACTTTCCTTGCCTGGGTATTCCGAATGCCGCTCATACGGCGCTGGTCCTTAATGTTCTGCCATAAAACGGAAAACATAGCGGAACATTCTCACCAGGTGGCCGTGGTTTCTCATTTATTAGCTATTATCTACAATAAAAAAATTGCTGAACCCGGACTGCCGATCAGCCCGGAAAAAGCCGCCACCATAGCCCTGTATCATGATCAGATAGAGATTTATACCGGTGATACGGTTACGCCCATAAAGTATCATAATCCTGAACTAACGGCTGAATATAAAAAGCTGGAACAATCGGCAGAAAAACTGTGTCTGGAAACCCTGCCTGATGAATTTAAGGAAGACTTTGAAGATATTTTACTGTCTGCAGAAGTTGATAAGCAGTATGCCCGGATCATTAAGTCTGCTGATGTGATCTGTGCCTATATCAAAACTCTGGATGAACTAAAACACCATAATTACGAGTTTGAGCATGTAAAGCTTAACCTGGAAGAAAGACTGGAACAGTTAAAAATATACCCGGAAGTGGCTTATTTTATGGATACCTTTCTGGATTCCTGCGTAGTTTCACTGGATAAACTGACAGCTGAGAAAATAAAACCTTAAAAATCATATGTTATTTCAACAGCTTATCCTTCTGGTCTTCAATATTAATATAGTGTAATATTGCCAGCCTGTTACCTGTATATTAATGTAGTCAATGAGCTTCCGGGATTGTATCTGTTATGAAATACTTTTTTCGTTATTTTTTCAGAACCCTGCGTTTTATTCTGGGACCCTTTATTTTACTGTGGGACAGGCTTAGTACGCCGAAAGGTGTGCTGCGCAGTGAGCAGGAGCAGGCAGAAATGGATAAGCGCACGGCTAATCTGACACTTTACCAGTTTAATTCCTGCCCATTCTGCATTAAGGTCAGACGGCAGATAAAACGTCAGTCTCTGAATATTGAGCTGCGTGATGCCCAGCATAATCCCCAATACCGCGAAGAACTGTTACAGGGTGGAGGAAAGGTTAAAGTACCCTGTCTGAAAATTACCGATGAGCAGGGTAAAGTCACCTGGATGTATGAATCCAGTGATATTATTCAGTATCTGCAGGATAATTTTAGCTGACTTATTTAGGTTTAAGGCAGTTCAGGCGCGAATAAGTTTGTTGATAACTTCCCTTAAAATGTCTATTCCTTTATCCATAACTGCTTTTGAAGTGTAGTAATGCGGTGAAAAACGCACATTGCCATGACGCATGGCGCAAATGACGTTTTTCTCCATCAGTGTCTGATAAATAGCCTCTGATGATAACTTGCTATGTCTGAAGGCAATAATACCGCTGAGGCGATCTCTGGACAGGCTGGACATAATATTAATATCCGGGAGCTGTTTCAGCTTATCAGCCAGATACAGGCTGTTGAACAGCAGTTGCTGTGTTATCTTTTCAATACCATGTTCCAGTATTAAAGATACACTGCTGTGCAGGGCATGCACGCCCAGCATATTCGGACTGCCGCATTCAAATTTCCGGGCACTTTGGGCCGGACGCCATTCCAGGGCATCAAAGTTATACAGATCTTCGGTCATATGCCAGCCGAACTGGCTGGGTTTTAACTGCTCAAGCAGGCTGTCCCGGCAATAAAACACCCCCAGTCCTTCAGGACTGATCAGCCATTTATGACCATCTGCCATAATACAGTCTGCATTAATATCCTGAACGTCCATGGGCAGGGCGCCCAGGCTCTGAATGGCATCCACACAAAACAGGATATTATGTTGCTGACAATACTGTCCTAACGGCTGCAGATCCATCCGCAGACCGTCAGCATATTGTACGGAGCTAACGGATAACAATCGTGTCGTATCATCTATGGCATTGAGCAGATTCTGTTCCGGTGAACAATTGTTTTGATTATTATATAAACTGACCAGTTTTATAATCACTCCCTGCTGCTGCAGAGACTGCCAGACAATGCGGTTGGAGGGAAATTCCTCTCTGGCTATTACAATGCTGTCACCTGTCTGCCAGTCCAGGCCGCTGGCCACAAACGACAGGGCTTCAGAAGTATTTTTAACCAGGGCAATATTATCCTCTGAAGGGCTGTTAATGAGCTGTGCCAGTTTTTGTTTAAGGTTTTGCTCCGTTTTTAGCCATTGAGGATAATATGCAGCGCCCAGATGGCTGTTCTGATCAGTAAACGACTTAATAGCTTCCGCTGTAACCTTTGGCCAGGGAGCAACGGCGGCGTGATTCAGATAGATAATATCAGGAGCAATAGTAAAATCCGCTGAAAAATCAGGCATGATCGAGTGTCCTGCTAAGTTAAGCTGTTAATGGGCGGTCATAATATAAAAGGTTAACATTTAAGCAACTTTTAACCAATAGGTAACAATCCTGAATAAAATCAGTTGAACCTACTGCGAATGTCCATAGCACTGAATCTACAAGGCTTTCCAGAATATTTTGACTTCACCCGTAGGTAGCTACGCCCCGAAGGAGGTGCCCTTGGGGTACGAATAAAGCCAAAATAACCTGTAAAACCTTGTATCTCCAGCACTCTGATCATTCTCGCTACGATTCAACTGATTTATTTAGGATAATCCAGGATTAAAGCTGAAATTTTATGCGTAAAATAAAATTTTTGTTTTTAAAGTTTTTGGTTAATAAGGTACAATGGCGACAACTTGCTCCTGTTGTAATCAGGAATACAACATAAATAACCGGGATTCAGGTGCAAAGCGACCAATAATTATGTAAATTGATTTACATAATTATTACATTTAGTTTCAAATACATTGTTTTAAATCATTTAGGAGGATTTTAAATGGCAGATTTATTTAGTGATGAGTGGATGAAATCGTTTCAGGCAATCTGGAATGCAGAGCCTGCATTAAAAGATGCGCTGGCAGAAATTGGTTTTAATTCGGTCATCGGTTATGGTTTTCCCGGAGATGATGCTCCTAAAGGCTTTATTGATGTGCAAAACGGTGAAGTAGTTACTGCCGGCGCCTACAATGGTGAAGAGCTGAACTGGGACATCCGTGCTGATCAGAAGAACTGGGAAAAATGGTTAAATAAAGGTATTGGCATGGCTGGTATGGGTATGGCGGTTACCACCGGTAAAATGAAATTTAAGGTGGGTGACTTTAAAGCCATGGTTAAAGATCCAAGAATGGCCGGTCCATTTATTAAGAGCTTTGAGGCTATGGGTCAGGTTTAATTTAAACAGGCTTATCTTTAGCTTAAACAAAAAAAGGGAGTGATCTCACTCCCTTTTTTTGTAAATATCAAAATTAGAGTGCATTAATATAAATAACCGGGTATAATGTCTGGTTTTCTGTACGATCTATTAAGGCTCTCTATGTCATCTAGTCCCACCGCAACACCTATAACCTTTGATTCACTTGAATTATTGCCTGAAGTATTACAGGCAGTAAACGAATCAGGTTATACTACACCAACCGAAATTCAGGTACAAAGCATACCTCATTTACTGGCTGGAAAAGATATTATCGGGCAGGCGCAAACCGGCACGGGTAAAACCGCGGCTTTTGCTTTACCCTTATTAAGCACTATTAACCCGGTACAAAAACATACCCAGATACTGGTTCTGGCGCCGACCCGTGAACTGGCAATTCAGGTGGCTGAATCATTTCAGACTTATTCCAAAAATCTGCCTAAAATCAAGGTGCTGCCGGTTTACGGCGGTGCTGCCTATACTGATCAGCTGCGCGGCCTGAAAAAAGGTGCACAAATTGTTGTGGGTACGCCTGGACGGGTAATGGATCATATCCGAAAAGGTTCTCTGAAGCTGGATAATCTGCAGACCCTGGTGCTGGATGAAGCCGATGAGATGCTGCGCATGGGATTTATTGAAGATGTCGAGTGGATTCTGGAGCAGACTCCGGAAGCCCGTCAGATAGCCCTGTTTTCTGCCACTATGCCGACTGTGATTCAGCGTATTGCACAAAAGCATCTGATTGAGCCGGAACTGATTAAGGTCAAGTCTAAAACCATGACCGCATCCACTATTCGCCAGCGTTTCTGGCGGGTTTTCGGTTTAAATAAAATGGATGCTCTGACCCGTATTCTGGAACTGGAAGATCACGATGCCATGCTGGTGTTTGTCAATACCAAAAATATGACACTGGAGCTGGCAGAACAGCTGCAGGCCCGGGGTTTTGCCTGCGAAGCACTTAATGGCGATATCCCCCAGTCCGGTCGTGAACGTATTGTTGAGCGCCTGAAACGTGGTCGTCTGGACGTGCTGATTGCTACTGATGTGGTCGCCCGTGGCCTGGATGTGGATCGTATCAGCCATGTGATTAACTATGATGCCCCCAGAGATAATGAATCTTATGTGCATCGTATTGGCCGTACCGGCCGTGCCGGTCGTTCCGGTGAAGCCATATTATTTGTTTCCCGTCGTGAAAACCGTCTGCTGCGTTCTATTGAAAAAACCACCCGCCAGCCGATTGTGGAAATGGAAATTCCTTCCGTTAAGAAAATTAATGAGCTGCGGATCAGCCGTTATAAAAAGACTGTCCTGGCGACCATTGAAAAACTTAAGGACAATAAAGATTACGAAATTTTTTCAAAAATTATTTCTGAGCTGCACGAAGAAGAGGGCGTTGAAATACTGGATATTGCGGCGGCTCTGGCGCATATGTCCAATCGCAACAAACAGTTCCTGTTAAATGAATCTGAATTTAAACACCTTAAGGATAAACGTCCGTTTGATGAAGATGACCGGGGTTCACGCAGAGATAAACGCTCCGGCCGTAAAGACGGTAAACGGGATAACCGCCGGAAAAAAGAACTCTCCAGTACCAGGGCTATTCCCTTAAAAGGTATGCCTGATGTGGACATGGAGCGTTTTCGTGTTGAAGTGGGTTATGATCACGGTGTTAAGCCCGGCAATATTGTCGGTGCCATTGCCAATGAGGCCGGTCTTGACAGTAAAATGATTGGTCAGATTGAAATCTTTAATGATTATTCCGTGGTGGACTTACCTTCCGGAATGCCTAAAGATGTCTATCAGGATCTTAAAAAAGCCTGGGTGTGCCAGCAGCAGCTTAAAATCACCTCACTGAGCAATGCGACGGCTGATGTTCGTTCCTTTAAACCTAAAAAAGGTAAAGGACGGAAAAGCAATAAACGTGCTCATCAGCAGAGCAAGCGCAGCGCCTGAATATCAGGCTGTTTATTCAGGCAGCCTAAAAAATATCATCATTGTCATCCGATAAAATGGAATGGCCGTGTTGCTGGCGGATCTGCTTGCGCTTCATTAGTTTCTGCTGAGCTGCCAGCGGCAGGTCTGTCAGCAGAATGATATTTTTATTCAGTAACACATCAATTAAGTCCTCCAGTACCCGGATAAATTCATCATCAGACTGATGCAGCAGATGGCTGGTATAGTTATCAATATTGGCATCACGCAGGTAGGCGTTAACATCAGGATGATCAGCCGGTAACTCTTCCAGAGTATTATTTTCAGAATGAGACAACAGGCCGGAAATATGGCCGTCTTTGTCCCGTTTTACATAGGGCATACTTTCAATCCTTATTATCATAGTGTAAAGCTTGTTGTTTGGAATATAGCATATATAATCAGTATTACTATGCAAAAAAATCTAATAAATCCTGTTATGTCAAACTCTTCTGTAATAAATCAAGAGTCATTCTATGTCTGCTGAAGGTGAAAAGTCGGCGGAAACCGTTGCTGAAGAAAGTGGCTTTGACTCTCAAGTTTACTGTGAAAAATGCCTGGATGATCCGTTGCTGGAATGTCTGCTCTTTATTACCAAACTGGAACACAGTCCCAGAACGGCAGAGGAACTTGTAGCCGGTCTGCCGCTGGTACATAATCGCCTGACCCCCGAACTGTTTAACCGGGCGGCTAAAAGAGCCGATCTGGAAAGTAAAATTGTCTATCGTTCTCTCAGACGTATTCCTCCTTTAATATTACCGGTTGTTCTGATCCTCAATGATAACCAGGCCTGTATTCTGGAAAAACTGGATTTAGAGAAACAGGAAGCCAGTATTATCCAGCCGGTTTCCGGGGAACATACTACCCGGATCATTAGCCTGGATGAACTGGAAAAACTTTATTCCGGTTATGCTTTTTTTATCTCCAGGGGCTTTCAGTTTGACAGCCGTACACCTGAAGTGCTGCTGACCCATAATAAGCACTGGTTCTGGGGGACAATCTGGAACTCGGCCGGTATTTACCGGGATGTGCTGCTGGCTTCTTTTTTTATCAACCTGTTTGTTATTGCCAACCCCCTGTTTGTTATGAATATTTATGACCGGGTGGTACCCAATAATGCCATTGAAACCTTATGGGTAATGGCTATCGGGGTCAGTATTGTCTTTTTCTTTGACTATATTCTTAAAATTGTCCGTGGACATTATCTGGAAACCGCCGGTAAAAAGGCAGATATTGTCCTGTCGGCTCTTATCTTTGAAAAAGTCATGTCCCTGAAAATGTCGGCTATGCCGGAATCCGTTGGTGCGTTTTCCAGTAACCTGAAGGAATTTGATGCGGTGCGAAATTTTTTAACTTCAGTCACCATGAGTACCTTTATTGATCTGCCGTTTTTTGTGCTGTTTATGATTACTATTGCCTATATTGCAGGGCCTCTGGTGCTGGTGCCTGTAGCGGCCGTTATTATAATCCTGGTGTATGCTTTTATTATTCATTTCCCGCTTAGAAAAATTGTTGAAAGTACTTATAGAGCGTCCTCACAGAAAAATGCCACCCTGATAGAAAGCCTGAGCAGTGTTGAAACCATTAAAACCAATAATGCCGAAGGTCTTTTGCAGCGTCGCTGGGAAGAAGCCTGTGGGTTTATTGCCAAAGAAGGTGTCAGGGCAAGAAATCTGTCTAATTCCATTAACTTTACATCGGCTTTTGTTCAGCAGCTGGCCATGGTGGTCACCGTTATTTTCGGAGTGTATCTTATTGCTGATGGTGAAATGACCATGGGGGCACTGATTGCCACCGTTATGCTGTCTTCACGAGCCATTCAGCCTATGGCCCAGGTGGCTAATCTGATCGCCAACTACCAGCAGACTAAAACGGCACTGGCCTCCTTAAATGAAATTATGCAGCTGCCGGTTGAGCGTGAAGAAAATAAAACCTATATCCATCGGGCCACCTTTAAAGGCGGAGTTGAGTTTATTAATGTTAGTTTCTCATATCCTGGTTCGGATGAAAAAATTCTTAAAAATATTAATATAAAAATTAAGCCAGGTGAAAAAGTCGCTCTGATCGGTCGTATTGGTTCGGGTAAAACCACACTGGAAAAACTGATTATGGGGCTTTATGCACCGACAGAAGGCTCGGTAAAAATTGATGATCTGGATATTAATCAGATAGATCCGGCCAATTTAAGGCGTAATATCGGTTATGTTCCCCAGGATATTGGCCTGTTTCACGGTACTGTTCGGGAAAACATTGCCCTTAAGGCACCTTATATGCCGGGAGAGGAAATTATCCGTGTCGCCCGAATTGCCGGTGTGGATCGTTTTGTTAATAAAAATCCTGCCGGTTTTGATATGCGGGTAGGGGAGCGGGGTGAAGGTCTGTCCGGCGGTCAGCGTCAGAGTGTGGCCATTGCCCGTGCTCTTGTTATGTCGCCGCCCATATTGATCATGGATGAGCCCAGTAACTCTATGGACAATGCCACTGAAGCAGAACTGCTGGCTAACCTAAAAGCGGAAATTGCTGATCGAACCTTTATTCTGGTGACTCATAGAGCATCCCTGCTCAGGCTGGTGAATCGGATTATTGTCATTGAACATGGCACTGTTGTTGCGGACGGACCTAAAGAACAGGTTCTGGATGCCTTGAAACAGGGTAAGATTAATGTCAGATAATAAGCTGGAAACCAATGATCTGGATTTTATACGCAGCAGCAGTGCCGCCATGCTGGAACAGACCCCTAAACGTTCCCGTCTGCTGCTGTATCTTATCATTATTATGATTGGGGTGCTGATTTACTGGGCCAACCATGCACCCCTGGATGAAATTACCCGTGGCGAAGGCAAAGTCATACCCTCGCATCAGATCCAGGTGATTCAGAATCTGGAAGGGGGTATTGTTTCTGAAATTCTCATTGATGAAGGGGATGTGGTTAAAAAAGGCCAGATCCTGTTAAAAATTGATGATACCAACTTTGAATCCTCCTTTATGGAAAGCCGCCTGCGCTATCTGGAGCTGCTGGCAAAGGCAGCCCGGCTATCAGCAGAAGCGGAGGGACTGGATGCCTTTACTATCCCTAATCAGGTATTAAAAGAAGCTCCCGATCTGGCAAAAAATGAACAGGCACTGTTTCAGAGCAATAAAAAACGCCTGGCCAGTAATATGAATATTCTTAAAAACCAGGTTGAACAGAATAAACAGGCAGTTAAGGAAGCTCAGTCCAAACTGGAACAGATAAAACGCAGTTACAGGCTGGCCCAGAAAGAACTGCGCATTATTAAGCCTTTGTTTAAAGCCGGCGCAGTCTCTGAAGTTGATGTTATTAAGCGGGAACGTCAGCTGAATGAACTGAAAGGTGAACTGGATGCAGTAAAACTGTCTATCCCGCGCCTGAAATCCAGTATTAATGAATCAGAAAATAAAATTAAAGAGCTGGTGCTGCGTTCCAAAAGTGAGGCCAGGGAAGAATTAAATGAAGTGGCGGCTGAAATTCCTCGAATTCTTGAGTCAATTGACAGTCTAAAGGACAAGGTCAGTCGTACCAGTGTACGTTCTCCTGTCAATGGTACGGTTAAACAACTGCTGGTTAATACCATTAACGGGGTGGTACAGCCGGGCATGGATCTGGTGGAAATTGTTCCTCTGGATGATACTCTGCTGATAGAAGCAAAAGTTAAACCCTCGGACATTGCCTACCTCTATCCGGGACAGAAAGCTATTGTAAAATTTACGGCCTATGATTTTGCCGTCTATGGCGGACTTGAAGCCAAAGTGATTCAGATCAGTGCGGATTCCATTACCGATGAAAATGACGACAGCTTTTATCTGGTTAAACTGAAAACTGATAAAAATCATTTAGGCAAAACCAAAGACTCCCTGCCAATTATTCCCGGCATGGTGGCCCAGGTGGATATTTTAACGGGTAAAAAGACGGTGATGGATTATCTGTTAAAACCTATTTTGAAAACCCGTCAAAAAGCTTTAAGTGAACGTTAAAATAAACATTCTCTGGAGAGACTGGATAATATGTACAGGCTTTCTTACAAAGCCTTTAATAATCACTCTTATGTATTGAAACTATAGAAATAGCTGATAAACTCATAATTATTAGAAAACATGAACAAAAGTTCAGGTTTTGTTTTATTGCAAAGTTACTAAACGGACAGGTATTCATCTAAAATGATATACAGACGCTTTATTTTTAAAGCATTTTTTTGCAGTTTTATATTAATAGTGTTCCCGACATCGGTTTTTTCTGAGAACCTTAAGGAAGCCATAGAACAGGCTGTGACGACAAACCCTACGGTACTGGAACAGTTAAACCAGAAATTGTCCAGGGACTATGATGTTAAGCAGGCCAGAGCCGGGTATTTACCCAGTGTTGATCTGAATGCCAGCTATGGCTCAGAAACATCAGATAATAATGCCACCCGGCTGACCAAATTTGGTCATTCCCGAAGCATGAACCGCCAGGAGGCTGCCCTGGTACTGCGCCAGATGCTTTTTGATGGTTTTGAAACCGCCAGTGAAACGGCACGTCATGAGTTTCGTTCTGAGTCAGCAGAATTTCAGCTGGTTAATCTGTCGCAGCAGGTGACCATTGATACCGTAACCGCCTATATTAATGTGCTGCGGTCTCAGAAACTGGTTAAGTACGCAGAAGACAGTGTAAAAATTCATGAAAAGATATACGACCAGGTTCAGCTTCGTTCATCCATGGGGGCCGATAACCAGGGATCACTCAGTCAGATAGAAGGGCGTCTTAACCTGGCCTATTCCAACCTGGAAGCAGAACGCAACAACCTTAAAGATGCGCTGACGGAATATGAAAGAGTGGTAGGCTCATTACCCAAAACAGCACTGGAAGAAGCCAGCTTCGATCTGAATTTCCCCAGGTCCTATGAAGAAACCCTGGAAAAAGCCCTGAGGAATCATCCGGCTATTCGTGCGGCCCAGGCCGATATTGAAGCGATTAAAATGCAGCAGAAAACCTCTAAAAGCAATTATTATCCCGATCTTGAACTGGAACTCGGTGGGGAATGGGCGGATAATCAGAACGGTGTACGGGGGCATGACAATGGCCGATATGCATTGCTTAACTTACGTTATAACCTGTATCAGGGCGGTGAACATCAGGCTCGGGTGGTCCGGGATGCCTACCTGATAGAGGAAGCTGTGCAGCGAAAGGATGTTACTCGTAGAAAGGTGGCCAAGGTGGTGGATATTGCCTGGAATGCTTACCAGTCATCAGAAAAACGCGCGGCCTTTTTGCAGAAATATGTGGATGCTACCATCAGGACCCGGGATGCCTATGAACAGCAGTTTCGTATTGGTGAACGAACCCTGCTGGATTTGCTGAATACAGAAAATGAAATTTTTTCCGCACATTCTGAAAATATAAAAAACCAGTATGAAAACATTCTGGCCAAATACCGGGTGATTGATTCCATGGGTATTCTGTTGCGGGAACTGCAACTGGATGTTGTCTCAGACACTGCTACAGTTAAACCTGAATAAGTCAGTTGAATGGAGCAGATATAAATCACTATGAATTTGTATGTTTATTCTGCTGATGAGTATGTCATAAAGCATTTTAAGGCTTTGTTTGCTGAAAATCAGAACAGAATAATTTATTTCAGTCGCTTATCAGATCTACAGGATGCCCTGGTAAGCACTGAACCGCTGCTATTACTTTTTCATCTTGATTCACAGGAGCAGGATGCTGATAAGTTTGAAGAAAATCTGGAAGCAGAACTGGCTGCACTGCAACACAGATATAAAGATATTCTTAATACCCTTGTTCTGACCAATAATCCTTATCCTGAACAGGGGGTACGTTTACTGGCTCTGAATGTGCGCGGTTATGCCAATACCTACCTGGATTCTCATAAACTTGAAACAGCGGTTAATGTTATTCAACAGGGTGAAATGTGGTTGGGCAGCTCCCTGGTGAGCTATATGCTGGGTCTAAACCAGCAGGCCCGAAGCAGAGATACAGCACAGGGAGAAACCGTTAATCTCGATGTTGTCGTTTTTAAAACTCTGTCGGAGCGGGAACAGCAAATTGCCCAGAAGATCCTGGCCGGAATGCAGAATAAATTAATTGCAGCAGAACTGGGTATAACCGAGCGAACGGTTAAAGCACATCTGACGGCTATCTATAAAAAACTGAATGTCAGAAACCGTCTGGAACTGACCTTAAAGCTGCAACAGGCCGATCGCCGGGAACGCAGAGAACGTCGAAAAACATCCTGATCTCATCTGCTGCTTTAAAATTTGTAGCCAGTTATTTTAACCTAAAAAAATCAGTTGAACCTACTGCGAATGTCCATAGCACTGAATCTACAAGGCTTTCCAGAACATTTTGACTTCACCCGATGGCTACGAATAAAGCCAATATAACCCGTAAATCCTTGTATCTTCAGCACTCTGATCATTCTCGCTACGATTCAACTGATTTATTTGGGTTTAAATTTTCAGTCAGAAATTAATTTTTTCTAATTCAGGTCAATGAGCTGGCATTGACAATATGTTATGATACCAGGCACTAAGAATTTAAGGGGAATAATATGGTAGATGATACGGACAAAGCAATAGAAGAATTGATTAAGGAAAACGAGCGTCTTGCTGCGGAAAACAAGATGATCAGAAAAGGCAATTCCAAAGCTGTAAGAAAGTATAAACTTGAACAGTCATTAAAGCCCTATCAGGCAGAACTCATTCAGATGCAGAAATATCTGGAAGATACCGGCAAACGCATGGTGATCCTGTTTGAAGGACGGGATGCATCTGGAAAAGGCGGTACTATTCGACGGGTTACACGTTATATGAATGAAAAACATTATCGTGTTGTTGCTCTGGGTAAACCAACCGAGGAACAGAAAACCCAGTGGTTTTTCCAGAAATACGTACGTCACCTGCCTGCCGGCGGTGAAGTCGTGCTGTTTGACCGCAGCTGGTATAACCGGGCCATGGTAGAGCCGGTATTTGGTTTTTGTACCGAACAGGAATATAAAACCTTTATGAAAGGTGTTATTGGTTTTGAGAAAGACCTGGTGCGCCAGGGTACCATCCTGGTTAAACTGTATTTCAGTGTGACCAGGGAGGAGCAGGCTCGCCGGTTTAAACGTCGTAAAACCGATCCCCTGAGACAGTGGAAACTGTCAGAAGTCGATGTACAGGCCCAGGAACGCTGGGATGATTTTACCAATGTTAAATATGAAATGCTGAAAAAAACTCATACTGCCTCAGCGCCATGGACCATTATCCGCTCCAATGATAAGTATCAGGCCCGTTTAAATGCCATGAAAACCATATTAAACTCAGTGCCTTATACTCGACTGGATAAAGACCTGGATTTTGTTCCGAACAGTCGTATTGTCTATTCCGGTGCTCATGAAATTGAGATTATGGAAGCCCAGAGACTGCGTGAAGGTAAATTTGTTACTTAATGACCAGGAAGTATAAATTCCGGCGGAACAGGCTGTATAGTCCTTTATGGTTTTTATGGTCAGTTCTGCTGTTTTTCAGTTCCAGCCTTTATGCTGAAATCCTTTCTTTACCTCATGCCGAACTGGATGGCTATTTTATCCAGGGCGGTCTCGTTATAGGTAAAACCACCCCCGGAAACCAGGTTTTTTTTAACGACAGGGCTGTGCGTGTTTCCCCCAGGGGGATTTTCCTTATTGGTTTTCACCGTGATGAACCTCTGCAGATCAGCCTTAAAATAACTTCATCTGAACATACAGTACTCCTTGATACCTCTCTGAATATAAAAAAAAGACAGTATAAAATTCAGCGTATAAACGGACTGCCTCCCTCAAAAGTGACACCGGTTAAACCGGAACTGCGTGCCCGTATAAAAAAAGAACAGCAACTGGCCAGACAGGCCCGTATCCGTGATGATGAACGAAGCGATTTTATGGCACCGTTTATCTGGCCCGTCATTGGCCCCATCAGCGGTGTTTACGGCAGTCAGCGGATCCTAAACGGTAAACCTAAATGGCCGCATTACGGGGTAGATATTGCGGCTCCAACCGGTACTGAAGTGCGTGCTCCGGTCGGGGGAATTGTTACCCTGGCTCATCCGGATATGTTTTACTCCGGCGGAACCCTGATAGTAGATCACGGTCACGGCCTGTCATCGGCTTTTCTGCATCTCAGTAAACTGCGGGTTAAACGCGGTGATAAAGTGAATCAGGGGGATGTGATTGCCGAGGTTGGAGCCACGGGTCGGGCAACCGGTGCTCATCTGGACTGGCGTATGAATCTTTTTAAGCGGCGTATTGATCCGCAGTTGCTGGTACCGCCGATGGCGGAAGTGCTGGCCAGTACTCCGGAACATAGCCAAACTCAGAATACACAGGATGAATAAATGCTGATGTTAAGATTATTTGTTTTTATTGTTATACTTTTTCCTGCGTTTTTCTCAGTGCCGGTTTTTGCACAGACCTTTAAACAGAAAGAGAATGTTTTTGTTTCTGTACTCCCACAGAAATACCTAATCCAGTAGAATAAACTAACGAGCCTGTTATATATGCAGATTGACCAACAACAAATTCATCTGGCTCTGGCTTTTGGTATAGGGCTGTTACTGGCTTTTATTATCCTGTGGTTTTATTTTCGTCAGCAAAAGGCACAGGCTCTTGAGTTGTTAGCCAGTCAGCTTAAAGTGCAAAATGACAGTCAGCAGCAGTTACTGCAGCTGGATATTGAAAACCTGGAAAATGAACTGGATCTGCTGCGTGATCAGCTGCAGGACAGAGAACAGCTGTTAGTAAAAAAAATTGACGAGCTTAACCAGTTGCATGAACTGAAAGGTATTTATGCAACCCGGGCGGCACAGCTTAATGACTATAGAGACGAGCTTAAAAAGTCAGTACAGCAATACCAGGATTTACAGATTCAGAATCAGCAATGCCGGCAGGAACTGTCAGAAACCCGTATTAAGGCAGAAGAACAGCTTAAAGCCTGCCGACTGGTGACTGAAAACCTGGAACGGTCAAAAGAACAGCTTACTCAGCAGTTTGAGCATCTGGGTAATAAGATATTTAATGATAATAGTCAGACTTTAAAGCAGGTTAGTCAGCAGGAGCTTACTCAGTTATTAATGCCCTTTAAGGAGCAGTTCAGCGAGTTTAAACATAAAGTGGAACAGATTCACGAGCTGGATTCCAGAGACAGAGTCAGTCTGTCCGAACAGGTTAAACAGCTGTCCAGTCTTAATCAGAAAGTCAGTGAAGATACTGAAAATCTGACTCGGGCTTTACAGGGTGATGTTAAGTTTCAGGGTAACTGGGGCGAAATGATCCTGGAAAATCTGCTGGAAAACAGCGGCCTGAGAAAGGATCTCGAATACCATATCCAGCCTGGTTACCGGGACGAAAATAATAAGCTGTTCCGGCCGGACGTGGTGATAGAGCTGCCGGATCAGAAATCGGTGATTATTGACTCCAAGGTATCCTTAAAAGCCTATACTCAATATGCGGCGGCAGTGGAAGATAATGATAGGCAGGAAGCCTTAAAACAGCATATTGCTTCACTTAAAAATCATATCCGGCTGCTGTCTGAAAAAGATTATGCCTCTCTGGAAGCTCTGCAGTCACTGGATTTTGTGATTTTGTTTGTGCCTGTTGAACAGGCTCTGATGCTGGCCATAAATGCAGAACCGGAAATGATTTTTGAAGCTTTTAGGAAAAAGATCATTCTGGTCAGTGCTACGACCCTGCTGGCAACCGTGCGTACCATTGAAAACTTCTGGCGCTATGATCGTCAGCAGTCCAATGCGGAAGAAATTGCCCGCCGGGCCGGGGATATGCTGGACAAGTTCTCATTGTTTGTGGAAGAACTTGAAAATATCGGGGTTTATCTGGATAAGGCAAAAAGCTCCTATACCACGGCACATAATCGTCTGGTCAGCGGCAATGGTAATCTTGTCAGTCGGGCCAGGGGGATCCAGGAGCTGGGCATTAAGGGAAAAAAGGTGATTGACTGATGTCTGGTTATGTCAATCCTTTTGGCACATTCCAGCTTAAACGCATTCCGGATCAGGATAAAAATCTGCAGGCCTGGAACAGCGCTGATACTTATCTGTTGAATCATCTCAATGAGCAGATGACAGCAGAGCAACTCACTCAGGCCAGTATCCTGATCCTCAATGATGATTTCGGTGCCCTGACCGTTAGCCTTGCTCAGTACGGCTGTGATACTCTAAGCGATTCTTTTGTCAGTCATCAGGCAATAAAAACCAATATTCAGGCAAATTGTCCGCAGTTTCTGGAGCAGGTACAGTTTATAAAAAGTACCGAAGCCCTGAACAGGCATTATGACCTGGTGTTATTCAAGGTACCTAAAACCTCTGCTTTTCTGCAGCAGCAGATGGTAGGCCTGGCAGGCCGTATTAACGAAAACAGCCGTATTATCGGTGCGCTTATGGCTAAAAACCTGCAGCGTTCCATAATTAACACCCTCAAAAGTCTGTTCGCGGATGCAGAGGCTTCCCTGGCCTGGAAAAAAGCCCGGCTGATTATACTTAAAGCGCCTCTGCTGGCCGGCTTAAAAAACAGCAATTATAACTACCTGCAATATACCCTGGAAGACGGCAGCAGGCTATTTGGTCTGAGTAATGTGTTCTCGCGTAAGCATCTGGATATTGGCAGCCGTTTTTTTCTGCAAAACTTTCCGGAAAAACTCAGTCCGGCACCGCAGAGTATTATTGACCTGGGTTGCGGTAATGGCGTGCTCAGTTTAAAGGCCGCTCAATGTTATCCACAGGCGGATATCTATGCGGTAGATGAGTCTTATATGGCGGTTGAGTCAGCCAGAATGACCCTGCAGAATAACCTGGGTGATAGTCCAGGGTTTCATTTTATCAGCACCAATATTCTGGAATCCTTTGCCTCTGAGCAGGCAGATCTGATACTGTGTAACCCGCCATTTCATCAACAGCATGTTGTGGGTGATGTCATTGCCTGGCAGATGTTTGTGCAGTCCAGACGGGTATTAACAAGCGGGGGAGAGCTCTGGATAGTGGGTAACCGCCACCTGGCTTATCATACCAAACTGAAAAAACTGTTCGGCAACCAGACTTTAGTGGCCACAAACAACAAGTTTGTGATCATTAGGGCTATTAAAAGTGGCGGCAGTAAATAAATCTAAACTGGTTTGAATGTATTAAACGTCATCATAAATATTAAAGGTATCAATATGATGGCCTTTGTCATTTAAGATCTTAATCCTTTCATCCGTCACCACTTTACTGGCACTGGTAAAAAACTCTTCACTTTCAGCCACATCAGAAAAGAACTTTTTCCTGGCTTCAATAATATCATCCGCTTCAATTTCATGGTCAATAATAGCGGTATGTCTGAATATATATTTCATTATAACCTGGATACCTCAGTAATATTTAATCTTATAAATAGCAGAATATCAGCCATAATTCAAGCGATTAAAAACATTTTGAGGTTTACTGGACGGCAGTATAATAAAAACGCCCCAGTTGTGCTTTTCATTCGGGCTGGTGGCCATTATCCAGCCCAGTTCTTCACTAATGTCAGGATGACTGTTTAACAGTTGGCTGACCGTTTATAAATACTTTTAGAGAACCTGAAAATGCACGTTATGTGAGGCTGACCATACCGAGCTTCCCGCTTTGTCCTCTTTATGATCCGGAATATAATCCAGTCAACTTTTTAACTATCTTAAAACTATTCCAGATCCTGGGAATGCAGGTATCCTTTCCCACATAAAATGAGGATAATGCTATTCACTGCTGCGGAGCTCTCTCCTTGTCAGGTCTCTAAACATATCCCTGATTTCAAGTGCCTGCAAACTTATATAATTCAGACTGAACCTGTATAATATTATCCGGTCTAAGAACTATATTCATTCCTGTTTACAAACTCGGCGTATTATATGAAAAATCCCTTTGCCTTATTTACTGTGCTTATTATATTTTTATGGTTCTCTCATCCTGTTTTTTCAGCGCAGCCTCAAAATACCACTTTAAATGACTTTTTCCAGCGAACCCAGAGTTTACAGGCTGATTTTGACCAGATGGTTGTTAATGGCAGAGGTAAAGTCCTTGAACAATCCCATGGCAATCTTATTATAAGTCGTCCTGACAAATTCATACTGGATTATCAGACTCCGGTAGAACAAAAGTATATTTCCAACGGCAAAACCATCTGGATTTATGATGTTGAACTGGAGCAGGTTAATATTAAACCTCTGGATGAACAGATGGGCGATTCACCGGCATTATTACTCAGCAGTAATGATAATATATACAAATACTATCAGGTGAATAATGTTTCCCTGCGCAAGCCGGACGGTCTAAACTGGGTTCAGCTTAAGGCGCTTAATGATGACATGACTTTTGAGCGGATACTACTGGCATTTAAAAACCATATTCTTATGCGTATGCGAATGTATGACAGTTTCGGGCAGACCACAGAACTTATATTTTCCAATATTATCGTTAATAAACCTTTGGCCTCCGGCCGGTTTGATTTTGTACCGCCGGCTGATGTTGATATTATTGGAACGGCCAATGCCCGCTAATCAGGCCGATTTACTGGAACAGGCAGGACAGGGACAACAGAATCCGTTGAGCCCTCTGGCAGACAGAATGCGTCCTGATTCCCTGCAGAACTTTTTTGGCCAGACCCATCTGCTGGGAGAAGGTAAACCGCTTACCCTGGCTATTGAAGGGGGTAAGCCCCACTCCATGATTTTCTGGGGGCCCCCCGGGGTTGGTAAAACTACCCTGGCCCGCTTAATTGCCCATTATGCCCAGGCACAGTTTTTAGCCATTTCTGCCGTACTTTCGGGTGTTAGGGAAATTCGCCAGGCGGTTGAACAGGCAAAGCAATATTATCAGGTTTATGCTCAGCCTACGGTACTGTTTGTGGATGAAGTGCATCGATTTAATAAATCTCAGCAGGATGCCTTTTTACCCTATATTGAAGACGGTACATTTATTTTTGTCGGGGCAACTACTGAAAATCCCTCATTTGAACTGAATAATGCCTTATTATCACGGGCCAGAGTGTACCTGTTAAAAACCTTGAACCAGAAGGAGTTATCAGCGTTGCTGGAACTGGCACTAAGTGATAAGGAGCGAGGTTTGGGTGAACAGCATTTACAGATCAGTGATGATGACCGGCTTAACCTGATTAGTGCAGCGGATGGAGACGGCCGAAAACTGCTCAATCTGCTGGAAATTGCAGCGGATCTGGCTGAACAGGAAAATGGCCGGAAACTGATAACTTCAGAAGCCATTACCCAGGTCATATCAGGGACAACCCGTCGCTTTGATAAAGGCGGCGATCTGTTTTATGAACAGATTTCAGCGTTTCATAAATCGGTTAGAGGTTCCTCACCGGATGGTGCCCTGTACTGGATGAGCCGCATGATTGAAGCCGGCTGTGATCCTTTGTATATTGCCCGCCGACTGCTGGCTATTGCTTCAGAAGACATCGGTAATGCCGATCCCCGTGCCATGCAGGTGGCCTTAAATGCCTGGGATGCCTTCGAACGGCTGGGGCCTGCAGAGGGCAACCGGGCGATTGCCCAGGCTGCTGTTTACTGTGCTTTGGCACCCAAGAGCAATGCCGTATATACCGCTTTTAAAGCCGCCATGGCCAGTGCCCGAGAATCCGGTTCTCTGGAGGTTCCTGAGCATTTACGCAATGCACCCACCCAGTTACTCAAATCCATGGGCTATGGAGAGCAATACCGCTATTCCCACAATGAGCCGGAAGCTTATTCCGCCGGACAGACCTATTTACCACCGGAACTGGCCGATATTAAATTTTATTCTCCAGAACCCAGGGGACTTGAAATAAAACTCGGTGAAAAACTGGCGTATTTACAGTCACTGGATAAACAGTATAAAAATAACCAATAAGTTTCAGAGTAAAGTTTAATAATGAATATTCTGATAGCGCCAGATTCTTTTAAGGGCAGTTTAAGTGCGGTAGAATTTTGTAATATTGCAGAACGAGTTCTTCAGAACCATTCAGATTCTATCACCGCCCGCTTAATGCCGCTTGCTGATGGCGGTGAGGGTACCATCGAAGCAGTACAAACCTTTATTAAAACCAGAAAAATTTCAGTGAATGTACACAATGCCATTGGTATTTGTACTACTGCCAGCTATGCTTTTATAGATGAAAATCAGTCAGATAATCCATATGGTAAAGCCACTGCTATTATTGAAATGGCTCAGGCCTGTGGTTTGCCGGATATTCCTCCCCTAAAACGTAACCCCATGAAAACCAGTACTTTCGGACTGGGTGAGCTTATTAAGCATGCTCTGGATACAGGTGCAAAGCACCTGATCATTGGTCTGGGCGGCAGTGCCACCAATGACGGCGGCACAGGTATGCTGTCAGCCCTGGGAGTTCAGTTCCTTAGCGAAGAGGGTAAACCCATAATGCCGGCGGGACAGATGCTGGAACGGATTGATAAAATTGATACTGCCCATCTGGATACCCGCCTGAAAGACTGCACTATTACTATTGCCAGTGATGTAACTAACCCCCTGCTGGGAGAGCTGGGAGCAACCCATATTTTTGCACCGCAAAAGGGGGCTGATGCACAAATGATTGAGGCTCTGGAAAAAGGCATGGCATCCTATGCCTGTAAGACTGTTCAGACCCTGGGATTGTCAGATAAGCTATATAATACACCGGGAAGCGGGGCAGCCGGTGGACTGGGTTTTGCTCTGCTGGCTTATTTAAATGCTGAAATACAAAGCGGCTTTGAATTACTGGCCGAACTGTCAGGACTGGACAAACTTCTGGCTAATACAGACACCCGGCCGGATATGATTATTACCGGAGAAGGTCACTTTGATAAGCAAAGCCTGGGAGGAAAATTAACCGGCCGCCTGATTAAGCGGGCTGAGCAATATCATATTCCGGTTAAAATTATCTGCGGTGATTATAGCAGGGGAATAGCACAAAACCTAAATTCCAGTATCCAGATAATCAGCCTGAAAGATAAGGACATACCCCTTGAACAGGCTATTTCAGACAGTGCACAACTACTGGAACAGAAACTTTCTGAACTAATCAGGCTAATACCCGCAGGTTAAATGTTTTTAATGAAAATTCTGCCAAAGAAGCATAAAATACCTGTTTTTCTTATTGTATTGATTCCAGAGGAAGTATTTTGGTTGAAATAGGGGTAATTGCAGCAGGTGGAGCACTGGGCGCAGTGATGCGTTTCTGGGTGTCCTCGGCGGTATATGCCTGGCTGGGGCGGGGCTTTCCCTGGGGAACGCTGAGTGTCAACCTGTTAGGTTCCTTTATTATCGGGCTGGCTTTTGTCATGCTGACTGAGCGTCTGACGGTTGGTTCTGAAATACGTGCCTTTATTATGATCGGCTTTCTTGGCGCATTCACCACCTTTTCTACCTTTTCTCTTGAAACCCTGGCCCTGATGCAGGAAGGGCTGCTCCTTAAAGCCGCCATGAATATACTGGTCAGTGTGGTTTTATGTATTATTGCTACCTGGTCAGGTATGCTGCTGGCACGTTCACTTTAGCAGGGTTTAAATATGGCAAAAAAAATCAATAAACAGGCAGTAACACTGGTGCGGGTTTATACGGATGACAGTAATGGTCATATCAGTAAAACCCTGGAGCAATTACATGACAGAGGTGATGTTATCGGCACCACTATCTTCCGTGGTGTGGCCGGGTTTGGTGATCAGGGGCATATACACCAGAGCACTCTGCTGGATATTTCCGGCCATCTGCCGGTGGTTATTGAGTTCTATCACCGCAGTGACAAGGCTGAAGAGCTGATTAACTTTATTCATGAGCAAATAGAAAATGCTCATATTATCTACTGGGATGTTAATCTTTCTTTTGAGCATCTGAGCTAAATTTTTTGTAACTGTTCAGCTTGAATTTGTGCACTTTAGACTGATTGGCTACAGGTGCTGGATTTACAGGGTTTTGAAAACATGGATGTTTTCACAAAGCGATACAAGGATGTACTTGAGCGCCCCTGGAAATTCAGTACCTGTAGACAATCACGGTCAGCTACGCCGAATAGTTACAATTATTTTTTAATCATTATTGAATATTTTAAACATCGAACCGAGAACACAACACTATGCTGGATCCCAAACTTTTACGTACTCACCTGCAGGTCATTGCCGCCCAGTTAGCCCGTCGGGGCTTTCAACTGGATACCGACAAACTGGCGGATCTGGAAGCACAACGCAAAGTCATACAGGTAAAAACCCAGGAACTGCAGGCTGAACGTAAGGCCAGATCGAAAGAAATCGGTATGGCCAAGAAAAACGGTGAAGATGTCAGTGAAATTCTGGCCGCCGTAGCCAGAACCGGTGATCAGCTTAAGGCAATGGAGCAGCAGTTAAAACAACTGCAGGATGAAACCCATGATATTTTAATGCGCATTCCTAACGTTCCTCACGAAACCACGCCCGACGGCAAGGATGAAAATGACAATGTTGAGCTGCGCAGCTGGGGTGAAATCCCGCAGTTTGATTTTGAAATTAAGGATCATGTGGATCTGGGCGCCGCACTGGGAACAGGCTGGAACGGTAAGGGCGGTCTGATGGATTTTGAAATAGCGGCCAAATTATCCGGCTCCCGTTTCAGTACCTTAAAAGGGCCGCTGGCACGGATGCATAGAGCACTTATTCAGTTAATGCTGGATACCCATACCGAAGAGCATGGCTATAGTGAAACTTATGTTCCCTACCTGGTGCGTCCCGATGCGCTCAGGGGGACCGGCCAGCTGCCCAAGTTTAAGGAAGATCTTTTTGCCGTGGACGGGGATGAGGAAACTCTGGCTGCTGATAAACAGCTTCATCTTATTCCGACAGCCGAAGTACCGGTGACCAATATGGTGCGTGAATCCATTCTGGAAGAATCCGAACTGCCTTTACGCCTGACTGCTCATACTCCCTGCTTTCGTTCCGAAGCCGGTGCTTATGGCAAGGATGTACGCGGCCTGATCCGTCAGCACCAGTTTGAGAAAGTGGAAATGGTACAGATTGTTAAACCGGAAGACTCCATGCAGGCGCTGGAAGAATTGCTCAGACATGCCGAAGTGATTTTACAGAAACTGAAACTGCCATACCGCGTGGTGGCTTTATGCGCCGGTGATATTGGTTTTTCCGCGACTAAAACCTATGATCTGGAAGTCTGGGTTCCGGCCCAGAAAACTTACCGGGAGATATCTTCCTGCAGTAACTTCGGTGATTTTCAGGCCCGGCGGATGCTGGCCCGCTGGCGTAATAAAGCCACCGGCAAACCAGAGCTGGTGCATACTATTAACGGCTCCGGTCTGGCCGTGGGCCGTACCCTGGTGGCCATTATGGAAAACTATCAGCAGGCAGACGGTTCTATTAAAGTACCTGAAGCTCTGGCCCCTTACATGGGTGGCGTAGATATTATCCGCTAAGCATTTTTGATAAATAACCCTGACTTGTGATCCCAAAAATTATTTCCCGAACTGCACCGGTAGATGCCGCTGAACTGATCCAGCGGATTTCCCTGTCGCCCGTGCAGGCCCGTATTGTGGCGAATCGTATGGATGGTTTGCAGTGGCAGGTGGATGATCTGGTTAAAGCTTCACTGCAGCATATTGCTCCACCGCATCTGCTTAGTGACAGCGACATTGCCGTAGCGCGAATTGCCAGAGCTATAAAAGAAGAGGAGCATATCGGTCTGCTGACTGATTATGATGTTGACGGCATTACCTCTCATGCCATTTTATTTTTTGCCCTGAAAGATTATTTTAAAGTACCTGAACAGCATATCCAGCATCTTATCGGCCATCGTATTGATGACGGTTATGGTATCAGCCAGGGACTGACCGATCGTATTCTGGCACTGGAAAACCCGCCGCAGCTCATTATCACAGCGGACTGCGGTTCTTCCGATGAAGCGCAGATTGTACAGCTGACAGAGCAGGGCATTGATGTGATTGTGACTGATCACCATGCTATACCTCAGGAAGGTATTCCGGCCTCAGCGCTGGCAACTATTAATCCGACCCGTGAGGACTGTGCCTACCCTGACAGTACCATAGCCGGCTGTATGGTGAGCTGGTTATTAATGAGTTATCTGCGTGCCCGGCTGATTGAAGACCAGGTTCTGGATTCATCTGCCCCCAAATTATCCGCTCTATTGGATTTTGTCAGCCTGGGTACTGTGGCCGATGCAGTATCCCTGTCCAGTCCTGTCAATCGAGCCGTGGTAAAAGCCGGTCTGCAAATTATGAACAAGCTACAGCGTCCCAGCTGGCAGGCCATGCAGAGATTGCTTGACCGGGAATTTCAGCCCTTTACTGCTGAAGACCTGGGTTTTCAGATTGGTCCCAGAATTAATGCCCGCAGCCGAATGTCCGATCCTTATATGGCTCTGCATTATCTGTGTGCTGCATCACTTCCCGAAGCCCTGAACAAACTCTCTGAACTGGATAAGGATAACCAGGACCGCAAGGAAACGGAAAAACAGATGCTGGATATTGCCTTTGAACGGGCAAGAAAACAGCTTAAAAAACAGGCCTGGTCACTGGTTATCTATCATCCGGATTTTCATGCCGGTGTGCAGGGTATTGTGGCGTCCCGTTTAATGGAAAAATTTGGTCGTCCTGTTATTGTCTTAAGTCTCTCCAGTGATCCGGATATTTTAACCGGTTCGGCCCGTACCATTCCTGCTATTCATATTCGTAAGGCCATTGAAACCGTCAGCAATCAGGACGAAAAGCTGGTGCTGGGTTTTGGCGGGCATAAGGGTGCCGCCGGTCTAAAAATACCTGGAGACAGTCTTGAACGCTTTAGTGAGTTGTTTGATAAAGCCATAGCTGAGCAGGTAAAAGCCTCTGTTCTGGATGAAAACGATGCACTGAGGCCGGTTATTTTAACCGATGGGATACTGGCAGAATCAGAAATCAGTTTTGAAACCATTGCTGAACTTAAAGGCCTTGAACCTTATGGCAGAGAATTTGAAATGCCGGTATTTGAGGGTGATTTTATGGTGCAGAGTATCCGGGCTATCGGTTCAGAGGGAATTCATCTGATGCTGCAACTGGCAACAGAGTCCGGCAGTTTCCGGGCAGTCTGGTTTCGGGCTCTGGAAAATAAAAGTGATTCTTTTCCCTTTAAAGAGAGCGATGAAATACATGCGGTTTATCAGTTAAAGGAAAACTACTACCGGGGTAATTTTTCTGTACAACTGCACCTGATTTACGCACAAAAAATTCCATTTAATACTTAAAAAAATGAAAATGTACTATAATTTACTCATTAAATGTGAGGAATTATGAAAAAAATACATTTTTTTCTGCTGTTAGTCGTTTTTCTTACGGGATGCAGTAATGATTACGACCATCGTCTTAAAATTTCAGTTAATGCATGGATTGGTTATACACCGATTTTTTATGCTTATGATAAGGGCTGGCTGGAGTCGTATAATATAGAGGTTCTGAATCTGGTTTCTCTGGCCGAAAGCATGCATCTCTACGATGCGGGAAATTCAGATGCCCTGACTGGCACGCAATATGAGTTTAAACAGCTTAAAAAGGATCACCCCGGGTTAACACCATTAATGCTATTTGACCGCTCCAATGGCGGAGATATGATCCTGTCCAACCTGTCAATAGATGAATTAAAACAAACTGATCAGATTATTGATATCTATCTTGAAATTGACTCGGTTAATTCTGAGTTAATCAGGGAGTTTTTAAACTATTATAAATTGAGTGAACATCAGATACGCTATATCAATAAAGATCAGGCCGTACTGGCCAAGATGAACTATGTTGCTGCTCAAAAGCCTGTTCTGATTGTTACTTATGTACCCTATAATATTTCCCTGCAAAAGAAAGGGTTCAAAATTATATCTTCTACCCGGGAACCGAATGTTATTACCGTGATTGATGCGCTGTTTGCAACCCAGAAAGTCATTAACCAGCATCAGAAACAGTTTAAACAGTTAAAAAAGGAAGTAGACCGGGCTATTGCTGTATTAAAGAATGATCCCCAGGAATATTATAAACACGTTAAATACTATCTTCACGATATTACTTATCAGGAGTTTTTATCCTCACTGGAGGAAATAAAATGGCTTAATGATCTGTCTGCTGAACAAATAAAAAAGGTGTTGCCCAGTGTTGATATTCCTTTAAATGGTTTGATAGATGCTAAGTCTTAGAAAGTTATCCTATCTTTTACTGAGCGGGACTATACTCATTTTTTTTGTATCCTTTTATTTCTTTTTTAATAAACAGCTCCATACTACAGCGGATGTTATTGTACATGACGTAGAAAAAGATACCGCCAGTCTGGTCTATAGTATTTCAAAAAACCTTCAGCAAGCTGATGATCTTTATCAATTTACTTCAGAGCTTAAACGTTTACCTGCAAGTAACCCGTTTGTCAGTGCAGTACAGGTATTTAAAGATAACAAACTGATGCTGACTACTGATCAGCGTTTACGTACCCAGCCTGATTCCAGGCAAATTTATATCCCTGAAAAAATGGATAGCTATGATCTGTTAACACAAAATAAAGTGCTGACAAATCACCTTTATTATTTTTCAGGGCTTAATAAATCATTCCTGACATTGTATATCTATCTTGACCGGGAAGCGGTTAGTGCATCAATAGATAAACTTTTTTTTCAGATGATATTCTGGATGCTCTTACTGACAATTATATACTTTATCCTTATTTTTCTGATTATAAAAAAGATGATCATTAACCCGGCAGAAATATTAAGGCAATATGCTTACTATCAATCTGAAATACCCAAAAAAATGCTGCTCACGGATTATGAGTATATCCGCTCTTCAATGGTTCAGACCTTTGAGCGCCTGGAAAAAGAAAAAAAAGCCCTCTATCGTATTGCCAGGACTGATAAGCTCAGTGGTTTGCCTAATCGTGAGGCTCTGCATGAAAAACTGGACTGGTTGATTTCAGTTTCAGAGCGAATGGACAGTCAGTTTGCCTTATTATTTCTGGATCTGGATGATTTTAAAACCATAAATGATTCCCTGGGCCATAGTATTGGTGATGCTTATTTAAAACAGGTGGCCCTGGTTATAAAAAAAATTACTCGCAATAATGATATTGTGGCTCGAATCGGGGGTGATGAATTTGTTATTATTCTTAATACTTATAAAAACCTGCTTGATTTAACTCAGATCATTGAACGAATACAGAATGAATTAAAGAAAACCCAGATTATTGACTCCCATCCTATTGAATCAAGCTGTAGTATTGGTGTGGCATTTTTTCCTAAAGACGGGAAAGATGAGAACACATTAATGAAACAGGCTGATATTGCTATGTATCAGGCAAAAAAGAATGGCAAAAACCAGTATCATTTCTTTACCTCAGCACTTTATGAGACTGTGCAGAAAGAAATTAAACAGGCCAGAGAAATAAAGAGCGGAATAAAAAATCAGGAATTTGAACTTTATTACCAGCCCAAAGTAGATCTGAAAAGTGGCAAAATTATAGCCTGTGAAGCTCTGATACGCTGGAATCACCCGCAGGACGGTCTGGTTGCCCCCAATGATTTTATTCCACTGGCTGAGAAAGAGGGATTGATTATTGAGCTGGGAAACTGGATTATAGAAGAGGCTGTCCGGCAGCAGATGGTATGGAAAGAGCAGGGCATTTGTGATATTCCTATTGCTGTCAATATATCAGCCAGGCAATTATTTTATGAAGGTTTTACGCAGAATATAAAACAGCTTATAAAACAAAACAACTTTGATCCAGAAAAACTGGACATTGAAATTACAGAAACACTGTTTATAGAAGACACCAGTAAAAGTCTGGATATCTTAACGGAATTATGTAACCAGGGTTTAAGCATTTCCCTGGATGATTTTGGTACTGGCTATTCATCACTGTCATATTTAAAGCGCTTCCCCATTCATACTTTAAAGATTGATAAAATTTTTATTGACGATTATCAGATCCAGACAGACTCAGTATTCCTTGAAACCATTGTCACTATGGGAAAAAATCTGGGGATCACGGTGCTCTGTGAAGGGGTGGAAGAAAAGGAGCAGCTTAAGTTTCTGCAAAGTATAGGTTGTGATCAATACCAGGGCTATTACTGCTCTAAACCATTATCGGCCAGCAATTTTGCCGGGTTTATATCTGCATATAAAACTGAAAATTAAAATAATTCAATATCATCATCCTTGTCATTTTGCAGGGTAGTCTGATTAAATTCTTCCAGTGCCTCATCAATGGGCGTGCCTGATAAAACCTTATCAAATAACCGTCGTTCTTCCTCCATGGTATATTTACTGCGAATTTCCTCCTGCAGAGCCAGCCATTGCGGTGGAGAATATAAGGCTGCCGGATCAGCAATCAGTTTAGTCAGGGAATCCAGGCTGTGACTGACATGATCCAGTCGCTGAGATAACTTATCATAAAACTGAAAAGCAATAATGGCAGCATGTACCTTGGTGCTGGAATCCGTGACCAGGTTGCTTAATGATTTATTATTTATATTTTCCTGTGCAATAGTATTCTGAATTTCACTCAGATTAGTCGCCAGTGACGTAAAAGAATGGGCCAGGGTATCCACCGAAGAGGTGCCCTCATGCATGGACTGTTTGATCTGGGCAATGGCCAGATTAAGCATCACCACGGTTTCTTTTAACTGACTCCAGTCAAGATCAGGGTTGGCAGAAGATGAACTGATGGTGGACGACATGATAATTCCTTTAAGCCTTGAGTTTTTGTTGTTGTTTTGTAACTATTCAGTGTGCCTGACCGTGACTGTCTACAGGTACTGAATTTCCAGGGGCGCTCAAGTACGTCCATGTATCGGTTTAGAACTTTTCAAAACTTGTTTTGTAAAAAGTTCTTATCC
>JALUZF010000113.1 GCA_027012135.1 Gammaproteobacteria bacterium
GAAACTGCCTGAAGGTACCATCAATCCCAAGCCCGGTTACCATGCGGTATTACAGAACCGTATGCTGAAAGACGGTAAGCTTAATGCTTACTGGGTACAGTGTACCAATAATGCCCAGGCCGCAGCGAACTTCAATGAAGAAACCTGGCCAGGTTATCGTAATCCCAAGAACTTCATTACTGTTTCTGACCCTTACCCAACCGTAACGGCAATGGCTGCGGATCTAATCCTGCCAACGGCTATGTGGGTAGAGAAAGAAGGTGCTTATGGTAATGCTGAACGCCGTACTCAGTTCTGGCGTCAACAGGTAGAAGCACCTGGAGAAGCCAAGTCTGACTTATGGCAGGTTATGGAATTTACCAAACGCTTCAAAATGTCAGAGGTATGGCCTGAAGAGTTGCTGGCTAAGATGCCTGAATACAAAGACAAGACCATGTACGAAGTACTGTATGAAAACGGTCAGGTTAACCAGTATCCAAGTCAGGAAGTGACTGACGGTAGTGGTAATGTCTATAAAAATCATGAAATGGAACATTTTGGATATTACGTCCAGAAAGGTCTGTTTGAAGAGTATGCCTCCTTTGGTCGTGGTCATGCCCATGACCTGGCACCGTTTGATATGTACCATAAAGCACGCGGTTTACGCTGGCCTGTTGTGGACGGCAAGGAAACCTTATGGCGTTTCCGCGAAGGCTATGACCCTTATGTAGCCAAGTGGAATCCTGATGGTAAGAAAGGTGATGTATTCTTCTATGGCAATAAGAAGAAAAATGGTGGTAAAGCTAAAATCATTACCGCACCTTATGAGCCACCAGCAGAGAGTCCAGATAAGGAATTTGACCTGTGGCTGGCCACTGGTCGTGTGCTGGAACACTGGCACTCCGGTTCCATGACTCGTCGGGTACCTGAACTTTATCGTGCAGTACCGGAAGCGGTCATCTATATGAATAAAAAGGATGCTAAAAAGCGCAAGCTGCGTAATGGCGCCAAGGCCAAGCTAATGACCCGTCGTGGTGAGATTTATGCTCGTATTGAAACCAAAGGCCGGAACAAGCCACCCGAAGGGCTGGTCTTTGTCCCCTGGTTTGATGCAGGCCGTCTGATCAACAAGGCGACACTGGATGCAACGGATCCGCTTTCTAAAGAAACCGATTACAAGAAATGTGCCTGTAAGGTTATGAAAGCTTAATTGATGCAACCATTAGCTTAAATTGAAACGTAAACAATCTGTAACAGGAGAATTAAATACACAACTATTGCATCATTGGTGCATCACCGGCTCAGTTTAAAATTTTAAACTGAGCTGAACTTTAAAACACAACCAGGTTTAAACAGTTAGAGAGGCGTTTTTACATGTCTGATAAGCAAAAGCGGGGGCTTTCTGTGTCATCAGAAGGGAAAAAGGCAGAACATAAGGCGGTGCTGAGCCGACGCAAGTTTATGGGAGATACCTTGAAAACAGCGTGCGGTACGGCATTACTGGGGCTAGGTATGGGAACGTATTCCCGTCAGGCTTCGGCCTTTCCTGCCTGGACTATCCGGCCGCCGGGTGCATTGCCTGAGGAGGAATTCTCAGGCGCCTGTATCCGCTGCGGACTCTGTGTCAGGGACTGTCCCTACGATATGCTTAGACTGGCAGAGCTGGGGGAACAGGTCGCACTGGGTACTCCCTACTTTGTTGCCAGGGAAAAACCCTGCGAGATGTGTGAAGATATTCCCTGTGCAGCGGCCTGTCCGACCAATGCTCTGAGCCATGAACTGAAAAAGATTGAAGATGCCCGAATGGGGCTGGCAGTCTTGATCGATCAGGAAGAATGCATTGCGTTCCAGGGCTTGCGCTGTGAGGTGTGTTTTAACGTATGTCCGGTACAGGGCGAAGCAATAACCATAGAAATGCATCATAACCGTCGTTCGGGTAAACATGCAATGTTTATACCGGTGGTTCATTCAGACGCCTGCACGGGCTGCGGCAAGTGCGAAAAGGCCTGTATTCTGGAAGAAGCAGCCATTAAGGTGTTACCCATCCATCTGGCCAAGGGCCTGCTGGGTACACACTATCGACTGGGCTGGGAACAGAAGGATAAGGCTGGAGGGAGTCTGGTTAAACCGGATATTGAACATCAGTACAACTTACCTGAAGGTGTGCGTTACGACTATAACCAGGGCGGGCTGGAACTGCCGCCTGAGGCAAAGCTGGAACACGACACACCGTTTTCTTCTAATCCTCTGGATAGTTTGAAAAAACTGCAGAATCAGGAGAACAAATGATGGTTGAGTCCTCTGAACGGCATCAGGTGCCCGGTCAGCAGGCGGTTGAGAAAAAAGGCTGGTTACGTGCCCATAAGTGGCTCATTCTGAGAAGAGTGGTACAGCTGGGTATACTGGCTTTATTTCTTGCAGGGCCCCTGTTGGGTGTCTGGATAGTCAAGGGTAATCTGGCATCAAGTCTGACGCTGGAAGTTCTGCCGCTATCTGATCCCTATGTGATGTTGCAGGGACTGATGGCGGGGCACTTCCCGACCACAGAAGGACTGATTGGTGTTGCCATCGTGCTGGTGTTTTATGCACTGGTGGGCGGTCGGGTTTATTGCTCCTGGGTTTGTCCGGTCAATATAGTGACCGATACAGCAGCCTGGGTGCGCAGGAAACTGGGTATCAAGGTATCGAGCCAGTTTTCCCGCAGCAGTCGTTACTGGCTGCTCGGACTGACCCTGGTACTGCCGCTTATAACTGGTGCCATTGTATGGGAACTGTTTAATCCCGTATCGTTAATGTTTCGCGGCATTATCTTTGGTATGGGATGGGCCTGGATGGTGATCCTGGCAATCTTTTTGTTTGATATTTTTGTCAGTCAGAGAGGTTGGTGTGGTCATCTTTGTCCGGTAGGGG
>JALUZF010000114.1 GCA_027012135.1 Gammaproteobacteria bacterium
CAGGCGCTGGCCGGGGGCATCTGGGAAGCCATGCTTACTACCGGGGTCGGCCTGGCGGTGGCTATTCCCGTATTACTGCTGCTGCACCTGCTGGAATCGGCATCGGACAGACGAGCCCAGAGTATGCGTAATTTTGCTTCTCTGTTGCTGGAACACCTGGGCAAAAACACGACTGACAGCTGTGCAACAGATACTGATGCCGTACATCACCGGGACGGGGTAGTTCATGCAGTTTGAAGGCCGGCGGCGTACCAGCCATATTCCCAATCTGACGCCGCTGATTGATATCGTTTTTTTATTATTGATCTTTTTTATGCTGACTTCTCATTTTGTGCGGGATGAAGTGATTAATATTGATCTGCCTGAAGCCGACAGCGGTGAAGCTCTGGATGAGCCTCAACAGGTAGAAGTTGTAATCAATGAAGCTGGTGAATTTTCCATTGATAAGCAGATCATCTCACTGAATAAGCTGCAAAGCGTATTAGAAGATAAACTTAATAACCAGGAAGAAAAAATTGTCCGTATTCGCGGTGATGAAAATGTCGATCTGGGTATTGCCATTGAGGCATTTGATGCCGCCCGCAAGGCGGGTGCCGATGGTGTGGATATTGTCACCATTGACCATCCTGTTAAACCGGATAACCCCTGATCGGCTGTAATGACTCAAACTTCGTTCTGGCAATCTCTTAAAGAGAATGATTATTTTATCTGGTTCATTGCGCTATTACTATCCATTGCCTTCCATATCGCCTTTTTAATAAAAACCGGTAATAACAATGCCGCACCTTCTAATATTATTAAGGAAACCATTACCCATGTGCGTTTTTCCACTTTAGCCCCGCCTCCGGCCAAAGTCGTCGAACCGGTGGTTGAACAGCCCAGACCAGAACCTGTTGTACCGCCTGAGCCGGTGATAATTAAAAAGCCGGAGCCGAAGCCCAAAAAAAAACCAGAAAAAAAGAAAAAGCCTAAAAAGAAAGTTAAAAAGCCTGAAAAACCCAGGCAAAAAAAACCACCCGTAAAAAAACAGCCGGTCAAACGGAAGCCGCCGCGTGAAAAACAGAAACCGGTAGCTCAGCCTGCCAATTCACAAAACATAAAACCGGTAAAAACCCAGACTGTCAGTGCCTCTCCGGTAATTGCCAAAGCGGATCCGCGCTTAATTCAGCAGACCAGGACATCCTATCTTAGCCTGCTTATGCGCCATATCGAAGCCCACAAGCACTACCCAAGAGTGGCCAGAAAACGTAAAATAGAAGGCAATATACTGGTCAGCTTTACCTTACTGCCCGGTGGGAAAATAAAACATCTCCAGGTTATCGGTAAACGCTCTATCCTGGAAAAAGCCAGCAGAGAAGCGGTTAATTACGCCCTGCCGCTGCCCCCGCCGCCAAAGGAACTGTCGCTGCCCATGGAGATTAAATTTAAGATGAATTATTTTTTAAGGTAAGCTCAGGTAGTTATAACTGACAATATTTCATTCAAAGCTGTTATAACAAGGCTTTATTTTAGCGCTTAAATTGACTATGCTTAGCAGGATAAATTTTACGCCTCCCAACTAATTCCTTTCCACAAGGAGCAAAAAGAATATGGCTCAGAAAAACAAAGAAAAAAAAACCACAAAAGTAAAAAAAATTAATAATAAAGTTTATGAACGCGAGCTGCTTAAGCTGCAGAATGAACTGGTTAAATTACAGGAATGGGTAAAACATAAAGGCCTGAAGGTAGTAGTGATCTTTGAAGGTCGTGATGCCGCCGGTAAGGGTGGTGTCATCAAGCGTATTACCCAGCACCTGAGCCCGCGTATCTGTCGTGTTGCCGCACTGCCTTCTCCCACGGAAAGGGAAAAAACCCAGTGGTATTTTCAACGCTATGTCGCTCATCTGCCGGCTGCGGGTGAAATCGTGCTGTTTGACCGCAGCTGGTATAACCGTGCCGGTGTGGAACGGGTTATGGGTTTCTGTACAGAGCAGGAATACCAGGAATTCCTGCGCTCCTGCCCGGAATTTGAACGTATGCTGGTGCGCTCCGGCATTATTTTAATTAAATACTGGTTCTCGGTATCAGATGAAGAACAGGAACGACGTTTCCGCAGCCGTATGCACGAACCATTGAAACGCTGGAAACTCAGCCCCATGGATCTGGAATCCATTACCCGCTGGGTGGAATACTCAAAAGCTAAGGACGCCATGATTGCCCATACTGATATTAAACAGGCGCCCTGGTATGTGGTTAATTCCGATGTTAAAAAACACGCCCGGCTGAACTGTATTGCACACCTGTTAAGTATGATACCCTACAAAGATCTGACGCCGGAAAAAATCAAGCTGCCCAAGCGGCCCCCTATTGGCGGCTATATCCGTCCGCCTATTACCGATCAGACCTTTGTACCGGAAATTTATCCCAAATAATGCCCGTTCACTGCTCTCCTTGTTCCCTCTCCCTCTGGGAGAGGGTCAGGGTGAGGGCCTTCTTTATAACCTTATTTTATACCACCAGTAACCAATCAACTCATGCAGAGCCAGATAGTTTTGCCAGAGTGACTTGCTATTGGGTATAAAATCTCCGGGAATATAATCAATTTCACTGTGCATAAAGCCCATAGGTGCCGGAGTAATATTGTCAATTTCCGCCCTGAAAGCCAGTAATGCCCTGGGCATATGAAAGGCACTGGTCACCAGCAGGGGCCTGGTAAAATTATACTGGCTCATTATCGCTTTAGAAAAACGGGCATTTTCCATCGTGCTGGTGCTTTGCTGTTCGACAAAAATATCAGCGATGATCTCAAACTCCTGCTGTAATACCTGCTTCATTAATTCCGCTTCAGTAATATCATTACGTTCTATACCGCCGGTCACAATTATTGGTAA
>JALUZF010000115.1 GCA_027012135.1 Gammaproteobacteria bacterium
ATCCCTCGGTTTAACACCGATCCCCCTATAAGGGCCTGTAGCTCAGTTGGTTAGAGCATCCGACTCATAATCGGCAGGTCGACAGTTCGAGTCTGTCCAGGCCCACCATTTTTCCTTTATGAAACAAACTATTAGAAACTATTGATATAATCTCTGGTTAAGCTTGTTCCTTTCAGTAAATGGCTGGCAGAGGCTGAAAATCTACTATGCATCTACTACCATCCAGTAAAGCTAACCCTGAAAAATAGCTATCTACCAAGCTGTTTTATCTCAGAAACACCAAGACTAAAGGTTTTGGCAGAGAGTATTTAGGGGATAGAGCATGTTACTCTAGTCTTGATATCTTCAGTGAATGGATTTTATTATAAGCAAAACAGGGAAACTTCAAAATGCCAGGAAGACCACGAATAGTAATTCCAGGTATGCCGCATTGTCTCATTCAGGGTGAAAAAACTGAATTGCTTATACCGAATGACACATATATCACTCCTGGAGCAGATGATGCATCAGGAATGGAGCGCTATAAAGTAATAAAAATGTGGGCTGTCCCTGGCATGAAATAAATAATTGTATTGATTCCTATTGTTAATGCGCTATGATAAATTATAGACTAGGTTAGAAGTTGTATGGACACTTACTCTTGCATGGAATTTTGTTATATCTCTGCATCTTTTTTTCCTTCAATTTGCGTTCCAGGGAAGAATCAGCCTCCATTTCTGTTGTACCTCTAAATAAATATAGTCACTATTTTAATTGACAGGACTGATTTTGCCTTTGCTGTAAAAAGGTTTCTGCACATTATAAAAATTGTTAGACATATTAGCGTTATCCGCATAAATTGGAGATGATTCATGTCAAAATCAAATAACATTTATACCTATCGCGGTGGAGAAAAAATTGAACTGAAAAAAAGTCCCAATCAAATGGTCGTCAGAATTTTGCCGGATGATCTTGATGATGAGGCTATTATCAAATCCGAACAGGTTTCTTCAGCATCGACCCGGCTGACAACCCGTGCCGATGCCCTGGAGTCTATGATGACTCGCAGCCGCCTGCTAGCACCGACACACCATGCTTATTATGAAGCTGAAAGCGGTAAGGAATTGCTGACCAGCGATCGCATAATTGTGACTTTTTATAATGCCCTGTCTGATCAGCAGATCGATGAGTTTGCCACACGCTATGCTCTGATCATCAAGGAAAAATACAGTAATCGGGATTATCTTTTTCAATTGACCAATTATACCGGTATGAATCCAGTTAAACTGGTGGTTCGGCTCACTGAAGACGAGGATCTGGTGGAAAATGCTGAGCTTGATTTGAATCAGCGAATGCATGTTTATAATGTCCCCATACCCAATGATCCGGAATACCTTCAGCAGTGGCATCTGCATACTAATTTTAATGATGCGGATTATGATCCCCGTTCATCCACTTTGTGTGAAGATGCATGGCAGTTATTAGGTCATTATGGCAATGAAGAAGTTGTGGTTGCAGTCAGTGATGATGGTTGTAAACTGGATCATGTTGATTTTGATTCGGATAGAAAATTTTCGGACTGGGGATATTTACGCGGCAGTCGCCTGATCAAATCCTCTGATATCGATGCCGATACAAATGAAATGTATAAATCAGGCTCTAATCATGGTACCTCATGCTGCGGTGTTATCGCAGGTGAAGTGGATGCAAGGTTAACCGTCGGTGCTGCGCCGGGTTGCCGCTTGCTGCCTGTACAGTGGGAATCATCAGGTCCTTCTTTATTTATCAGCGATTCCAAATTATTAACCGTGTTAAATTTTATTGCTGATAAAGCGGACGTTATGTCTAATTCCTGGGGCGGTGTGCCGACCAGTTTGTGGTCATTGCAAGTGATTAATCGTATCAAGGAGCTGGCGCAAAATGGCGGACGCCGGGGAAAAGGCATTGTCTTCCTGTGGGCGGCCGGGAATGAAAATTGTTTGCTCAATTACCATGCTGATCAGGATGTGCCTTATGATCATGGCGTTGAAGAGCAGGGCGGTTCTCTCGTGTGGGTGGGGGTTAACAGTACCAAAGTGTTTCGCAATAATCTGGTCGGTATCCCCGGTATAATGCATATTGCAGCTCTGGCCAGCACGGCCAGACGCAGTCATTACTCCAATTATGGTCCGGGAATTTCTCTGTGCGCGCCAACCAGTAACAGTCATACCTATTATCGTATGATTGTCAGGGGACTGGGTATTACCACAACAACCGGTAGTGCCGGCGGAGTCACTGAAAATTTTGGCGGTACTTCCAGCGCAACACCGCTGGTTGCCGGGATTAGTGCTTTAACTCTTTCTGCGAACCCGAATTTAACGGCGCTTGAGGTCGTTGAAATTTTAAAACAGACGGCATTCAAGGATTTGAATTTTGATGCTTATCCTCGTACGCCAGCGGCGAGTTTTGATAATGATACCAGTTGGGACGTATCGCCCATTGCTCCGTTTGACCAGGGTGATTTTATCGATAATGGCGATACCGAAGGCAGTTGGAGCCCCTGGTTTGGTCATGGCCGGGTCAATGCGGAGGCGGCTGTTGCCGAAGCGCTGAACCGCTTGCAGCCGGGAGGAGAAAAAACGTTTAGTGGTCGCTCCATGCCGGACAGAAGCATTCCGGATAATAACAGCAGAGGTATCAAGGATCGCATTATTTGTGAGGACAATTTTATCATCAGTTCGGTAACGGTCAGTGTCGATATTAGTCACACCTATATCGCTGATTTAAAGCTGTCTTTGATTTCACCGTCCGGTACCATAGTCGTACTACACAATCGTGCCGGAGGCAGCGCTAATGATATCCACAGTACCTATACTGGCCGCGATGTACCGGCATTACTCGGTCTTGGC
>JALUZF010000116.1 GCA_027012135.1 Gammaproteobacteria bacterium
CAAACCTAAATTCAATAGAATATTAATAAAACTTCTCAAATATGTCAGGGCGGGAGCATACTTTTAATGATTCTCATTTAGACGCAAATACCGTATCCATTCGTGCTCCTTGCTGAAGTTTCGGCGTGCATGGTCCCAACAGCCTACGGAGGTGGCATTGTTTTTTATGCACACCGCATTAGGCGGCTAGACTTTTGGCCGCTGTCCTGTGTAAGTAATAACGAAAAGTATATCTTCAATCAGGTTTTCGTCCAGTAAGGTTCGGACGGGATGTTCTACGCCTTGAACCGAAGTTTCGTCGAAAGCCAGTTCCCAAACCCCGAATGGCTGCTTGCCTACCATCGGCAGCCAGCTCGTACCATTTCCCCGGCGTGTACTGATGACGCCGTCAATGCTTTGGGCACTGCCACCGACCTCACCAATAATCTCTTGTTCGGTGAATAGCAGGTGGCGCACAGGCACCTCAAAGGTTTCACCATCTTTTCGGATGAAGTAAAGAATAAGATGCTGGATGCGCAGGTCGTTGAGGTTGGGCGGAAAATCGTCCCGGCGTGTTTCAAAGCGCACAACCATCGGTATCTCGGTCTGGTCAGGATTATTGAGATCATACCAGGCATCGGCAAATTCATTGCGGAAGCGGAAAGCCCGGTTGGCGCTGACGTTGCGATCTAGCTGTTCGATAATTTGCTGTTCGTAGTCGAAGCTGTGCAGTGCGGTGAAGTCAACGGTAAACAGCACGGTGGCCATGCTGTTGTAGTCGAAGTTATTACTGGCCTTGGGCATGCTCAATTGCCACTGAGTGGCAAAGCCAGTGCCTTCAAAGGGGAACTGAAGGCTTTGCGCATCGGGCTGCAGTTCGAGGATTTGCCCGGATGAGGTCGTGGGTCTGGTCAGCGCAAGACGCTCAGGAAGCTGGCGTAGGGTAACGGTTTGGAAGCTGTCGCCGCCGACAACAGTTTGTGAGATGCCTGCGGAGGTGAGGGAAGCGCGAATGCCGTAGGTCGGTGGAATGAGCGCAACTGCCGAGATTGTGACCTGCTGGATCAGGCACAAATAATTGCCAGGGAATTGTTGATCGATCAGGCTTTGTGGTGTTTCAAAGACCAGAATGCCGGTTTCTCGGAACTGCTGGAACTCGAACGGGAAGAGTTCGGCAAGATCCAGGGTAACAGAGACCGATTGCTTGCGTTGGCGAGTTTCAAAGGCGTATTGGTCGAGCTGGTAAATGTCTTTGAGTAAGCGTGCTGAACCTGTGATGCCAAGGCGGTCTGTGTTATTGCTGGAGCCATTCAGCGGCATATTCCAGTAATCGGACTGAATCAGTTTGAGTGCACCCTGCTGGCGTTCAAAGGCAAGCTGTCGCTCGGCCAGGCGGGCAATGGAGGCGGCTTCCTGAAGAAAGTAGCGATAAACATCTTCAAGCACGCTGGCGATCCAGCGGTACATTTCCTCGGTAAAGGTTTTGCTGAGGAGAAATTGCAGAATATTGGCCGCATGGGTTTGCTCAAGTTCGGCAATCGCCCGTTCTTGCTGGGTAATGGCGATGCCGTCATGGGCGAGCTGTATTTGCTGATCACCGATCAGGATGTCTTGCGCAGCCAATCCTTGTTGGAGTTGCCATTCGTCATTGCGTCGTTCAAAGCTGGCTTCAAAGGACGCTCTGTTTGCTAATGCTTCAGCATTTATAGCTTTGCCTGTTTCAACGGTTGCTGCAACTGTTTCAGCTTGCTGAACAATTAGTGCAGATTTTTCCAGCCCTTTTCGAATAAGCCCTTGCTTAAAAGCATCAACTATAAACCTAGTATTACCAATAATGCGTGACGAGATTCCCGCAGCCTCAGCAGCCCCCTTAGCAGCGTTTGCAGCAGCCCTAGCTGCACGAGCATCGTCATAAGCCTTTAGCATTTTCTCTTCATGCTGATTCTTCCCCCCAGCAATCCAGCCAGCATAGGTTTGCTCCCGTAGTTCAGCACTGCCTTTCTGAAGATTGGCCAATCCCAACTGGCTATTGGCCTGATTGATTCTGAGATCCTGAAGTACAACGCGGGTGCCAGCCAGCTCGACATTTTGCTCTGCCTGCAATACGGAGAAAGCTTCTCGCTCTGCTGCTTCCAGGGCTGATTGATAGCCGCTTTCGATTTGCTCGGCGATATTCACCAATTCTTTGGCGCGTGCGACTAAGGTCGCATAACGGTAGGGCGTTGGCGGTGCATCGACAATTCCGGTGAAAATCCTGCCATCAGCCGATACCCTACCGCTACCGATAGTGATGGGAGCGCCATACGGATCGATTTGGCGCAGGAAGCCTGCGATGTTACGGCAAGTGCGTAGCTTGGTCAGGTTGTTTTCGGCCCGGCGACGCAAGGCCGAAATGACCGGATTTTGCGGAATACAAAAACTAAAGGATATGCCGGTATTGATGGCAAAGCTGCTGAATTGCTGGACAACCAAACTTTGCAGTGGCGCAGTTTGACGGATTTGGTCTAACACGGCCAGTCGGGATACAACCTCTGGTTGAAGTACTGCCAGGTTCAGCTCGTCGTCAGCTTTTTCAACAGGGCGTGCCTGGCGTAACCACGGAATGCTCTCTTGCGAGGTATCTGTGATAGCTGCAAGGGCAGCAAGCTGAGTTTGTTTGCGTTGCTGGCTGGCTTTGCGGAACTCAGAGCGTGGCGTGCTGTTTGACAAATATTGTGCTTCCAGCGCTGCATAGAACTGAGGTTTTTCTTGTTCGACTATGGTTGATAGCGGTTTAGGGGGTGGCAGCTCTTCGGCCTCAGAACGCACCGATGACAGCCCTGAGATTATCGCTGCACGCATGGCATCTACGCGGGATTCCACATCGCCGGTTGTATCCCAACCAATTGCTCGCAAATTATCGACTGTCGTTCTCAGGCGGTCAGGGTTGGGAATTTGAGCGATCACAGACTGAAACTGTTGCAAGGGTAGCTGACCGGCTCCATCAATCTCTACTTCCAGCTCTCCCAGAATGTTTTCACAAGCAGATTTTTTGGGTTTCAGTACTTTTAAATCCAGAAACTTTAGTGCCTGGGTGTATAACTCACGAGCGCGGGCATTATCGGTTACATTGTCCCGTGCGAAGAGCGCATCCGCATAGTCGATCAGGCAGCGGATGATTAATAACAAGATATGACGGGTATAGGTGTTTTTGCGGGTTCTGGCAATGATATGAGGATTTGTGGAATCATTAAGGTATTCATCCGCTTGCTCTAAATCGAATGGCAACTGTTGTTCAACTTTCAGGTAGTGATATATCTTGCGTTTTCCTGTACTTTGTAAGTAATCATAAACCTGACGGTACCAGATCAGAGCCTGCTCATAGTTTCCGCTTTTTTGAAGCATATATCCTAGCGCTACAGGCACATGTAAGTATGCCTCATGCAAATAACTTTGTACGGCAATTGATGCTTCCTGAAGTCGGCGATACATTACTTTTATTTCTTGCCTTCTTCCTTCTAATAGTTTCGTTTCTTTTATTGGCATGAGATCAAAGGGACCACTTCCGTAAGGGTTAAGAATAATATCGTTGCTGATATTGATTTCTTCCTCCGAAGGAATATTGATCGTCTTCTTAACGATGACACTGTATCGATCATGCCGTTTTTTCTGGATAACCAAAATTTTTTCGTTATATGTTATACGCTGCGTACCAGCGCTTTGTGTACCTGAACCTCCAGAACCAAAACCTTCTGCGCCTTCGCCCACGGGTATCAAATCAGAATTTTGAGGGATTTTCGTTTCTCTTAAGGAGAATCTACTGGGCTCACTTAGACTCGCCTCAATACTTGCGTAAAAATACAGGACAGTTCCGTGCCATCTGGGTGGGACGACCTGTATCGTATCGGCCTCAGAATAAAGCTGATTAATCAATAACGCTTGAAGCACTTCAGCAAAGGTCAGATTATCAGGGGTTGCCTGCGTAACTCTTTGATTTACATATTTCCACCACCCCAGTTTGGGATCCTGATAACTAGCGCTATCAATCTGACTGAGAAAACGTAGAAACTCTTGAATGCCAAAATATTTCTGTTGTACCAAGTAAAAAATTTTCTTGTTTCCTTGTTTGAAATAAGCATCTGAGGGAGGGTTGAAATTAAAACTGGCAAGTTTTCTGGTTATTAGACCGAGCACTGACCCTGAATAGTGAGGATGACCGCTCCATGCACCTTCGCTTGTAGGTATTGTATTCCCATCAAAGTCGGTAGTTGAAATGGGACTTATGTTTTCGCCAGATATACCAACTTTTGGTATGAAAAACTCTGGCGAGTAATCATCGAAACTATATAGCGAAGTATCATCTAGGCTCACGCCGAGATGAGGTACTAGCCAATTATCGTTAAAATCAGCAATATCTATAAATGAAATCGTATCAGCGTCAAGAGGATTATTGGGACGTTCGTTTAGTATGAGTGTTTTATATCGTGTTGATTGATTTTTGTCATAAAAACAAAAGAATCCGCTATCTCCATGCATTTGAGGAGGAACGCTCGTTGTTATCCCTCTGAAAGGCTCATTAGAAACTTTTTGCCAAGCATAGCTATATGAGTCTAACTCCGTGGTTTCCTCGACTCTAAAATGCAAAGCTCTTTTAATATTTGCGAATATTAGGAGTCTATTGTGAGATAATTGAGCCACTGAGTGAATACCATCAATTTCATTAAAATATTCAGGCCCATATAATGGCATCCATCCCTCATTTTCCCATGCATCCGCTATTTCATTAAGAGCACAAATATAAGTAGAACCCTGCTTCAATGTTGCTGAAACTAAAGTTGGGAAATTGAAAATTGATGTATAGTTATTATTTTGTTTCTGGACGACAGTACCCATTGAAATACCACTTTCATATCCTTGTGGCCAATCAAGTTTGGTGATACCGAGCCAGCGACCTTCATTTAGGTCAAACTTTCTCATTAAGATATTCGTATCAGTGCCAACAAATAACAACAGCAACTCTTGACCAGTCTGGGTTTTGTGTGGCGCGGTGCCCAAAATCAAATTTACCTTGCCCAATCTACCTAATGGAGTCCAAGAAGAGATATTATCTATGGTATCGGCAAAGGATTTAAAATAGGCCCAATATACTGTGCCAGTGATCGTAGAACGTGCGAAGACATGTGTAAATGTAGATTGATTATTTGAGACTGGATCGCAATTATTTTCTCGAAGATACACGGATCGAAGTTGGCATGTAGCCTGAACTTCCAAGTTGCATATATCATGAAAATATGAACTATATTCCGTGGCTAATGCGCAAGCTTGCTGTTCATTAATGCGACTTGAAAGTGCTTTGAACAGTTTGTTGAGTCCGTGAGATTGTCTAGCTGTTGGACTAAAATGCAACAAATTCTCCGGAAACAGATAGGCCTCCATATAGGCTTTCCAGGTGGCATAGGTACCCATCACGGGCCATTCGGCTTCATAGTCTTCGACCGCATCCAGGGTAAAATCTTCCAGCAGAGAGCCATTATGTTCCTGGGTATAAACGCCACGCACCAGGCGTTGCAGGGTCTCAATGCCCTGACTGACGCGGGTGGTCATCTGGCAACCGCCCATGGACATGTCCATGAGCAGGCGCTTGTCGAGCCATTCGGCTTTTTCCTGGATACTATCGCCAGGCGCGGCGCTGTCAGATATCAGCAGGTCGCGTAGCTGGGTTAAGATTTGAGCTTCGGCAGCGCTGACCGCGTTCGCCAGGGCGGTTTCCAATGTCTCGAACTGATCCTGGCGGGCTTCAAGGGTAGCGATCCAGCGGTTCAGCACACGAGCATCGTGCAGCCATTCGGAGCGAACAGGATCTGCAACCTCATTGGGCGGCGGTGAAATCTGGAACTGGTTGGGATGAAGGGTGATTTCGGTTTCTTGCTCCTGATTACGCCATTCGGCAAACTCGCGTTGCTTTTCCACCTGCACCAGAATAGCTTCGGCGTCTTCCCATATATTTACCGGGATTGAGGTACCTGCTTCCGCCAGAGTATGCACTTCAGCAAGAAGTCGATAGGCTGATCGTTCTAACGTGAGCTGATCCAGGTGCGGTTTAATGTCTTGCCCCGCCGCTTCCATTTCTTTCAGCTCCAATAATACTTCCGATGTCAGTCCTGTATTACTGGCCGAGAGCAAGTTGGTAATTGCGACGAGAGGGTTGGCCTGGTTATTGTTGATGCTATCCAAAGCCAACATCCGCGCATCAACGAAAGCCCGTCGTCGCTCCCATAGCTCAAAGGCATCCAGGGGTGTTTCGATTGCCCATGAGTTGAACCCTGCTGCAAAGCCGTTTGTATTATTCTGTTCTTCCTCGCTGGCCTGAATATCCTTGACCACATGGAGGGTTAACACCCATGTCTGTGGGATTTGGTCGGGGTCAATAATCGGGGGCTGGCTGCGGCGACCCAATGCCGCCAGCCATGCGGTCTGCTCGCTTTTACTGGCCAGCCAGGGATTGAGAGCCAGCGGCTCGACAGAGGGCCAGAAAAGTTTCGGGCCGAATACGATTTCGGCATCGTTTTCCTGTTCAACCCAGGCGGCAAATTGTTGCTGCCGGAAGGCGCGGGAGAGAATATCGAAAACTGAATTCCACACCGCAGCAATTTCATCTTCGCTATCTCCCAAAGCTGCGCCACTGGCCAGTGTTGAGCGAGTTGTCATCAAATGCGAGAAGCCTGCCGGGGTGAGATGGAGCGCGGTGACCGATTCAGTTGCCTCCGTTACGGCACGCTCATCTCCCACCGCTTGCAATGTATCGAACCATGCCTGCAGCTGATCAATCGGCTGGGAAAGTTCGCCTTGCAACAGAGCATCCAGACCTGCCAGGTCGGTGGATGTCGATTCCACCATCCCCTGCCGGTGATCATCCAATAAGGTTTGACGCTGTGCCAGCAGGGTAAAAGCAGGGTTAGCGTCAAGCGGCGTGCGCAGATAGGTTGTGTTGATTAATGTTGGGTCAATATAGGGCTGTCGGTTGGCACCGCTGTAGTCATCGGAGGTCCAGTCCTGGTTTTGCCATTGGTTTTCCAGTTTTTCGCGCTGCCAGGTAATGAGCTGGGGACGAACCCGAGCTGCAAAACGATCCTGTTTACGCGTGTTTTCATAGCCAAATGTTTCCTCCAGAAGTTCTTCTGGCGGATTGATTGTGGGATGATCCACATTAAAAAACAATTCCGGCACGACAGTTTCAGTAACACCCAAAATGCTGGCAACCACCGTACGCTGGGCAGCCACCTGATCAGCCGTAAGCCCTTCTTCTGTGATGCTCAGCGTAGCCTGACGAAGTTGCTCGAAGCTGACGCCCAGATTGGTCAGGATGGCCTTGTAGAGTGCATTGCGCAGGCGGCGATAGTCATTGCGGAACGGCGTCGGCATTTGCAGATCGGTCTCGTCCAGCCTGCCGATAAAGCGCCACAGGCTTTCGACAACCAGGCGTACCTGGCGCACTTCCTGGGTGACGGCATCACAATGGGTAGGGAGACCGCCGAAAGGCTGATGAAATTCATTGACGAAATCACCAAACGTAACAGTCGCGTCCTGAAATTTAATATGGGTCAGCATCCAGTCGAGCAGGTAGGCCAGATAGGCGGCGGGACTAACGGCGGAGGTGCAGTCCTCGCAGCCGCAGTGATTGGTTTGCGCCTCAATGATCTCTCTGACGCCGGTCGGAATATCTGGATCCTCATCGTCCTCATCATCCGGGGTGGTACCGATCTTTAGCCAGTCACCGGCAATTTGGTGATGCATGACCTTGGCCAAATCCTGGTTGGCTTTGTAGAAGGTGTAGGCCGCAGCGTCACCACCCAATCCTTCGCTATAGCGGCTCACGAACTCGGCCCGGCTCATGTGCGCAATTGTCTGTGGACTCGCCAGGCTATGAGTGAGCAGATAGGTTTGTTGTTCTTCGGTCAGATCCGGATTGAGCACGGCGATTTTTGCTCTGTCCCTGAGCCGGATAAGTTCGTCATTTTCGTCCTCATCTGGATTGGGGTTGCTCAACAGATCCTCAATGGTCGTAATGCCCCGATCTCTGAGACGGGCACTGAGTGGTGCTGACGCAAGATCGCTAATGGGGGTTTGTTCTTCGGCAGTGGGTTCAACATTGACTTGTATTTCGGCGACTTCGTCTTGCCCGGCCACGGCATTGATTTCAATCGTCGCCAGGGTTCTTTCCTCATCGCGCAGAATGAGCTGCAAGCGGCGCGAAGTATCGGTTGGCGCATCGGCAGGGAGCATAAAATCCAGTACCAGAATGCCCTGGCCATCAATGTCAACCAGGCCATTGTCCTGATCATCCGGTTCTGCATCCAGATCCGTCACATCGGCCAGTATATTGCCCAGAGGGCGGCTGGTCTCGGCATTGATCAAGCGGGCGACAAAGCGATGCCTAATCAGGCGTCCCTGCTCAATGCGGGCAGAACGGATGGCATCCAGAATCTCCGAAATTTGCGCGCTGATATCGGGAATAATGGCTTCACGGATGGCCGCTTCCAACGCAGTTTGCAGGCGAATAGTCGGAATGTCGAGCAACGCGGCCAGATCGGTGGGCAGTGACTGGCGCAACCAGCCGTAGAAAGCGGCAAGAAGAATGCCAACGGCCTGTTCATGCCGGGCTGCGATGCGCAGGAAATCCAGCCGTTGTTGCAGGGTTGCCTGTTCAGCGTTGTTGTCCGCTAGCTCCTGAACCAGAAAACGGATATCCTCGTCTGTAAAATCGGCGTAGGGCGTGTTTTCGCGAATGGGTTCCAGGTCGGCCTGAAGCTGTTCCAGCTCGGACAGGTCGGGGGTTGCAACCTCTGGGGTCTGTGAGGCGATAAGAGTCAGATCAATGCGCGTTTCCTGGCCAGCATTAAAATGGGTATCAGACTCGACGGAATAGCGATCATCCTCTGTACGACCGCGTACGATAAGGTCGGCGAACCGGGCTTCGTTCAGTTGGAACTGAGCTTCAGAATATTCGATCCGATAGTTACCAACCTGGGTGGAGCCGGGTGGTCCGAACGGGCCAGCAATGCGGGTTTCGCCGAGCAGTTGTTCACTGCGAAAGTCGCGATCAAAGGCCTGCATAATGACATCGCTCTCAATTTCGGTGCGACTGGGGGGATCAAAGGTAAAGCTGCCGAAAACCACCCGGGTGCGCAAGCCATTGAGTTGCGTCAGGATCGCATCAATCTGATCGGTGATATCAGAAATGATATTGCTGCGGATTGTCCTTATCAGGGTGTTTCTCAGCAAACGTTCACTTTGCTCCAGCAAGCCAGCCAGGGTATGGGGTCGCCTTAGCTGCCGGAACCAACCATAGCCCGCTTCGACAGGCAAACCAGTGTCGCGGGTGAGGATGGCGGCTTCATTCCAGATGATGATGCGAGAACGTCGTTCTTGTGAATCACGAGACAGGAAGGCGATCTGCTCAAGAGTAAGATCGGCAGGCAGAACATCCTCCATCAGTGGCATCAGGCTTGCCTCCAAACGCTCGAATTCTGAAGGCGGATTTTCCACCGGGCGCAGCTCCAGTCGAATATCTGTGACCTCATCCGGCGCATTGAATATAATCGGCGTTTCACCAGCCAGTAAACCATCCAGGGTATCGGCTTCTACCTGGATATCGGCAGCGCCTCTTCCCTCTGCTGACTGATACTGTCGGCTGGAATAGCGGATACGGAAGGTTTGACTCGTATTTCTAAACGGCACCTGGAGCATGACTTCTCCCAGGAGTTGTTTATTTACCAGGTCAATGTCGTAGACCCGCACAATCACATCCGTTTCAGGTGTGGCATCGGCGTCTGATATAAAGACGGTTCCGGTTATTGATGGCATGGTCTTGTCCTTT
>JALUZF010000117.1 GCA_027012135.1 Gammaproteobacteria bacterium
GTATAAGATAGAGCAAGTAATAAATATAGCGTGAGCCACATTCCAACCTGTTGATATTAAAGTTAATTTAATCTCCACCTATAAATTAAAAAAATCATATTTCCTGTGGTCAGAAGATTAATTATCAAAAGTAATGCTGCATATATATACATTTAAACATATGTATGGTAGGATGTCAGCGCACAATATGAAAATATCAATTACGCTGAAATGAGGGGGAAAGTATGTCTGAAAACTGTAAACCGTGGGGGCAGCATCTGGTACTTGATTTGGGTGGCTGCAATGAAAATATCTGCCACAAGGAAGCTATCCGTAATTTTGTCAAAGAGCTGGTTACAGCAATCAAAATGGTTGCTTATGGTGAACCTGTTATTGTACATTTTGCTGAACACAGTTATGAGGCTGCGGGTTATTCGCTGGTACAGCTAATCGAAACATCCGCTATTATGGGTCATTTTAGTGACAATAATCGTGATGCCTATCTGGATATTTTTTCCTGCAAAAGTATTGATAAGGATGCGGCGATTCAGGTGGTAGAAAAACATTTTTCCCCACAACAGATTCGTGCCGCTTTCCTGGAGCGAGGTATTGATTTGCCACTTCAGTCGCCATTTCAAAATTACAACCGTTCGGTCAATCCTACAGCAAACAAACAACATGCACATTAACACTCCGTGTTATATTATTGATGAGCAAAAATTATTAAAGAATCTGGAGAAAATCCAGTGGTTAGGCAAGCACGCAAATATCAAGTCAGTACTGGCATTAAAATGTTTTTCCACCTGGCCTGTATTTAAATTCATGCAGGCTTATATGGATGGTACCACGAGCAGTTCATTGTATGAAGCCAGACTGGGTTATGAGGAGTTTGGGAAAGAGGTACACGCTTATAGCGTGGCTTTTGCGCAAGATGAAATCCAGGACCTGAAAAAATATGCCGATAAAGTGATTTTTAACTCGGTTAAGCAGTTAAAAAGCTTTTATGCCGAACTGGATGGCATGGATATCGGTTTACGGATCAATCCACATATCAGTTGTTCTGACTATGATCTGGCCGATCCTGCCCGTCAGTATTCACGTCTGGGTGTCACCGATGATTCATCAGTAATGGAAATAGCGCATTTGCTCAATGGTGTCATGTTTCATTACAACTGTGAAAACAATGACTTCTACAATTTTTCGCAACAACTGGACTATATCGGTAAACGTTATCATGATTTATTGCATCAGGTGGACTGGGTAAGCCTGGGCGGCGGTATCTATTTTACCCTGGAAGATTATCCTCTGCAGAAGTTTGCCGCTAAACTAAAGGATTTTGGTGAGCAGTTTGGGATTCAGATTTATCTTGAACCCGGAGAAACTGCAATAACGAGTTCCGCCAGCCTGGTAACAACGGTGCTGGATATTGTTCATAATGAAGTGGACATTGCGATTGTTGACAGTTCAACAGAAGCACATATGCTGGACCTGCTGATTTACCGTGAGTCTGCAGAAGTTGGAAAAGTGGATCATATACAACGATCGACTGAGTCTGACAGCAATGAGTATGATAATTATCATTATATAATCGCCGGCAAGACCTGCCTTGCCGGCGACATCTTTGGTGAGTATGACTTTAATACTCCATTACAGATAGGTGACCGGATTCATTTCGTTGATGCGGCGGGCTATACCATGGTCAAGATGAACTGGTTTAATGGTTTGAAAATGCCGTCTATTATTATCAGACGTCTGAATGGTCAATATGATATGGTAAAGACATTTAACTATAGTGATTTTAAGCAAAATCTGGGATGAATATTCCTGTTTTCAATTTATATATGGAAGGCCTTAAATGAAAAGCAATGTACTCATTATCGGCGCAGGTGGCGTTGCCAATGTGGTCGCACATAAATGCGCCCAGAATAATGATATTCTTGGTGATATTTGTCTCGCATCCCGAACCCTGAGCAAATGTGATGCAATCATCGATAGTATAGAACGTAAAGAAAACCTGAAAGATACCAGTAAGGCACTGTATTCCCGCCAGATTGATGCGCTGGATATTGCTGCCACTGCACAACTGATTGAAGATACGCATTCAGAGATTGTTATTAATGTCGGCAGTCCGTTTATTAATATGTCAGTATTGCAGGCCTGCCTGAAAACAGGAGCGGCTTATATAGATACGGCCATTCATGAAGATCCCGACAAGATCTGTGAAGCCCCACCCTGGTACGCCAACTATGAATGGAAATATCTGGATGCCTGTAAGGAAAAAGGACTAACGGCTGTTCTTGGTGCAGGCTTTGATCCTGGTGTGGTCAATGCCTATTGTGCTTATGCAGCCAGGCATTGTTTTGATACCATAGATAGCATTGACATTATGGATGTGAATGCCGGGGATCATGGTAAATATTTCGCAACTAATTTTGATCCTGAAATTAATTTCAGGGAATTTACCGGACAGGTCTGGACGTGGATAGAGGGTAAATGGGTTAGTAAACCTGTACATTCAGAAAAGCAAAACTATACATTTCCTGTCGTTGGCGAACAAACCATCTATTTAACCGGACATGATGAACTGCATTCCCTGTCCAAAAATATCAAGGCGGATAGCATTCGTTTCTGGATGGGTTTCAGCGATCATTATATTAACTGTTTTAATGTACTAAAAAATATTGGCTTACTATCAGAGCAACCCGTAACAACTGCTGAAGGTCTGGAAGTTGTACCGCTAAAAGTGGTTAAAGCCTGTCTGCCTGATCCGGCCTCTCTTGCTGAAAACTATACCGGTAAAACCTGTATCGGCAATCTGGTCAAGGGCAAAAAGAACGGTCAGGAAAAAGAAATTTTTATCTATAATATCTGCGATCACAAAGCCTGCTATGAAGAGGTGGAATCACAGGCCATTTCCTATACTGCCGGTGTGCCCGCAGCGGCGACAGCCATCCTGATTGCCAGGGGTATCTGGGATGTTAAACATATGGTTAATGTAGAAGAGCTTGATCCTGATCCCTTTATTGAGCTTCTGGATAAGATGGGACTCAGCACCAGGATTTCTCAGCTAGGCTCTGAGAAAAGGGCAGAGCAAGGGGAAAACTGATATGAAAAACATACTTATTATTGGGGCAGGAGGTGTCGGTGCCGTCGCCGCACATAAATGCGCCCAGAATAATGATGTTCTGGGCGATATCTGCATTGCATCCAGATCCATTGAGAAGTGCGAAGCGATTATCGACAGTATACATAGAAAAGATAATCTGAAAGACAAAAATAAACAGCTCTATGCCAGACAGCTTGATGCCAGCAAACGTGAAAATGTCGTCACAGCCATTCAGGAAACAGCCTCTGACATCGTGATTAATGTGGGTACGGCGTTTATCAATGAAGTTATTATGGATGCCTGCCTGGAGGCGGGAGCAGCCTATATTGATACGGCCGTTGCAGAAGATATTAATGTCATTAATGCCCCATACCCATGGTATGCTGCATTTGAGTGGCAGCGTAAACCACAGTTTGCCGAACGTGGCATAACCGCTATTTTGGGGGCCGGTTTTGATCCCGGTGTCGTTAATGCCTATAGCGCCTATGCCTTAAAACATGAATTTGATAAGATTAATGTGATTGATATTCTGGATGTTAATGCGGGTGACCATGGTAAATATTTTGCTACCAATTTTGACCCGGAAATCAATCTGCGGGAAATACTGGAAGACGTCGGCTACTGGGAAGACCGGCAATGGAAGGAATGTGGCCATCATGAAATATCCATGTCTTATTCCTTTCCTGTAGCCGGCGAGCAAAAAGTGTATTTAATGGGGCATGATGAAGTACATTCCCTGTCCATCAATATGGATGTTGATACCGTTCGTTTCTGGATGGGATTTGGTGATCATTATCTAAACTGTTTCCAGGTGCTGGAAAATATAGGACTGCTCAGTCATGAACCCGTTACCACTGCGGAAGGACAGCAGGTGGTGCCGTTAAAAGTAGTCAAAGCCTGCCTGCCTGATCCTTCATCGCTGGCCCCAGAGTATACGGGAAAAACCTGTATCGGCAATCTGATAAAAGGTGAAAAAGACGGTGCTAATAAATGTATTTTTATCTATAATGTATGTGACCATCAGGCCTGTTACAGGGAGGTTGAATCACAGGCTATTTCCTATACAGCAGGAGTACCGCCTGCGGCAGCTGCCATATTAATTGCTGAGGGGACATGGGATGTTAAAAAAATGGTTAATGTAGAAGAGCTTGATCCGGATCCTTTTCTTGACTTGCTAAAAACAATGGGCTTGCCTACTTCAATAAGGGTTGAGGAATGCTAGTTAATGGGCTGTTATTATTAGGCGGTATGGGGGGCAGTTTTGTTACCTCTTCGTTAGTGCATAAAAAATATAAAAAAAAACTTAATTATAAAAAATTTATTCTTCCCCTTCCGGTAATCGGTAAAAACGCAGCCGTTAAACAGGATCTGCTGCCTGATAAGGATGCACTTAAGGAAACGGATATAGCCAGTGTTGAAGACTGGATTGACGGTCATTTAACGCTTTCCAGTATTGCCATGGGAACGACGCTTGTGGGGATCTGGCTGCCTGCTTTTTCACTGGTCAGTATTGCCACACTTGCTTTTCTGACCATTCCCATGGTTCAGCGTTCTTATTATGGTCTTGTTCATCAGCATAAACTCAAGGTGGATATTGTCAACCTGGTGACTCTGCCCCTGCTGATAGGCTCTGGCTACCTGCCGGTGGCTGCATTTGGTTACTGGCTGTATTATCTGGGGCTCAAGATAATGGCCAGGGCCAAAAACAATTCCCAGAAACAGTTAACGCACATCTTTCAGGAGTGCATGAACAAGGTCTGGATAGTAAGAAATGGTGTTGAAGTAGAAATCAATTTTGAAGACGTAAAAGTCGGTGACATTGCCGTGATTCAGGGAGGGGAGACCATTCCAGTGGATGGCACCATCATCAAGGGCTATGCCAGTATTGATCAACGCGCCATGACCGGGGAAGCCCAGCCCGTGGAAAAAGAAGCAGGGGAATCTGTGTTTGCATTCACCCTGATGCTTACCGGGAAAATCTGGGTAAAAGTCGAAAAAGCCGGTGATGAAACCGTTGCTTCCCAAATTCAGATATTATTACACGACAGCACCGATTACGCTGCTTCAGTTGAGTTGCGTGTTGAGGAATTATCAGACCGGCTGGCCTTTCCTTCGCTCTTATTAGGGGCTATTGCACTACCGGTTGCAGGTTATACCAGTGCTCTGGTGGTGCTGGATTCCGCGTTGATTGATCATCTTAATATTACCGGCAACCTTAACGTATTAAGTCACCTGTCCAGTGCCACCCAACACAGATTGCTGATCAAGGACGGCCGTGCTCTGGAGAGCCTGAAAAGTGTAGATACTATTGTTTTTGATAAAACAGGCACACTGACTCAGGAGATCCCCCATGTAGGGCAGATTTACGCCACTCCATCCTTCACAGAAGATGAGGTGCTCATCTTTGCAGCCACTGCTGAATATAAACAAAAGCATCCGATTGCCAAAGCCATATTGCAGGCGGCCAAAGAGCAGTTATTATCTTTACCTGTTATTGACGATACTCATTATGAAATAGGTTATGGCATAAAAGTAACGGTAAACAGGCAGATTATTCGGGTGGGCAGCGGCCGCTTTATGGCGCTGGAAAATATACCGGTTGCAACGGATTTTCAAACGCTGCAGGAGGATGCCAATCAACAGGGCTATTCATTACTTTATATTGCCGTCGATGAGCAACTGGCTGGAATTATCGAGCTTCATCCGACAATTCGTCCGGAAGCTAAGGATGTTATCAAACAGTTAAAAGAACGTGGTTTGTCGATGGCTATTATTTCGGGCGACCATGAAAAACCCACTCAGGCACTGGCCAGGGAACTGGGGATTGATCACTATTATGCTGAAACCATGCCGCAGGACAAGGCTGACATTGTTGAACAGTTACAGCAGCAGGGAAAATCAGTCTGCTTTATCGGCGACGGGATAAATGACACCATTGCCCTGAAAAAAGCGGATGTTTCTATTTCACTGAACAGCGCATCTACCATTGCCGCCGATACTGCGCAGATTGTCTTAATGGATGATCATCTGGAACAATTCCCCAAACTGTTTGAATTATCTGAAAGTCTGGAACGTAATTTCAGGAAAAGTCTGCTCTGGGATGTGATACCCAATCTGATCAATATTGGCGGCGCTTTTTTCTTTCACCTGGGTGTTTATGGCGCACTGGGTATTTATAGTATTGGTCTGACCGGTGGTGTTCTGAATGGACTATTTCCTGTTCTTAAAACCAGGAAAGAATTGTCTGAGAAAAAAATCTGCTCGAAAACCGATTAATGCGTCTGAAGGCGGGATTTATCCCGCAATATGAATCAGGCACCTATAGCAATGCAGAGTTATTCTGCCTATGCTGTGTTTTATGGTTATAAACGGAAAGGCTTTAAACTGTTTTTTTCAAGCCATGAGGCAAGCATAGAGTCAATGAATAACTGCTGGAAATGAAAAATAATACACGCCAGCAGCGCCAGTCCGGCAGACTGTTTCAAAGCTGTCAGTACACCTACAGCGACCGGTAAGGTTTTTTGAGAAGCGCTAAAGAGCAGCGCCAGCCATTCCCCATATTCCGAGGGGTGGATTAAACGGGACAGCCAGCACAGCAGCAGCAAACTACAGTGAATACTGATGCTGGCCAGAGTGATCCACAGTAATACTGGAAGGTTGAGCTGCCTGAGCGTCTCTGTTGAGGCGGACATGGAAAGCCAGACGGTAGCAATAACACAGCCTGATGGAAGGTAGGCCAGAAGCCGGTGCCTGTCATATTGCGGCAATATTACGCGCAATAACATGCCAGTAATAAATGGCAGAAGTATAATCAATAGCAGTTGTTGCAGCAGAGGCCAGGGAGAAAGTGAAAGCAGATCCATCTGTTCCAGGATTAGTTTCAGTATAAAAGGAATACTAAAGACTCCGATTATATTAAGCAATAGGGTCAGTAATAAAGCCTTTGGGGCACTCCCTCCGGCAATCTGAGTGATGACAATACAGGATGAAAGGGTTGCTGGTACGCTTGATATTACGATCAGGCCTAAAGCCAGATCTGCCGGAATATGCAGCAGCGTGACGACCGCAAGAGCAAGAAATGGACTGATGAGTAAATTGATCAGTATGGCCAGAATGATAGTTTTTAGCAGGCTGAGATCCCCGCTTAGCTGCTCTGGTCGAGTCTTATAACCATTAACCAGAAAGATGATAACGACCATCCACAGAATGAGACCCTGCTGTTCTAACTGTTGACCGGGCTCTGGAAAAAACCAGGCAAACAGGAAAGCGAAAATCAGCCCTGTGGGCAGGAAGTAATTACGCATAACTCATATTCAGGACAGCTTTGCTGTGAATTCTTTAAGGATCTGCAGACAAAGCTCGACATCTTCCAGGTGGGTTCTATAAACGCCCACGGCCAGACGGAGATAGTAGTTAGCTTCAATCGTGGTAGTAGAGAGATAGATTCTGCCGTCCTGGAGCAGCGCTTTTACCAGTGCCCGGTTATATTCGTTAATATCGCCTGTTGCGGGTACATATCTAAACAGGACGACTGATATATCAGGAAACGGTCCCACTTCAAAGCCTGGAATTTGCTGAATTTGCTTATAAAAATAACGGGCTAAATAGACTTTTTCAGTCAATGCAGCTCTAAAAGGTTTTAGCCCAAACAGTTTTAAAGGCAACCACATCCTCATGCCGCGGAAGTGTTTGGACAGTTCCGGGGACAGGCTGGCAGGATCAAGTTCTTCGTCCTGTAAGGCATCCTGCATATAACTGGCCTGGTAGCTATTGGCAGCCAGGATATGGCGTCTGTCTCTTACAATGACAGCGCCACTGCCATAAGGAAGAAATAATCCCTTATGTGGATCGATGACAAATGAATCGCTCCTTGCTATGCCTTTCAGTTTGCTGGCGACTTCTTCACATAGAATATAAAAACCGCCATAAGCCGCATCTACATGAAACCAGACCTGGTGCTGTTCACACACATCCGCTATGCTGTCCAGCGCATCAATGGCGCCCACTTCCGTGGTACCGGCAGTAGCCACAACCATAAACGGAAGCAGGCCTTTTTTTCGATCATTCTCAATGAGCGAAGGCAGTTGCTCCGTCTGCATTCGATAAGCTTTATCAACAGGCAAATAACGTATTTCTGCTTCACGCATGCCTGTTACTGTAAGGGCTTTGAGTACGGAATGATGTGTCTGGATTGAAATGTATATGACCGCTCGATGATAATCTTTTGCTTTTAGCTGGTATGCCTCTCGAGCAGCAGTAATGGCAATCAGGTGAGCAACAGAACCTCCGGAGGTCAGGTTTCCAGCTGCAGTTTCCGGATAGCCCATTAATTCTACAATCCATCGAATCAATTGATTTTCCAGACGGACACTTCCAGGACTGGCAAAAAAATTACTTGCATATTTATTAGTGACAGCCGCCAGAAAGTCTCCAAGTGCGGAAGGATACAAAGCTCCACCTGGTATATAGCCAAAATGACGTGAGGAAGTCAGATCGATTCCTGGAGGAACGATGGATTTTTCTACCAGCTTTAATACTTTATCGATATCCAGCGGCTGTTCTTCAATAGGACTATCCAGCAGTCCCAGGGCATTATCAGAGCTGTCTTCATAGGCCTTGCGGTCTTTTCCTTTATGAATAAATGACTCTGCATAAGCATTGGTCTGAGTCTGCCAACAGGCACGTGTATTATCGTCCGGCTCTAATAACCTGCTTGTTTGTTCAAGTTGCCGTATTTTGTCGAGTGGATTCATCAAATAGTGATTAGATTAAATAATAAAGGCTATAAAGATAGCAGGCAAGGTGAGCAATACGGGCCGGGTTTTATCGGGGAACCACTGCAGTCTCGGGCCTGCTTGCAACGGGGTCGCAGGCCGTTTCAACAGGCTTGTCCTCCGTCTCGTCATTCAGCTTCCAGGTCGTGCCATCCTCTGACATTTCATCTTTGATCAGAGGCATCATGCAATTCATCAGGGCAAAAATTTCTGAGGTGTAATAGACAAGCAGGGCTCCGACCAGACCCATATGCATAAAAAATACCCCGCTTAGTGTGATCACACCGGGGATCATGGAATTCAGATAGTTGGCCTGCATATTTTTTTCAAATGCCCTGGCGATCTCAAACAGGGACTCGATTCTCGCCAGATCACCATCCATCAGGATAATCTGAGCCGAGTCTGTTGCGGCCGTGGAGGCTCCGCTCAAAGAGATGGAAATATTTGCTGCCTGTAAGGCAATGGCATCATTGATACCGTCACCGATATAACCTACAGTATTACCATCTGCACGCAGTTTGGTGATCAGTTCAGCTTTTTGCTCCGGGAGGGTTTCAGAATAATAACTGTCTACGCCGAGTTCCTGGGCAATTCGGCGAGTGGGTTCTTCCTGATCCCCCGAAATAATTGACATCTTTATGCCTTGCGTCTTCAGATATTCAACAATCCGTTTGGCTTCTGGTCTGATACAGGGATCCAGTCTCAATACCCCGGCCAGATGATCATCGACGGCTACATAAATAAGTGAACTGCCTGCTTCGTGAGCCTGGTTTTGCACGGCTTTTATTTCAGCAGATAAGTGAATGCCTTTCTGTTGCATAAATCGAGCACTGCCGACCTGAATCAGCTTTTTATTCAATGTCACCTGTATACCATAGCCAACCTGGTAGGCGGCATCCTCAATGGTTGGCAGTGTCAGTCCGCGCTGCTCGGCAGCGCTTAAAATGGCTTTTGCAACAGGATGATTCTGCCGATATTCGGCGGCTGCGGCGTAGGTGAGTAACGTGTTATCATCATACGAAGCGAGCGGGTAGAGCAGACCAAGCCTGGGCTGTTCCACGGTCAGAGTACCAGTCTTGTCGAAAACTACAGTATCGATTTGCTGCAGCATTTCCAGCGAACGGCCATCCTTGATCAATATTCCATTTTTGGCCATGATGTGCAGAAAATTCAGGACACTGATGGGGCCGTATAACTTCATGTCGTAACCAAATCCAGACCAGAGAATGGCCAGGGCAGAACTGGGGCCAAGGATAGGTAAAGTTAAGCTGCTGACCAGGAGGGTTGGTGCAATAAAACCGTCAGCAATCTTTTTTCCTCTCAATCTCACATCTTCCTTGAAGTTCTGGGTCTGCTCCAGGATGTGTCCGATCTTCCCTGCATTGGTATCGGAGCCGGTATGCTCTGCCTGAATCAGTATGCGGCCGGACAGTACCAGAGTCGTAGCAAAAACAGTTGCACCGTTTTCTTTTTCGACCGGTTGCGATTCACCCGTCAGGCGGTGTTGATCGATAGTCGCGACACCTTCTACCACAATCCCATCAACCGGAATGATCTCACCGGCATTGACAATAACAAAATCATTTTTACGCACTGCTTCCAGCGGCATCTCGACTTCGGTGCCATCGACGAACACCCATACTGAATGCGTTTTTTGAGTGAATTGATCGATTAATTGCTGCTGTGAGTGTTGTTCGGTTCGTCTTAGCAGCTTCAGATCCAGCAGGGCAATAAAGCAGACAAGCGTGGTGAGGAAGAAATACCCCGTTATAAGGAGGCTGATCTGGGAGACAATTTCCAGGAGCTCGGTGGTTATACGTCCTTTTCTCAGGTTCCTGGACAGTTCCTGAAAAACCGGCAGGTTGTTGATCAGGGTTCCCACGCCGGCTATGCGCAGCAAGGGAGCGTAAAAAAATGTTCCGGCTGCCGCGAGACCCATCAGGCCAATGGCGATATTGATCCTCATGTCCAGCTTTTGGTTTGCCGTATTGGCACGACCTTTGCCACGCTGCGCATTTAATCGCTGAAATTGCCTGTCACGCTCCTGTGTCCCGCCCAAAGAGATGGCAATCACCTTTCGAAGGGTGAAAAATTTCTGTTTTGTACCCTGCACCCAGTGAGTTGATGACTTTTGTGAAGTTGGCGGCTTTTGCGAATTGGGCGACAGCCCGGTGTTGAGCTTGCTCTTTGGGTAACGTTTGTGCCTGAGCCTCCTGGAATAGCGTCCCAGGGCCAGGTTTCCAAGTGCTACAGCACTGCCTATTGCTAGAATTTGAAGCATCGAGGCATTCCTTTCGGTTTCTGATGATGCATTGTAGTGCTGATAACCTCTCTAAGCAATGATGAATCGTGTGGTCAAAATATATACGGAACCGAATATATTTAATATAAAGGTCCTCCCCACAGATGTCAATAACCGACCAGTCCCGGCAAGCATACAGTTCCTTTTATATACGGGTTCTGTTTCTGTTACTCTGATAGTTATGGGGTCACTGATATTAACAGGAGTTGCTTGTTGAGGTTCTTAATGGAATAATTACTGCACTTAAAACAAAAAACTGACTGCAAAATGAAGCAAGCCGAAACCAATATACCTTATCCGCAAAACCAGTATCCTCTATTAAAAAGCCTGGAGTACTCTGATCGTGAAACCGTCTCCAGCTATGCCGACAAATATAATCAGTTTTCCTGTGAATTCAGCTTCGCCAGTCTGTATTTATGGGATGATATTTACCACTATAAACTGTCCTTTTTTAATGACTGGTTAGTCGTGCTTGATACCCGAAACGATTATATTTTAATGCCCATGGGTGATAATATTACTCTGTCGGGTCTTTTAAAATTGTCGACGAGCCTGAAGCAGGATGGGTACAGTGGCGATATTTCAAATGTCCCGCCTGATATTATTGAAAGATATCCTGAACTTAGTCACTATTATGATATTGAAAATGAAAGAGGGCTGGCCGAATATATATATTCGACAGAAAAGTTAGTTATGCTTAGTGGGAAAAAACTACGCAAGAAAAAAAATCATATCTCCCAGTTTTTACGAAAGTACCCTGATTATCAGGTCAGGCCAATGGACTCAATTGCTGTTCGTAAGGATTGCATTTCGATGATCGAAAGTATGGTGGCAGAATATCAGACAGTTAGTAACAGCATTCGTGAAGAAGCTATTGTTATAAGAAAAGGCCTGGAATCCTTTAATAGTATTCCTCTTGAAGGGATTGCTATTTATATTAAAAATGATACAGAGAACAAACTGATTGGTTTTGCAGTTTACAGTCGCCTAAACAGGGATATCTATACCATTCACTTTGAAAAAGTAAATTATAGCTACGGTGGAATTGCCCAAATCATTAACTGGGAAACCGCTAAAGTATTAAAAGATAAATGCAGATATATCAACAGAGAGCAGGATTTGGGGATCCCAGGCTTAAGACAGGCTAAACTCTCGTATGAGCCTGAGTTGATTTATCCCGCTAATTATTTAAGCTTTAAAGGTTTAGCCTCCAATATATAGCGGGTATAGCAGGATAAATACTTTTACGCTATGCTAAGTTTAGGGGGTTTCTTAGACTCTGAACATATATTCAGATTTCCAAGTCGTTTCTGGTCATTAACATAAGGTTCCGTTCTCATACAACCCGTTGATAATGATTGTAGTGTTTTATAACACCAGATAGGTAAGTTAGGGTGTAAACGATAGTGAATCCATAAACCGCTACGGCGATCCTGTAGCAACTCATTTTCCCGTAGTACCGCCAGATGCCTGGATACTTTGGGCTGAACCATTTCCAGAATACCAGTCAAATGACAAACGCATAACTCATCTTGTTGAAGTAGTAGCATGAGAATGCGTAATCGGGTTGGATCTGCGAGTGTTCTGGTAAAGGATTCAGGTGTAATCATGTATAGTACCTTGGACTTAGAAAAATATTAACATATGTTAATTATACACCAAACTGGATATTTTATCAGCACAAAATAACTATTCATCCAGATATTTTAATAGTAGCTGATAAAATTAATATTTTAAACAGCTTCAGCAGTATCTGAAACAGGCTAAATCATGGGGAGAGGGCGGGGCCAGTCAGGTGGTACGCAATATCCTGGATTCTCTGGATCGGGACTCAATCTTGTAGCAGGAAAAAGGTGATATAATCTGATGTGGTCTAATATTTCCATACACCTTGTTAAGCATGTAAAATTACATGACGAGGTGAAATATGACTAAAGCAGAAAAAAAACTACTGGCGATTTTTAATGATCTGGATAAGAATGATTGCAATAGTTTATTATCCTATGCGGAGTTTTTACTGGAAAAGGCCAAAAAAGAAGGTCGTTTTATTGAAGCCAGTATTGATGAGCCGGTAATTATTCCTCGTCCTTCTGAAGAGCGGGTAGTAGCTGCCATTAAGCGGCTTTCGGCTACATTCCCAATGTTAAAAAAGGATACTATGCTTAATGAAACAGCGTCTTTAATGACGCAGCACCTGGTTCAGGGCCGGGCTGCCGTAGAAGTAATTGATGAACTGGAAATTTTATTTCAGAATCGCTATAAAGAATTCTGTAAGCAGATGGCGAGTGACAAGGCAGGGGATAATGAATAACTCAGGCAGTAAACACAAGCAGAACGGAGTGGTATGGTAGAGCTGTTAAAGCGCTGGTTTCAGCGTAATTTTTCTGATCCCCAGATTATTTTTCTGGTGGGCTTTCTGATCCTGTCGTTTACTATTGTTATTACCTTTAATGATACCCTGGCGCCGGTCTTTGCGGCCATTGTTATTGCCTATCTGCTGGAAGGCCTGGTGGTGTTTATTAACCGCTGGATCCATAAACGCTTTTATTCTGTGCTGCTGGTTTTTATCGGCTTTCTGACGGCCTTGCTGATCACCCTGTTTATTATTACTCCCCTGTTATGGGAACAGGTCACCGATTTAATTAAAGATACACCAAAGTATATTGAACAGGGCCGGCAGATATTGCTGCAACTGCCTTCCAATTATAACTATATTTCCGAGGAATATGTGGTGGAACTGATTGCCATGATTCAGTCAGAGGTCACTCAGCTGGGAAAAGATGTACTGACTTTCTCTCTGTATTCCATTCAAAGCAGTATCACTATTATGATTTACCTGATTCTGGCTCCAATGCTGGTATTTTTCTTTCTCAAAGACAAAGAAAAAATACTGGGCTGGTTCAGGCGTTTTTTACCTGACGATACCCGCTTATCTACCCAGGTCTGGCGGGAAATGGATCAGCAGATTGGTAATTATGTGCGTGGCAAGTTCTGGGAGATCACCATTGTTTCAGTGGCCTGTTTTATTACTTTTTCATTACTGGATTTAAAATACGCGCTGCTGATCTCATTGCTGGTAGGGCTGTCTGTTGTGGTGCCTTATATTGGTGCCACCGTGGTGACAATCCCCGTGGCATTGATTGCTTTTTTCCAGTGGGGCTGGAGTACAGAGTTTGCCTGGCTGATGATTGCCTATGGTATTATCCAGGCACTGGACGGTAATGTTGTTGTTCCTTTATTGTTTTCTGAAGTGGTTAATATTCATCCTGTGGCCATTATTGTGGCTATTTTGTTCTTTGGCGGACTATGGGGATTCTGGGGGGTATTTTTTGCCATTCCACTGGGCACACTTGTGAATTCGGTAATTACTGTCTGGCCGACTGTACCGCCGGAACAGGTGAAAGAATAAATACCTCCGGAACGCGGGCGATGCCCGCGCTCCCCGGAAAGACAGTATCTGCAGTCAGGCACGGTTAGATAATGCTGAATAGATACAATTATTTAAAATCGAGAGAAAGTTGGTGCTATATAGAACACTTTGGCAATTTTTACTGTTCTGGCTGGTTTTTGGGTTTATCAGCAACGCCTATGCCGACACAGAAAAAACACTGCCTTTTCAGGCCGGTGAAAAACTGCAGTATAAACTGAGCTATCGGGGTATTCTGACATCAATGATCTGGGCGGATATTGCTGACGCCACCTTGGAATTTGTACCCAATCAGAGTACCCTGGATAATCACAGGGGCCATCAGTTTGTTCTGTCTCTGAGTACCGAGAATTACACCAAAGCCGAAATTATTCAACCGGTGCGTTTTACTTATACCACAACACTGGATAACAGCCTGCAGAAAACACTGCAGGTTGAAGAGGTAGATAAGGGTAAAAGCCAGTCCCATGATTTTTTGTTTCTGGACTGGGCAAATAAGAAAACCCTGCTTTATAAAAAACGTGAAAAAGAACAACTGAATTCCGGATTCTTAAACCTGGACAGTAGGTATGCCTGGGAGGCAGACGGAGAGCAGGATATTCCCGATTTTCTTAGGCAGTACCCGCCGCTGGAAAATAACCTGAGCTATTTTATATTTGATGAGCAGGGGGATAAAATTACTTATTCCCGGATCCTCGATCCCCTGTCACTGATTTATCACCTGAGAACCTTGCCTGAACAGAAAACTCAGGATGAAACTGCCGTGGTTATTGCCGATGACATCTACCTTTATCAGATACAACAGCAGGGTATAGAAGCCGTAAAGGTTTCAGGCAAAGAATACCAGGCGGTAAAATATAAAATCAACAGACGCCAGAAACCAGAGAAATTCTTCTATGTCTGGATAAGTCAGGACAGTCAGAAACTACCTGTAAGAATATCTATGGATGCTCCGCTGGGAAAACTGGAAATTGACCTGCAGGGCGTAATACCGGGTAAGTCTGCACAAAAAACAGTGTCAGCGCTTTAATTTTTCCTGTAAATTTTCAATAGCCCGTTTACCCTGCATAATCATCACCTTATTAATGCTCTGAGCCAGTAATTTTTTATCAATAATTTTTCCGTTAAGCACCATCTTTACCGGATAGGTTGAATAAGCTGCTGTCGGCATTTCAAACGTCTCAGCCCCAATATCATCCTGCTCATAAGGATAAAAACAAGCAGCCTGTCCCTGACTTTGTTGACCATGCTCATCAGTAAAACTAAAAGCAACCTGCATTTCCAGATCCTGATACCCCTTAATAACCGGCTTATGCCCGGTCCATTCAATATTATTATCCGCCACACCCAGCAACATCTGCCCAAGATCCTGACAAAGCGTCAACCGTGGATCAGGCCCTTTACTACAGGAACTAAGAAAACCTGACAGCAAAACAAAAAATAAAATCAAATATCTATTTATAATCAAAAAATACCTCCAAACATTATATGCTCTTCCTTAACACTTAACACTCTAAGCTCTTTTTCAACGCTCAACGCTCAACGCTTTAAGCTCTTTCTGAACGCTGAACACCTAAAGCACCTCCGAAGCAAAATCCGCCAGCCTGGATCGCTCACCGCGCTTCAAAGTAACATGCCCACTATGATCCCACTTACGAAACCGATCCACCACATAGGTTAAACCTGATGTAGTTTCAGTCAGATAAGGTGTATCAATCTGTGCAATATTACCCAGGCAGACAATCTTGGTTCCCGGGCCGGCACGGGTGATCAGGGTTTTCATCTGTTTAGAGGTCAGATTCTGAGCTTCGTCGAGAATAATATAACGGTTTAAAAAGGTACGGCCACGCATAAAGTTCAGGGAGCGGATCTTAATCCGGTTGGCAAGCAGGTCACTGGTGGCCTGTTTGCCCCATTCACCACCGTCATTATGCATGGTTAACACCTCCAGGTTATCCATTAAGGCGCCCATCCAGGGTGCCATCTTTTCTTCTTCTGTACCGGGCAAAAAGCCAATATCTTCACCGACAGAGATTGTGACCCGGGTCATAATAATTTCACTGTAGATTTTTTCGTCCAGTACCTGTTCCAGTCCAGCGGCGAGTGTCAGGAGAGTTTTGCCGGTACCGGCCTGACCAACCAGGGAAACAAAATCAATTTCAGGATCCAGTAGCAGATTGAGTGCAAAATTCTGTTCCTGGTTGCGGGCCATAATACCCCAGACCGCCTGTTTTTCGGAATAAAACTGCTGTACCTGTTCCACAATGGCGCCATCGTCACTGTTTTCCCGGACAATGGCTTCAAAACCAGCATCATCGTCAATCACAATAAACTGATTAGGCTGCCATTTTCGGGCTTCATCACCGGTAATTTTATGAAAAGTCCGGCCTTCCTCAGACCAGCTGTCCACCTCTTTGGTACTGGTATCCCAGAAATCTTCCGTCAGGTGCATTACACCGCTGTAGAGCAGATTAACGTCCTCCAGCACCTGGTCATTATTATAATCTTCCACGTGCACACCAATGGCGGCAGCCTTGATACGCATATTGATATCTTTACTGACCAGGGAGACTTTAGGCAGGTCAGGATTGTTCTGCAGGGCAACGGTGATTTCTATAATGGAATTGTCATTGTTTTTGCCGGGCAGCGGCATGGAAATATTATCACCCATGGGCTCGGTCTGGAAAAACAGCTTACCAGTCGCTATCAGGCCTTCGTCAGACTCTTCATCAAAACCAATACGCTGATTTAGACTCAATCCCTGGCGGATTTCCTCAGGCGTAGCACCCGAGGTCAGATCATCCAGAAAACGACTGGCCTGCCGGGCATTTCGAGCCACTTCAGAAGGCCCTTTTTTATTATTATCCAGCTCCTCCAGCACCACCATTGGCAGAAACAGATCATGCTCAGCAAAACGAAAAAGTGCCGTCGGGTCGTGAATTAAAACATTAGTATCAAGAACAAAAAGCCGCTTCTCACCATCATTTTCTGTCATAAAAAAGTCCATTAAAAATAAATTTCCCAACCGGGACAAAAGTCTATGCTTTTTCTGAAAGCTGTACGCTCACAATTCCCCAATAGCCTCCAGCACCTCCCCAATATGCTCCTTAACCTTAACCTTCCGCCATTCCTTAACCAGCACTCCATCAGCATCAATCAGAAAAGTACTGCGTTCAATACCCATATGGGTTTTACCATACATTTTCTTTTCCTTTATAACATCAAACAGTTTGCAGATGGTTTCGTCCTTATCTGAAATAAGCTCAAAGGGAAATTCGTATTTTGCTTTAAAGTTTTCATGGGCTTTGATGCCGTCACGGGAGATGCCGAAAATTTTAATGCCCTTTTTTTCAAACTCAGCATAATGATCACGAAAATCCTTGCCTTCCTGAGTACAGCCGGGCGTATTATCCTTGGGATAAAAATACAGCAGTACCGGACTGCCTTTATAATCGCTGAGTTTAAACTCTAAGCCGCTGGTTGCCGGGCCGGTAAAATCCGGTACTTTTTTGCCTACCTCTATCTGACTCATTGATTACTCCATTTTATTTTTCTTGAAATGTAACTGAATAGCTACCATGAGATTAACGGGCGGCTTCAATAGAAGCATCCAGATTCATATCTTCACAGAGATCCAGAAAATCATCCCGCAGTTCATTGATAATAATAGATTGGGGGATGGTGATGATCATTTCAATGGCAAACATAGGGGTTCCCGTGTGCGGGGCAGGATAACGTTCGGTCTGCATGCTCTGGATATTGATATTTCGGCTGGAAAGAAAGTCGGCCAGCTTGTAAACAATACCGGGATTATCCATGGCCAGTACTTCAACTACATAGGGAAGTTGCTGTTCAGCCTGGCCCTCAGGCCGGGTGTGTTTGCTCAGGATATTCAGTTTCAGTCGATCTGCTTCCTGCTGCAGTGTCTGCTCTATTTTACTGAGCTCATCTTTAGAGCCTGAAATTAACAGGATAATAGCAAATTCTCCGCCCAGTACGGTCATGCGGCTGTCATCAATATTACCATTGTTCTGTACAATGAGCTGGGACAGTTCATTAACAATACCGGGGCGATCTGTACCAATGGCTGAAATTACTAACTGGTCTTCAGGTTTGTCAGACATAGATTTAATATTCCAGTTGTTTAAGTTGATTTAATTATTGACCACATAAAACAATAAATAAAGCCCCAATAAAAAATGCATTAAATGCAGTGGTTTTCTGGCAGATAATCAAGGATAATAAGGGATTATTTAAAAAAATCGTGTTTAACTCTGTTTGATTTGACGTTTGGCTTGACAGATTATTTGACGGCTTTTTTTACTGGATTGTTGGAGATATTAAATGTTTAGTGGCAGTATGGTTGCTTTGGTGACACCCATGCATAAAGACGGCAGTGTGGATCAGGAGTCGCTGGCCAGGCTGGTGGAGTTTCATGTGGAAAATGGCACCGATGCCATTGTGGCTGTGGGTACTACCGGTGAATCCGCAACGCTTAATGAGCAGGAACATTGTCAGACCATTAAACAGGTTGTGGAACTGGTGAATAACCGTGTGCCTGTTATTGCCGGTACCGGTGCTAACTCCACCAGCGAAGCCATTGAATTGACTAAATGCGCAATGGATGCCGGTGCGGATGCCTGTCTGCTGGTGACGCCGTACTATAACAAGCCGACCCAGGAAGGTCTGTACCAGCATTTTAAAACCATTGCTGAAAATGTGGCTATCCCGCAAATTCTTTATAATGTACCCGGCCGTACTGCCGTGGATATGTTACCTGAAACCGTGGCCCGTCTGGCGGACATTGCCAATATTGTGGGTATTAAGGAAGCCACCGGAGATTTACAGCGCGGTAAGCAGATTATGGATGAGTGTGGTGATAAGCTGGATGTCTATTCCGGTGATGATGCAACGGCCATGGAACTGATTTTAATGGGTGCTAAAGGGGATATTTCCGTTACCGCTAATGTGGCGCCTAAACTGATGCATGAGATGTGTGCCGCAGCCTTAGCCGGTGATCGCGAGACAGCCAGCCGTATTAATGAGCGACTGCTCCCGCTGCACCAGAAACTGTTTGTAGAATCTAATCCCATTCCGGTTAAGTGGGCTTTATATGATATGGGGCTGATACCGGAAGGTATTCGACTGCCCTTAACGGTGCTGGATGCAAAATATCATGAGGTGATCCGCAATGCGGTGAAACAGGCATCCCTTTCCTGATACTAATTAATATAAGCCGCTAACAAGAGCGGGTAAGAAACAGACACAGAGATAAATATTGATCATGACAAGTACTAACACAGGTTCAAAAATGAGTTCATCGACGCAACAAACAAAAATAATGTCGCTAATAGCTAAAAGTCCTGTCAGAACTGGGAATACTATAAAGCCCTTTGCCAGACTGGCTATTGTGGTGGCTATTGCTTCGGTACTTACTGCCTGTGAGAGTTTTTCCGGCCTGGATGATACTTTTGCTGGTCGTAAAGTGGATTACAAGAAACAGAGCCGTGATGTTGAACCGCTGGAAATTCCACCGGATCTGACTCATGCTAATTATGATGAAATGATGGTTGTACCGGATATTAATACCGGAGGCATCGCTTCCTATCAGGATTATAGTAAGGAGCGGCAGGGCGGTGTTGTGGTTGACAAAGTACTGCCTAAACAGGAGAACATCAAACTGGTTAAGGAAGGCCAGGATGTTCGTCACCTGGTCATTACCGGTACCAAGGAGCAGGTCTGGGAAAAAATGCGTGAGTTCTGGTTAAACTCCGGTATGCTTATTAAACGTGAAAACCCGGCTACCGGTATTCTGGAAACGGAATGGGCTGAAAACCGGGCGGATATTCCACAGGATTTTATTCGTTCCGCATTAAGTTATGTGCTGGAGTCCTTCTATTCAGCCGGTACCCGGGATAAATACCGGGTGCGTATTGAGGAAAGTGACGAACCCGGCAAGGTTGACCTGTATCTGACTCATTATGGTATGGAAGAAGTCATAGAAGACAGCACCACAGAACGTACCATCTGGAAACCCCGGCCAAGGGATCCGGAACTGGAAGCGGAAATGCTGGGACGTATGATGGTTTATATGGGTGTGGAAGAACAGAAAGCCAAAGCCCTGCTGGCACGTACTGCTACCAAAAAGATTGATCGGGCTACGATTGCCAGAAATGCTCAGGGTAATTCCCGTCTGGTGGTTAAGGAAACTTTCCCCAGGGCCTGGCGTCGTACGGGGGTGGCTCTGGATCGTATTAACTTTGTGGTGGAAGATCGTAACCGTGACGAAGGTGTTTACTTTGTTACCTATAATGATCCGCTGGCTGAGGAAAAAGGCGGTTTCTTCTCCGGCCTGAAGTTCTGGGAAGATAAAACGGCTACGGACAGGAGTAAATACCAGATCAAGTTGTTCCCACGTGGCGATGATACGGTGATTATTGTTCTGGATTCCAATGGCAAGCCCGATACTTCCAAAACTTCTTATCGGATTCTCAACCTGTTGCATGAGCAGTTAAAGTAAAGGAACGCTTTACACAAAAATGGCAAGGAAACAATGACAGGGAATTGTGCCGTGCTACATCAGCAGACACCTCTGCAGGTTCTCAAGGAGGTGTTTGGTTATAGTGACTTTCGTGATGAACAGGAAGCCATAATCAATCAGCTGCTGGACGGTCGTGATGCCATGGTGCTCATGCCGACCGGCGGCGGCAAGTCTTTGTGCTTTCAGATCCCTTCTCTTATCCGATCCGGTACCGGGATCGTGGTTTCTCCCCTGATTGCCCTGATGCAGGATCAGGTGGCTGCCCTGAAAATCCAGGGTGTTGCCGTGGAGTTTTTAAACTCCAGCCTGTCATTTCACGAAGTACAGGATATTGAAGCACGCTTGTTGCGCGGTGAACTGGATATGCTCTATGTGGCACCGGAACGCTTATGCCAGGAGCGTATGCTGTCTCTGCTGCACCAGATTGATATTGCCCTGTTTGCTATTGATGAGGCTCATTGTGTTTCCCAATGGGGGCATGATTTCAGGCCTGAATATATTCAGCTCTCCCTGCTGCATGAACAGTTCCCCGAGGTGCCCCGTATTGCACTGACCGCCACGGCCGATGAAAGTACCCGTAATGAAATTATTCAGCGCCTGGATCTGGTTAATGCTCGTCTGTTTATCAGCAGTTTTGACCGTCCCAATATCCGTTACCGGATTACTCAGAAAAACAATGCCCGTAAACAACTGCTTAATTTTATTACCACTGAACATGCCGGAGATGCCGGTATTGTCTATTGTCTGAGCCGTAAAAAAGTGGACGAAACGGCCCGCTGGCTTAATGATCAGGGTATTGAAGCCCTGCCGTATCATGCCGGTTTATCAGCCCAGGTTCGGGAACAGCACCAGGATCTGTTTATTCGTGGCGACGGCGTGGTGATTGTAGCGACGGTGGCCTTTGGTATGGGTATTGATAAACCGGATGTGCGTTATGTAGCACACCTGGATTTGCCAAAAAGCATTGAGTCCTATTACCAGGAAACGGGCCGGGCCGGCCGTGACGGTCTGCCGGCGGATGCCTGGATGGTTTACGGCCTGCAGGATGTGATTATGCTGCGCCAGATGCTGGCAGGTTCGGAGGCTGAAGAGCATATTAAACGTCTGGAGCAGCGTAAACTGGAAGCCATGCTCGGCTTCTGTGAGGTTACTTCCTGCCGGCGCAGCAGTCTGCTGGGCTATTTTGGTGAACAGCAGGAGGATGACTGCGGTAATTGTGATAACTGCCTGGAGCCGGTGGAGTCCTGGGAAGGGACCACTGAAGCCAGAAAAGCGTTATCCTGTGTCTTTCGTACCGGTCAGCGCTTTGGTGTCAGTTACCTGATAGATGTGCTGAGGGGAAAACGGACCTCCAGAATTGAACAGTTTCGCCATGACCAGGTATCCACCTTTGGTATTGGTCAGGACTTATCTGAAGTGCAGTGGCGCTCGGTGTTTCGTCAGCTAATAGCCAGAGGACTGGTTGCCGTGGATATGGATGGTTTCGGGTCTCTACGTCTGACGGAAGAGAGCCGTCCGGTACTGCGGGGCGAAGAACAGATTTATTTTCGTAAGGACATCATACACAAAGCAGAGCGTAAAAAAGCCGCGTCAAAATCCGGCAGCAGAAAAAGAAACCGTGAATACGATACCTCCGGTGCCAACCAGCCGCTCTGGGATGCCCTGCGGGTCCGACGTACTGAACTGGCTCAGGAGCAGGGCGTACCGGCTTATATTATTTTTCATGACGCAACGTTAATGGAAATGATGGAATACCACCCTAAAACCCTGCACGAATTTGCCCAGATTAACGGAGTGGGTGCCAGTAAGCTGGAAAAATATGCGGATGATTTTCTGGAAGTGTTAAATTCGTTCTGAAACGGGAATGCGGGCAGAATGCCCGCATTAAAAAATGGTCTTATCAGGACAGGCGGTTTTTCCACGCCATTAACTTCTGCTGGGCGGTTCGGGTTGCCTGAACAGAATTCTGTATATGCTCACTCCAGGTACTTAGATTACGAAACTGTTCATCAGGATAGGAAAAATCCTGACAGATATCTTCTGCTTCGGGTACATAACCATCTGCATCAGCAAAACGTTTTACATCGTTACAAAACATATCAAGTTCAGTGTAATGGAACATTGTCTATCTCCTTTGGTTTTGTTCTGACACCGCCGGTTTTTTTAATTACCTTTATTAGAAAAAACGGCCTGTTTTTTCAACGGCGGTTTATTAACTATGGGACAGGATTTCAGGATGGGCAAGAAAATTAGATGAAAAAAGTTAATTATTTTTTAATAGGCTGGATTTTCAGATGGTTGGAGGGGAATTATATATAAAAATTTGGAAAGTTTAATTAACTGATTGATTTTATTTTGATTTTTCAGGGGTTGACCTGTTGCTGTCAACTCCCTGTAAAATTCCTGCTGTTAGTTAAGGGCAAAGGCAATAAACTTCTGTTGTTGCTCTGCAACAGTATTACCCATAATTTCTGCAACATCACCACCAAACATTGTTCCCAGAAGTCCGGCATTCATGGTACCTATATAGGTCTTACCATCTTTTTTCTGATACACACTGATGGTGCAGGGCATCATGACCGATACAATTTTATTCTGTCCTGATTTAAGAATATTGTAGGCATGATCCGGCTGACACAGGTTAATAAGCATTACGGGTAATAAATCATAGCCACCGTGTTTTTTAACGGATTTATGCAGAGGTTTTACTCCGGAAACTACCCAGCCCTCTTTAAGAGCATTTGCTTTTATTTTTTCTACAGTTTCCTTGACACCATAAGGACTGACATGTTCTTTCAGCATCATGCTGGGAGCCTGTGTCCAGCCAAGAATACTCACTGCAAAAATTCCAATAACAAAACCTAATAATAGCTGCTTTATATTGCTCATTTCCATTCTCCTTTGTTTTCATGTTTTTTTATGTTTTTTGTAATTCTGGTGTTAGTATACATTAAATAATGTATCCATTTGATTGCTGGAATATCGACTTTTGTAACGGATTGTAACGAGGTCATATTTCCAGACAGATAATAAAAATAAGTCAGGAACAATGGACCAGTTAAGTGTATTAATCGTTGATGATGATCCCGGAATACGTGAGCTGATACAGCTTTATCTTCAGGAGCAGGGGCTTATGGCAGCCAGTGTTGAGGATGGGGAGGCCATGGATCAATGGTTGTCAGAGCATTCTGCTGATATTATTATTCTGGATTTAATGCTGCCTGGTGAGGATGGACTGTCTATTGCCAGACGTTTGCGCAGTCAGAGTTCAGTCGGAATTTTGATGCTTTCCGCCCGTGCAGAGGACATTGATCGTATTGTTGGTCTGGAGGTGGGTGCGGATGACTATCTTGCCAAACCCTTTAATCCCAGAGAATTACTTGCGCGAATCAGGGCATTAAGCCGACGTCAGCAGCAACAGTTTTCAGATCCCCCTGATAAAAGTGCTGACAGACCGAAAAGATTCGGTACTTTCTGTATGGATTTTAAAGCTCATACTTTGTATAAAAATAATATCCGGATTAGTCTGACCCACTCTGAATTTGCATTACTGAAAATTCTCGTTGAACATCCTAATCGTGTTCTGAACCGTGATATGCTGATTGATCAGATGCAGGGCTTTGAACGTTCACCATTTGATCGCAGTATTGATGTCTGTATTTCCCGGATACGCAGAAAGATGGGTGAGAAGGGGACGCCGCCCTGTTTTATTGAAACTATCCGGGGTATCGGTTATCGGTTTAACCCTTCTGGTGATATGGTCAGAAAATAATGAAGATAAAGAAATCCACCTCATTATTCTCCAGAACTGGTATTATTATTGGTATTACACTATTTGTTTTTCAGGTGCTGATTCTTATCTCCTTTATTGTTTTTTTACTTTTTCCCGTGGTAAAAAAATCAGCCGTTACTATGGCAGCAACCATATTCACATCGACTCAAAACTGGATTAAGCTGGCTCCAGAACAGCGAAATCAATTCAGTCAATCTTTAAAGCAGCTTTATAATTTTGAGTTGCAAAGTGGTCATTCCAGTATTAATCTTCACGATCGTCCTCATGAACCTTATATTTATTATCTTGAACAGGCCCTGAGTCGTAAATTTGAACATTTTGGCCTGTTTTATGTAGATAGTAGCAACCCGGAACTGTACAGAGCAAAACTGAGTTATAATAATTATCCCTTTGAGTTGATGGTACCTTTGCATCAGCTGGGGGGTAAGCCTCATGTGGTTTTTTATACGATTTTATTTGCCGGTCTGTTATTAACTTTCTTATCCAGCCTGTTTCTGGCCTATCACCTAAATAAGCCCATTAACCGACTGATAGGGGCTATCAAACAGGTGAGTCATGGTGTTTCACCTGAGCCTCTGGCGGAGACCGGATGTGAAGAACTGGTGGTATTGGCTAAGAGTATTAATGCCATGTCCAGAAAAGTAGATGAATTACTGGAAAACCGTACTATCATGCTGGCAGGAATATCACATGATTTAAGAACCCCTCTGACACGAATGGCTCTGTCCATTGAAATGTTATCGGATAGCCGTAATCCTCAGCTTTCTCAACGTATAGAACAGGATATTGTTCTTATGAATGAGATGATAGGGCATTATATGGAGCTGGCTTGCTGTCTGACAAAAGAAAAAACACAGGAAACTGACCTGTACTCATTATTACAGAAATCGATTAGTGCGGTGCAGGATTGTTCGGATGTTGTCATTAAACTGGATGTAAAGCAGTCTTTACGTTGTGAAACCATCTGGACTTACCAGGTGGCCTTGAAACGTATTATTGATAATCTGCTGGAAAATGCGGTTCGTTATGGGCAGGGAAAACCAGTGACTATAAGTTATGATCTTATTCATAAAAACAAGATGAAACAGCTGCTTATAGAAATTAAAGATCAGGGCGAGGGAATTCCTGAACAGGAAATTAAAAAAATATTTCGGCCTTTCTATCGCCTGGAACCTTCCCGTAATCCTGGTTTTGGAGGCAGTGGTCTGGGCCTGGCTATTGTCTCGCACCTGGCACAGGCCCATAGCTGGAAAATAGAATTAATAAATGCTCCAACAGGCGGTCTGACTGCTCAGATTAAAATACCTCTGTAACCAAATTTAACTACCCAAACATAGCCTTTCTGACAGTGTATTATTTATTGGCCAGCTCACTCTGTTTAAGCTGAATATAATCGGCCAGAATATGCGCAGCTTCTACCAGCAGAGTACGGCTGTCGGTATCTTCTTTTTCTTCCTCTTTATCATCATCTTCATGCAGGCCCAGAACGTCTTCCTCTTCGTCCAGCTCTTTAATGCTCTTATAAGGCTCTTCACCTTTAGCCAGACGGCGGCGGTTTTCAATATCCAGCTGTTCCTGACGGGATTGCTGGTATTCTTTCTGACGTTTGGCCAGGTTCAGAGAAACCAGCTTTTTGTCTTTCTTTTTATCAATTCGGGCAATGGTTTCCTGGATATAACGAAAGTCCGGGTTGCTGGCGCTGCGTTGTGCATGCTGTTGTTTCAGTGCCGGCAGCACATCGTTAAAGCCGGGGTAGTCTTTATAGTCGGCATTGGAAATTTCATCCCAGGGCAGGGCTTCAGGCAGGGAGCTTTCGCCGATTTCATCTTTATCATAAATAGCTGGGAAATCAATATCCGGCAATACGCCACGATTCTGGGTACTGCCTCCGGAAACCCGGTAGAACTTGGCATGAGTCAGTTTGATCTGTCCCTGCTCCAGCTGCTGCAGAGCCTGAACTGTGCCCTTGCCGAAGGTCTGGGTACCGATGATCAGGCCGCGGTGATAGTCCTGAATGGCACCGGCAAAAATCTCGGAGGCAGAAGCACTTAAACGGTTAACCAGCACCGCCAGCGGGCCGCTGTAAGCCACCTCATCGCTGTCGTCCTGTAGCTGGGCAATACGGCCGTCCGCCGCTTTTACCTGTACGGTAGGGCCGGATTTGATAAACAGACCCACCAGAGAATTAACTTCCTGCAGGGAACCGCCGCCATTATTGCGCAGGTCGATAACCAGGCCGTCAATACCTTCTTTTTTTAGTTCTTCAATCAGTTTACGGACATCGCGGGTGGTACTTTTATAATCCGGTTTGCCGGATTGAGCACCCTTGAAATCAATATAAAAGGTGGGGATTTCAATGATCCCGATTTTCTGCTTTTTGCCGTTGTTTTCAATAGTAATAATTTCTTTCTGTGCGGCCTGTTCTTCCAGTTTGACGGTATTACGGACAATCTGAATAATACGGGTTTTATGCTCATCCTTGCTTTTATGCGGGATCACTTCCAGGCGTACTACCGTACCTTTTTTGCCGCGAATTAACTGTACTACATCATCCAGACGCCAGCCGATAACATCTTCAATTTTACCGTCAACGCCCTGGCCGACACCGACAATGCGATCCCCGGCTTTAAGCTGCCCGCCTTTTTCAGCAGGGCCTGCCGGCACCAGACGTTTGACTTTGGTATAACCGTCTTCAGACTGCAGCATGGCGCCGATACCTTCCAGTGACAGACTCATCTGAATATCAAAATTTTCCGATACCCGGGGCGAGAAATACTGGGTATGGGGATCATAGGATTCCGCCAGGGCATTGATATAAATGCGAAAAGCATCCTCGCTATTGGTCTGTTTAATGCGGTTAAGCTGGTTTTTATAGCGTTTAATTAATAATTTACGAATTTCCTTATCATCTTTACCGGCCAGCTTGAAGCTGATGATCAGGTTTTTAAGCTGTTTACGGGTCAGATCATTCTGTTCTTTTTGACTGGCCGGCCAGGGTTCGTTCTCCCGATCAATAACCAGTTCTTCGTCTTTGCTGAAATCCAGTTTGTGGTATTCATTTTCCAGCAGGTTGAGAGTATAAACCAGGCGTTCTGCATGACGTTTCTGGTACAGGTTAAAGGCTTTAAAGGCATGGCTTAATTCGCCGCGGCGAAAATCATTATCGATCTGGTAACGGTAGCGTCCCAGTTCCTTGATATCACTGGCCAGGAAAAAGGTGTGGTTAGGATCCAGTGATTTAATGAAGGCATCAAACACTTTAGAAGATAATTTGTCGTCCAGAACCATCTGCCGATAATGCTGGTACTGTAATTGTTTGGCAATCACAAAGCTGAGCTTGGCCTGATCTTTTTCCGGTGCCACGGGATGAATATATTCATCACTTTTAAAAACCTTGGCAGAACTTAAGGCAGGCAGTAGAATCAATGCCGTCAGCAGCAGGACGAAAATGGATTGTTGCCGGCTTTGACTGATACGACGATTATGGCGATAACACATTTTGAACATAAAATAACTTCTTAAATAAAATAAATACACTAATTATAATATTAGGGCACATTGCAGGGTTTTAAATGAAAAAAGGCTGAATATAATAATCAGGATCGATATTCCGGACTATAACTGACCAGTTAGACCTATTTTAGGCTATTTTTATCCCTATGTGTAAGAAAAGAATGAGAAACAGTCAATAAAAATCATAAAAAAGCAGGGAATTATCATTATGGGGCGTTACAGACCACCACGGAAACCCTCTTCCAAATACGTCACTCCAGAGGGTATAGCCAAAATGGAAGAAGAACTGCGTTATTTATGGAAAGTAAAACGGCCAAAAGTGACCCAGGCGGTATCGGAAGCGGCTGCCCAGGGCGATCGCAGTGAAAATGCCGAATATATATACGGCAAAAAGCAATTACGGGAAATTGATGCCCGGGTGCGTTTTCTCAGTAAACGGCTGGAAGATATGGTCGTGGTGGATCGTATTCCGGAGGATCAGAAAAAAATTAATTTTGGCGCCTGGGTTGAGCTGGAAGATGAGGGCGGTGAATTAAAGCAGTACCGTATTGTGGGCCCTGACGAGTTTGATGTTAAACAGGGCTTAATCAGTATGGATTCACCCCTGGCCAAAGCTCTGTTAAACAAAAGAGAAGGTGAGGAGGTTATGGTGCAGGGGCCTAAAGGGATAATAGAAGTGTATATCAATCGAGTCCAGTATCAACCCTTTATACCCTCTCCCTGAGGGATAGGGTGAGGGGAAAATAATAATGAATATAATATGTTATGTAGCAAGTAGTTTAAATGTGGTTTCAGCCGTACTTTTATCAATATTAACCTGCATTTCACAA
>JALUZF010000118.1 GCA_027012135.1 Gammaproteobacteria bacterium
GACCTGTGGCCCATGACCTGCACAGCCACGACACCCTTGCCCTGGCGACCGAAGCCCAGGTACAACAGGCTGGGGCCGCAGTTGCAGAGCATGTCAAACCGGCCGAGCAACAGCAACAGCACAAGGCCGCCGAAACGACGAATTCCCAAAACAACGCGGAAACGGAACACGGCAACCACGACAATTCGGACACGCAGGCCACGGACACCGGCCATGATAACCGGACTGATGCCCAGGTGGGAAACAACGGTACACAGAAGACCGACCAGACAGCCACATCCCCTGAGACCCACGATGCCGTCACCAACACCGCAGCAACAGATAGCGCCGAACTATCAGCCGTTGGCGAAAATCCAACCAGCCAAAGTGATGGTGTCGTAACCGACACCGCAACCGATCAGACTCTGGACGGACATGCTGCAGACCATGAAAACGCTCCTACCACCGCTAAGGACACCGCCCCGGGTGATGCCGCCGATACGACCACTGAGCATGTAGGTGCCGAGGATACAAGTACGACGAACACCGACGTTGATAGCGATACCCAACTTATTGATACAACAGGAGAAACTGCTACTGATAATCAAACAGATAATGTATTGGATTCCACTCAGCATATATCTCAGGTTGTTTTTGTTGACAACTCCGTAACCGACCATGAAACATTACTGACAGGTATAATAGAAGATATATCTCCCGATTCCGGCGAAATTGTCACGGAGCAAAATAATGACACTTATGAACAGACTCTCAATGGAATCCAAATAGTTACACTGGATGCATCCCACGACGAATTCCAACAGATTACCGACACGCTATCCGGGTATTCTAATCTTGATGGTATCCATATTCTTTCCCATGGCTCCAACAGCAGTCTCCGGCTTGGAAATACTATCGTCGACAGTGACAATATCGATGAATATTCAAGCCGGCTTGGCCAGTGGGGCAGTGCACTCAACGAAAATGGTGACCTGTTGTTGTATGGCTGCAATGTTGCAGAAGACGGCGCGGGTGTGGAGTTTGTTGAATCAATGGCATCAGTTACCGGTGCGGACGTTGCCGCATCCGATGATGCCACGGGAAACGAGGCAACAGGAGGAGACTGGGAACTTGAAGTCTCGACCGGAAAAATCGATGTACATGTGCTGCATGACGCCTCCGGAAACTGGGGAGGATTACTGGCTCCACCGCTTCCGACCTCACTTGATGCGGCCACCAATACAGAGCCGATGATCAACAGTCAGTTCGTATTCACTGTTAGCTTTGATAACGATACCAGTAACAACGCGGCTACGGACACCGGGTACGGCCCGTTTGTTGATGTCATCGTGCCCCACGAAATTCAGATTATTGGCTCACCGACCATATTCGGCAGCGCTGTTTCCCCTGAAATTTTCACCTGGAATGGTACCGGATGGGAAGACAGCACAGGAACAATTCTCACGGAACATCCAGGAGAAACGACCGGATCTGTTTCCGATACGGACCTGGAAATGCCACAAGGCTCTTTTGATGTTGGAGACAAATGGTATTACCTGGTCCACCCTTTCGGCAGTTATACCACGGGTCAACCGGCCATAGATGCCAATTTTACTGCTGTTGCCTCCACGACGGAAGGTGCCCAGGTGGGTACAGACTATGAGATCTTTCATCGTGCAGGATTCAATTTCGGCGACACGGCCACCAACGAACACGGACCAATTCAGGAGACAAACACCGGCTCTCTCTCTATTACACCACAGGTTCTGGATATTCATAAAATTAATAATGCACCGGAGGCGCAGACCGTCACCGGGCCTAATTATCCCGTTGAATATACTCTCCGGGTGAATATCGCCGGCAACGAGACAATCAACGATGTTGTTGTCCAGGACTATCTTCCTGAAGGCGCGGTGTACAGAGGGGATGTTACCATTGCACCAGTGAGTGGAAGCGGAGCACCTGACGTCACCCCGGTAAGCACTACGGAACCCACAGCCTGGACTGTTCTGGGTGCTGATGCCAATGACCGCCTGCTCGAACTCAACCTTGGTGATTTAACCGGTGTCGATAACCCGGACAGCGGGCACACGGAATGGGAGATAAAATACACGGTCTATTTCTCCGATGTTGATGCCGACGGTAATCCATTGCTGCCGACAACCGGCGGTGATCTGACGGTGGAGAATCAATCCAGCATTTCCGGGCAATACGCAGGAAATACCGTATCAGATGGTGTAAACTCGGACAACGATACCCCTTCGGACAATACCATCCAGCTCGCCTCTATCGTCACCTATAAAGATGTCTCCGTTGTTGGTGGCGGAGACCCTGTACCCAATGCAACTCTTGAGTGGAGTGTTGAAGTTGACATCTCCGATTATTACGCCGGTGGAAATATTGTTCTTAACGATGTATTCGGTGACGGCCAGACGTTTGACTCCTCCTTTATCCCGACCATCGTGCTGCATGAAAACGGCACAACTACGTCCGATAACTTTGATGACGCCAACTTCCTGGTTGGGACGGAAGATGAGTATGACGGTCAGGGGGGAACCACTGCCGGAACCGGTCTGACCCAGATCGTTTTTAATGTTTCCGATCAATTTCAGACCATGGGAGACGACGGTGTAATGGAAGGCGGCTTTATCGCTGACGACACAGTTATCGGTGCTGATCAGGCAGGTGATACCCTTAATGACCGAATAGGTGGAGATGGAACTTACGCCACCATAACCTTTAGAACTGTTATCGATCAGGAATTTGATGAATTTCAGGATTCCGCGGACGGAACAGGTGACAGCAGTGTTGATTTGGGAGACAGCATCAATAACGACG
>JALUZF010000119.1 GCA_027012135.1 Gammaproteobacteria bacterium
TAGATTCCATTGTGGAAACCCGGATTTTTGAATACCACGGAGAAGAACGTGGTGATTTATTAATGACCAAGGAAAAACTGCTGGCAGTGGGCGATAAATACGAAGCCCAGATTGCCGCTGACCGCGCTCAAGATGCGCCTTATCGTTAAAAGTTTAATTATTCCCTTCCCTCCGGGAGAGGGTTAGGGTGAGGGAACCTTCTCCCAAAGGGAAAAGGAACCAGATGCGACTTAATCCGAAAATGGATTAGTCCTAAAGTAGTTAACACAAGCGTCAAAATTAACAAAACTGGTCAGACCCAATGTCTGCCAAATGTGGAATAATTTATGGAAACCTTTGTTTTTTACATTTTTTCGGCCTTTATGGTGCTTTCGGCATTAATGGTGATCACCGTTAATAACCCGGTTAAAGCAGCATTTTTTCTGGTGCTGAGTTTCTTTGCTTCAGCCGCTATCTGGTTATTACTGGAAGCTGAATTCCTGGCCATTATTCTGGTTATTGTCTATGTCGGCGCCGTTATGGTGCTGTTCCTGTTCGTGGTGATGATGCTGGATATTAATATGGCCCAGATTAAAAGAGGTTTTGTGAATAACCTGCCTCTTGCCGTGGCGGTAGCCATTGCCATGTTTGTAACCATTTTCTTTGTAGTAGGCGGCGAATCCTTTAGCGAATCAGTCTTTACCATTCCTGATCGTCATGGTGCTGATTACAGCAATGTCGCTGAACTGGGTAAGGTGTTATATACCGACTATGTGTATTCCTTTGAAATTGCTGCCGTGATCCTGCTGGTGGGCATTATTGCAGCTATCAGCCTGACATTGAGAAGACGGCCTAATACCCGTCATCAGAAAATTGAAGATCAGGTTGCAGTTAAGAGTAAGGATCGTCTGCAGGTCGTTAAAGTAGATGCTCAGCCTAAAAAATATGAGCCTGCAAAAGAGGAGCAAAAATAATGTTATCACTGACGCACTTTCTGGTTCTTGGTGCCATTATGTTTTCCATTGCCATGGCCGGGATCTTTATCAACCGTAAAAATGTCCTGATCCTGCTGATGTGTGTCGAACTGATGCTGCTGGCAGTTAATACCAATTTTATTGCTTTCTCTCATTATCTGGGCGACAGTGCAGGGCAGGTGTTTGTGTTCTTTATTCTTACCGTTGCGGCAGCGGAAGCGGCCATTGGTCTGGCAATATTAGTGGTTCTGTTTAGAAACAAACGTACCATTAATGTTGAAGAACTTGATTCATTGAAGGGTTAATCCAGTGTTTGAAAATTATAGCGACTCACAAGTTTATCTGGCCATTGTACTGGCCCCCCTGATAGGTTCAATACTCGCCGGGGTCTTCAATGCTTATATCAGCCGTGCGGTTGCCCATACCGTGACTATTGCCGGCGTGGCCATATCCTTTGTTCTGGCTTTGTTTGTATTTAAGTATTTTGCCTTTGACGGCGCACCCACCTATAACGAAACCGTTTATACCTGGCTGGTCAGTGACGGCATACGTTTTGAAATCGGCTTTATGGTGGATAACCTGACGTCCATGATGCTGGTGGTAGTGAGTTTTGTGTCCCTGATGGTGCATTTATATACCATCGGTTATATGCACGATGATCCGGGTTATAAACGTTTCTTCAGCTATATATCCCTGTTTACCTTCTCCATGTATATGCTGGTCATGTCCAATAACTTCCTGCAGCTGTTCTTCGGCTGGGAAGCGGTGGGTCTGGTGTCTTATCTGCTGATTGGTTTTTACTACAAGAAAGAAAGTGCCATTTTTGCTAACCTGAAAGCCTTCCTGGTTAACCGGGTTGGTGATTTTGGTTTTATTCTGGGTATTGCCGGTATCCTGATGCTGTTTAATACTCTGGATTATGCGGAAGTATTTGCCGCAGCCAACAGCAAGGCGGGAGTGACCATTGAGCTTATTCCGGGTACTCAGTGGTCGATGATCACGGTGATCTGTTTATTATTATTTGTCGGTGCCATGGGTAAATCAGCCCAGGTGCCCTTACATGTCTGGCTGCCCGATTCCATGGAAGGCCCAACGCCTATTTCAGCCCTGATCCACGCAGCTACCATGGTTACTGCCGGTATCTTTATGGTAACCAGAATGTCGCCCCTGTTTGAACTGTCTGAAACGGCTCTGTCCTTTATTCTGGTTATTGGTGCCATTACCGCTCTGTTTATGGGTTTTCTGGGCATTATTCAAAACGATATCAAGCGGGTGGTGGCTTATTCAACCCTGTCCCAGTTAGGCTATATGACAGTGGCTCTGGGTGCTTCAGCTTATTCCGCGGCGGTATTCCACCTGATGACTCATGCGTTCTTTAAGGCCTTATTATTCCTGGCTGCAGGTTCGGTCATTATCGGTATGCATCATATACAGGATATCCGTAAAATGGGCGGTCTGAAAAAATACATGCCTATTACTTACTGGACATCACTGATTGGTACTCTGGCCTTAATCGGCTTTCCCGGACTGTCCGGTTTCTTCTCAAAAGACAGCATTATTGAAGCGGTTCAGTTGTCTCATCTGCCCGGAGCAACCTTTGCCTATTATGCGGTTCTGGCCGGTGTGTTTGTTACCGCCCTGTACAGTTTAAGACTGTTCTTTATTGTCTTCCATGGTGAAGAGCGTATGGATCATCATACTAAAGAACATTTAAAAGAATCCCCCTGGGTGGTTACTGTACCGCTGGTACTGCTGGCTATACCTTCGGTAATAATCGGCGGTCTGACCATCAGCAGTGTCCTGTATGGTGATTATTTTAACGGTGTAGTCTTTGTTGAAGAAGCGCATAATGTACTGGGTCACCTGAAAGAAGAATTTCACGGACCCATGGGCATGGTACTGCACGGCATTACCGCCACACCCTTTATTTTAATGCTGGCAGGTATTGCTGTGGCCTGGCTGCTGTATATGAAAAATCCATCGGTACCGGGCAAGATCAAACAATCTTTCTCACTGATTTACAATATTATGGATAACAAGTACGGCTTTGATGCATTTAATGAAAAAGTTATAGCAGGCGGTACGCGGGGTATCGGTCATTTATTATCCAAAGTGGGTGATCTGCTGATTATTGACGGTATTATTGTCAATGGCTCAGCAAAAACTGTCGCCTGGGTGTCCGGTATTATCAGACATATGCAGACCGGTTATTTATATCATTATGCATTTGCCATGATTCTGGGGCTGATCGCCTTGCTGGTGATTGTGGTCTATTAAGATATTTAACTTTGCTCATACCGATAAACAAATTTTGGTTAATATTTGAGTAAAGCAATTAAAAGTTTAGAAATTAAAGGTAATTAATACATGTTTTCAAATTTGCCGTTATTGAGTCTGGTGATTTGGACTCCCATTATTGGTGGGATGCTGGTGCTGGCGACAGGAAGCAAAAACAGCATTGAAGCCAAAGTGCTGTCCCTGCTGATATCCCTGGCTACTCTGGTTCTGTCCATACCGCTTTATACCCAGTTTGATAACAGCCTTGCCACTATGCAGTTTGAAGAACTGATCCCCTGGATCAGCAGTTTTCATATCAATTATCATATTGGTGTGGATGGTATTTCAATGCCTCTGATTTTACTGACTACTTTTATTACGGTCATTGTTGTCATTGCAGCCTGGAAAGTTATTACCTATAAAGTCGCTCAGTACCTGGCCGCTTTTTTAATCCTTGAAGGCCTGATGATTGGTACTTTTGCAGCACTGGATGCCATGCTGTTTTATGTGTTCTGGGAAGCATTGCTGATCCCCATGTTTGTTATTATCGGTATCTGGGGTGGACCTAACCGGGTTTATGCGACTATTAAGTTCTTTCTGTATACTTTCCTGGGTTCGGTCTTTATGCTGATTTCCCTGCTGTATATGTATATGCACGCCATTGATGTTAATGGTGTGGGTACCTTCAGTATTCTGGAACTGCATAAACTGCCACTGGGTATGACCGCCCAGATCCTTATCTTTTTATCATTCCTGCTGGCCTTTGCGGTCAAGGTGCCTATGTGGCCGGTTCATACCTGGCTGCCCGATGCACACGTTGAAGCGCCGACCGGAGGTTCCGTTATCCTTGCGGCAATTATGCTGAAACTGGGTGGCTACGGTTTCCTGCGTTTCAGTCTTCCTATTACACCTGATGCCAGTGCGGCACTGGACTGGCTGGTCATAGGCTTATCATTAATTGCCATTGTTTATATCGGCTTTGTGGCTCTGGTGCAGGCGGATATGAAAAAACTGATTGCCTATTCCTCTATTTCCCATATGGGCTTTGTTACCCTGGGCTTTTTCCTGTTCTGGAAAATTACTGAAAATACCGGCAGTGCCGCCGGTGCAGCTCTCGGACTGGAAGGCGGTATGGTACAGATGATTTCCCACGGTTTTATTTCCGGCGCCATGTTCCTCAGTGTCGGAGTACTATACGACCGTATGCATACCCGTATGATTAAAGACTACGGCGGTGTGGTCAATACCATGCCGGCCTTTGCTACTTTTGCAGTATTTTTTGCCATGGCCAATGCCGGCCTGCCCGGTACCTCCGGTTTTGTGGGTGAATTTATGGTCATTATGTCGGCCTTTAAAGCCAACTTCTGGTATGCCTTCCTGGCAGCCGTTACCCTGATTATTGGTGCGGCCTATACCCTGTGGATGATAAAACGGGTTGTCTTTGGCCCGGTGGCCAATGAGCAGGTGGAAAATCTGGAAGATATGTCCAAACGGGAATTTTTTATGATGCTGGTGCTGGCCATTGCGGTACTGGCTATTGGTTTGTATCCTGCACCCATACTGGATGTTATGCATGCCACGATTGACAATTTAATTAACCATATTTCGGTATCCAAACTGCCTTAAGACAGACAGAACAGGACAAGAGTAAAACTATTATGAATTTTGTAACACCTGATTTTATGCCGGCGATGCCCGAAATCTTTTTGCTGACGATGGTGTGTGCTATTTTAATCATCGACCTGTTTTTAAAAGATGACAGCCGCGGCGCTACCTATATGCTGTCGCTGATTGCTCTGGCCGCTACGGCTGTTTTGTCTTTTACCGGTTATTCTCAGGAGACGGTGACGACCTTTAACGGTTCCTTTATTCTTGACCCCATGGCCAGTATTTTAAAAGTGGCCATCTGTATAGTGGTAATGGGTGTATTTATTTATGCCAAAGACTATCTGATTGATCGAAACATCTATAAAGGTGAATATTTTATCCTGGGCCTGTTCGGGGTACTGGGTATGATGGTAATGGTGTCTGCCGGTAACTTCCTGACCGTGTATTTAGGACTGGAGTTATTATCTCTGTCCATGTATGCCATGATCGCCATGCAGCGTGATTCAGCAATTGCTTCTGAAGCCGCCATGAAATACTTTATTCTCGGTGCAATTGCTTCCGGCATGCTTCTGTATGGTATGTCCATGGTTTATGGCGTAACCGGTTCTCTGGATCTGGCCACCATTAATAAAGCCGTTTCCACTGCCGACAGGGTAGTGATGAGTTTTGGTCTGGTCTTTATTATCCTCGGTATCGCCTTTAAACTGGGTGCGGTACCTTTTCATATGTGGATGCCCGATGTGTACCAGGGTTCACCCACTTCTGTCACACTGTATATATCCAGCGCTCCTAAAATAGCCGCCTTTGCCATGATGTACCGCCTGCTGGTGGACGGTCTGACCGATATGCATGCTGACTGGCAGATGATCCTGATTATACTGTCCGTATTATCCATGGCTCTGGGTAATATTATCGCCATTGCTCAGACCAATCTGAAAAGAATGTTTGCCTACTCCACTATTGCTCATGTCGGCTTTATAGTGATGGGTGTGCTGACTGGTACTCAGGCCGGTTATGGTGCTTCCATGTTTTATGCCATTGTTTATGCCATTATGAGTGTCGGTGGCTTTGGTATGATTGCTTTACTAAGCCGGGCAGGTTTTGAAGCGGATAATATTGATGACTTTAAAGGGCTGAACCAGAAAAGCCCCTGGTTTGCCTTTATTATGATGGCCATTTTGTTTTCCATGGCAGGTGTTCCTCCGTTCCTGGGCTTCTGGGCAAAAATTTCAGTACTGCAGGAAGCGGTTAACAGCGGTCTGGTCTGGCTGGCTATAGTCGGTGTAGTTACTTCTGTTATTGGTGCCTTCTACTACCTGCGTGTTGTTAAAGTTATTTACTTTGACAAACCTATGGATAACACACCTATCAAGGCCAGTATGGACATTCGCATGGCCTTAAGTATTAACGGTGTCGCTATTCTGGCTCTGGGACTGTATCCTACTGCCTTAATCGCTCTGTGTATTAATACTTTCTCCTGAACCTTCCTTGTTTCCCTGCTGTCTCTTTTCTATTGCTAAAAGAGACAGTTCAAAGGCCCAACCATGAATACCAGTGTTGCTATTACTATTTTATTCTTTGTTGCCATTATTGCAGCAAACCTGCCGTTTATAACGGATAAGGTACTGCTGGTATTTGGTTCTGATAAGGGTAAAGGCTTCTGGCTAAGGTTTGCTGAATGGTTTTTAATGTACCTGGTGGTTATGGCCATTGCCATTGGTCTTGAAACTAAGCTGTACGGGCAGGCGTATAAGCCCGTCTGGGAATTCTGGAACTTCTCCCAGAACTGGGAATTTTACTTTATTACCATCTGCCTGTTTCTGGTATTTGCCCTGCCGGGTTTTTTATATCACTATGATCTAAAAAAATATTTAAAATCGAAATAACGATTACCTATTTTCTGGTTGGACTTTTTGATATGTTAATTGACTTGAACACTAACATGTTTGCCAATTCTTTCAAGCATATCGACTAAAGCATCAATAGTGAATTTTCCTGACTTTCCACGGAGAACATCAGAAACTCTTGGTCGTGTAACATGTAGAAGCTGTGAGGCTTCTTCTTGCTTTAATTCTTCTTTTTTTATCCACTCACTAATTTGACACATGAGTTGTGCTTTAATTTTTAATTTGGATGCTTCTTGTGGTTCAAACCCTAAATCTTCAAAAATATTACCAGTTGAGGGGGTAATATGAGTGATATTAGTATCAGTACTATTCATGATTTTTCCTCACGCACTATTGCATTATATCGAGTTTTAGCAATGTTGATATCTTTAGGGCTGGTCTTTTGAGTTTTCTTCTGGAACGAATGAAGAACATAAATTTTATCTGCAAACTTAGTGACATACATTACCCTAAAAGCATTTCCTTCGTCACTAATTCGTATTTCTCTTACACCAGCACCAATATTTTGAAAAGGTTTCCAATTTTCAGGATCAAGCCCATTTTGTACTCGATGAAGTTGATACCCTGCGTCCTGCCTAGTTGTATCAGGAAATTCAAGCAAATCATTGTAGCTTGTACCTACCCAATAAATTGGTTTTTCTCTATCCATAGTTATAAATGTATATAATTTTATACATTTTGTCAATATTTAGGGATTTAGTGGCGGTATCCAGGACAGCCAGAATTTACGATTTGCTTCCGTAAATAGTAACTTGTTTGCCTTTTTGGCTGGTTTTTCTATCGATTAATATTGCCTTGCTGTGCTCTTGACTATATACTTGTACCATCACATTGTACAATCTTTTTTTTGGATTTAAAATGCTAATCATTAATATCAGCGATTTCAGAGCTAACCTACTGAAATATCTGGAAGCAGCCAATGCTGGAGAGCAAATATCTGTAACATCTAATGGCAAGTTACTTGCGACAATTACCCCTCCGGTAAACCAGAAAGAACAAGCAAGGCAAAAATTAAAAGAACTGGCTTCTTCAGCAAAAATAAATGACATCACTAGCCCGATAGATAGTGACTGGGATGTTTTATCATGATTCTTATGGATACATGTGCAATTATATGGGACGCTTTAGAGCCTTCTAAACTTACCGAGATAGCGGCTACGGCAATAGAAAAAGCAGACAAACACAATGCTCTCATAATTTCCGATATTTCTTTTTGGGAAATATCAATGTTGATTAAGAAAAGGCGTATTGAAGTAAGTTCAACAGCCGCCAATTTTTTAAATCTGTTTCTTCAATCAAGAAATGTTTCGGTACAACCAATTTCTCCGGAAATAGTCGAGCTATCCGTTACTTTTAATTCTGAAATAAACGGTGATCCTGCTGACAGAATAATTGCTGCCACTTCAATAATACATAATTCTCAACTCGTAACAGCAGATCAAAACCTTAGAGCAAGTGAGTTACTTAATACACTCTGGTAGCATAGCTTTGCTGTCATAATTTGGTACTGGGTTAGGGAAAGTGTTGACAGATCACACATTAAAAGTGTCTAAAAAGTAACTCAATACCTCTCCACCACCCGCACACCCCTTGCACGAAGTGCATCGAGGAGATGCTGTTTGTTTATGCGGTTTCGACCGCCAAAGAGCGGATATGTTTGACTGTTTTTTAGTACGATCTTATAGGTGGGTTCACTGATGCTTTCTTCGGGGTCGATGTCTAATTTTATAAGGATTTTCTCTATCTCGTCCAGTTTGCACGAAAAGCTCTTTTCATCTGTACTTTTGGGGGTTTCATAAAGAAGATCGGTGTCGTCTATGACGATGCGCCATGCAGTGTTGTCCGCCATAAGCCGCACGGAGCGTATCAACTCATAGAGTGCGATGAGCATAAAGCAAACACCAAGCCATTTGATTGCTGTTTGCAAAAAGGGTATCTCTATGGGGTTTAGCGGGGGTGAGGGGTACACATATACTACGGCTCCAATGACACCAAACAGCAGTGCAAAGATCAGGTTGCCATAGCCGACACGCGCGGCTTTTTGGGTATAGGTGTAGGTCTCATAGGCAGATTGGGGGATCTGCTCAGCCATTTCAACCATTTTATCCATGATCTTTTGTGCCGTCTGCTTTGCGTGTTTGTCAAAAAATCTCAGATAGATCACCCTCACGAGCCATCCTGCCAATGCACCCGCGAAAGCGTAAAACAGATAGGAAAATGCTAATGCTGCACCGATCCCCACCCAAGCCTTTTGCTCCCCGTTTCCGAAAAAGTAAGGGTAGAAAACCGTAGCGAGATAGACTCCCGCCAAAAAGAGCAGCGCCTTTGTCAGGCTGTTTGTCAGTGCGATATAAAAGGCAAGCAGTGCAGGCAGAAGCATGGCAATATAACCACCCACGGGGGTGTCGTATACCTCGGTGACCCTAAAGAGTTTGGTAATGACTACCCAAGAGAGCACTCCGACAATGATACCGGTACTAAATGCCACAGTGTGGTTTATCTTTTTTGTCATAATTTATTATATCTTCAAATTTATTCTACCACCAACAAATTTCCGATCTAGCAGCTATAGTGTTTGCATAATGCCTTCACTATATTGGCAAGCATTCCATATCGAAGTTGCTAAGAGGTTGTAACGGGCTTTTCTTTGATTATTTCATTCTGAAATATTATGTAATCTTTGAGCTGAAACTCTTTTTATATTTCTCGATTTCTCAACATATAAACAAGGCTATTTTGGCTCAGATGACCACCAGTCTTTATATTTGACAGTTATATCTAGACCGGAGAATTTGCAGACACCTACAAAACATTTTTAAGAAACTTTACTTGACCAACTACTTGAATCAATATGTGAGAATTTCCCATAGGATTTTTTGTTAATCTTTTCAGTACCAGGAAGTTTTTCACCACAGTAAGGGCAAAAAATCACTTCTAACATCGTGGTCCATATT
>JALUZF010000120.1 GCA_027012135.1 Gammaproteobacteria bacterium
ACGAATATATAAATAACGAACTAATCTCTGCCCCACCCCCCACTCTTCTTACAGACAAATTTATTTCAATATTTCAAATCTGGACTCTACAAGAGTATCCGGTAATAGGGATTGCCTTACTGGGGTTTATGGAGGCAGGGATGCCGAGATAACCCACAGGATAAAGACTTTTTACAAAAACAAGTTGTTGAAAAGTCCTAAACCGCCACATGGATGTGCCTGAGCGTCCCCGGTAAGGCAATCCCTATTACCGGATACGGAAGTAATGCACAAACTAATATTGTAACCCAAATAAACTTACCAATTTTTATAAACTTTGTCTATCTCTCCCCCCACTGGCACTTTAAAGGAAAATCAAGGATAATGACACAAAAAATTCAAGACTGATTAAGGAAATACAATGAATCAAGATGAAATGAAACAGGCCGTTGCAAGGGCCGCTATCGAACATGTTGTTCCAGATACCATTATCGGTGTAGGAACTGGTTCTACTGCCAATTTTTTTATTGATGAACTGGCCAAAATCAAACACAGGATCAATGGTACAGTCGCCAGTTCGGAAGCTACTGCGGAACGCTTACGCGGACATGGTATTGAAGTATTTGATCTGAATTCAGTAGATGCCATGTCGGTCTATATTGATGGCGCTGATGAAACTAATAAGGCTCTGCACCTGATTAAAGGCGGCGGCGGTGCCCTGACCCGGGAAAAAATTGTCGCAGCCGTTGCTGACAAGTTTGTCTGTATTGTCGATGAAACCAAGCTGGTCAGTTATATGGGCAAATTTCCTTTACCGGTTGAAGTTATTCCCATGGCACGCAGCTATGTGGCTCGTGAGATAGTCAAGCTGGGCGGTGAGCCGGTACTGCGGGAAGGTTTTACCACCGATAACGGCAATGTTATTCTGGATATTCACGGCATGGAAATTATGGAACCCGTTAAACTGGAAGAACAGTTAAATGATATTGTCGGCGTCGTCACCAACGGCCTGTTCGCCATGCGTCCGGCAGATGTTCTGCTGGTGGGTACTCCTAATGGAGTTAAAGAAGGGTTTTAAATGTCATAACACGGAAAGTTATTTAGATAAGGAAATCAATGAGTCCTACTGTATTTAAGGAAAAAGGATACAGGTTCTTTTTTTCTCAAGAGAAGAAGAGCGCATACATGTACACATAATTTCTGGTGATGGCGAGGCTAAATTCTGGCTTGAACCGGAAATTCAATTGGCTAACAATTATAATTTTTCCAGAAAACAATTCAAAGAACTTGAATTATTAGTGGAGCTTCACAGCAATGAACTCATTAGCGCATGGAAAAAATACTTTTACCGTTGAAGTAACGAATGTTTCCTCCCATGGTATCTGGCTTTTAACCGCTAATGGGGAATGGTTTATGGCTTATAAGGATTTCCCATGGTTTAAAAATAAAACCATTGAAGCCATTATCAATATTGAAGAATTATCACCCGATCATTATTACTGGCCTGACATTGATATTGATTTAACCGAAGAAATGATCAAACATCCCGAAAACTTTCCTCTTAAAGCGAAAATCTCGTAAACTTCTACAATAATACTCGTTCAATTCCACCCCGGGTGACCTTTTCAATAAAGTCTTTCTGCCAGGTATCACCAAGGGTTTTCTGGCACAGTTCCACCACAATATATTCAGCCGTCATACCGGTTTCACCGCGGTAGCGGTTTAAGCCCTGTTGACACGCGGGACAGGTAGTCACCAGTTTTACGGCTTTGTCCGCCGCTTGCGGCTGCAGGGTGTTAATGTTTTTATTCAACTCTTCCTGCTTGCGATAACGCAGCTGGGTGGAAATATCCGGTCTGGATACGGCCAGAGTGCCTGATTCACCACAGCAGCGATCCGAGAGGATGACATTATCCCCAAGAATATCTTTGGCCACAGTTAAAGGCTGGTGGGTTTTAATGGGCGTATGGCACGGGTCATGGTAAATATAACCGCCTTCCTGCTGATTTTCATTCAGGGCATAGCCCTTTTCAGCCAGGTATTCATGGATATCCAGCAGGCGGCAGTCAGGAAAGATCTGCTGGAACTGATAATGCAGCAATTGATCCATACAGGTGCCGCAGGACACCAGCACGGTTTTAATGTCCATATAGTTCAGCGTATTGGCAATACGGTGAAACAGCACCTGATTGTCTGTAGAAAGCTCCTGACCTTTAGCCGCTTCACCACCGGCAATCTGGGGATAGCCACAGCATAAATAGCCCGGCGGCAGCACAGTCTGTGCGCCAGCGTCATACAGCATGGCTAAAGTGGCCAGGCCCACCTGGCTGTATAGACGTTCTGAACCGCAACCGGGGAAATAAAAGACCGAATCAGAATCCTCACTGACTTTCTGAGGATCCCGTAAAATAGGCACCGTGGTATTATCCTCAATACCCAGTAGCTGACGGGTCGTTTGAGAGGGTATATCCGCAGGCATGGGTTTTTTAACAAAGTTAATAACCTGTTCTTTAATTGGTGCCTTACCATGAGTGACATGAGGCTGTCTGCCCCTGGGCAGCAAACCAAAATAACGCGCCGCCTGATGCCCAAGGCGCTGAGCTTTATAGGACCATTCAATCATGGTTTTACGCATGATTTTAATGGTCGTGGGATCAGTGACATTCAGATAGGCCATGGCCAGCTTGCCCATCAGGGAAAAACGCTTCTTTTTACGATTGCGCAAAATAGTACGCATCTGGATGGACACATCGCCAAAATCAATATTGACCGGACAGGGATTAAGGCATTTATGGCAGACGGTACAGTGATCGGCCACGTCATTCATTTCATCAAAGTGACGCAGGGAAATGCCCCGCCGGGTCTGTTCCTCATAAAGAAAAGCTTCCATAATAAGGCCGGTGCCAAGTATTTTATTACGCGGTGAATAGAGCAGGTTTGCTCTGGGAATATGGGTATTGCACACCGGCTTGCACTTGCCGCAGCGCAGACAGTCCTTAATCTCGTTATTCAGAGCTCCCAGTTCACTGGCTTCCAGGATCAGGGCTTCCTGCTGTAATAACTGTAATGACGGCGTATAGGCATTTTCCAGCCCGGAGTGCTTCATCAGCTTACCGGGGTTAAAATGATTGTCCGGATCCACCTGTTCCTTATAGCCTTTAAAGGCCTCCAGCACATCATCATTAAGAAACTGCAGTTTGGTAATACCAATACCGTGCTCACCGGAAATCACTCCGCCCAGGGATTCCGCCAGTGCCATTATTTCTTCTACCACCTTATCAGCCGTATGCAGCATCTCATAATCATTGGAGTGTACAGGTATATTGGTGTGTACATTACCGTCCCCGGCATGCATATGAGTAGCCACAAATAACCGGCCCGGACGGATTCGGGCATGAATTTTATCCAGTTGTTCATTAATACCGGACAGGTTAACTCCGCTGAACAGTTCCTTAAGCGGCTGCTCTACTTCACGGCGATAGGATACCCGTAAAATCCGCTTTTGCAGCAGGTCAAAACAGCTGGGATTATCCAGCTTTTCTATCTCTGTTGTTAAATCCTCAACATTAATTTTATCTGCCAGCTCTGCCACCTGCGTATCCAGCTGTTCCAGCAGGGTATTCCAGCGGCTCTGAACAGTTTCAATCAGCTTAAAAGCCGCCTGTTTCTTGTCTTCAATAATGGTCTGGGTTTCTTCAGAGCCTTCAAATTCAGGATTCTGGCTGGCAATCTGCAGATCACTGTGCAGATAATCATTAACCGCAGCCACAATTTTCAGTTTGTTTTTAATGGACTGGATAATATTTATACGCTCAATACCCAGTGTGTATTCACCTAAGCGGTCTAATGGTATGACCACGTCTTCATTGATCTTAAAGGCATTGGTATGCGAGGCAATGGCTGCGGTTCTGGCCCTGTCCAGCCAGAAAAATTTACGGGCTTCCGGGCTGGTGGCAATAAAGCCTTCCGCATCCCTGGCATTGGCCAGCTGCACCACTTTAGATGCCGCTTCCGCTACCGCATCTTCATTATCTGAAGCGATATCCGCCAGCAGCACCATTTTCGGCAGTTCGGCCCGGGGGGATTTGGTGGAATAGCCCACTGCCCGGATATAACGCTCATCCAGATGTTCCAGACCGGCCAGCACCACATTAGAACGGGTTTTAATATAATCAATGGTCTCTACAATGGCCGGTACGGAGTTGCTCATATCTGAACCAAAAAATTCCATGCAGACCGTACGAATATGCTGCGGCATTTTATGCAGAATAAAAACCGCTGAGGTAATAATACCGTCACAGCCTTCTTTCTGAACCCCCGGCAGGCCGCCTAAAAATTTGTTGGTTACATCCTTACCCAGACCCTGCTTACGCAGTTCACTGCCGGGAATTTCCAGGATGTCCTGAGTGTCAATGTCTTTACCATTGGCGGCATAGCGGGTGATCCGAAAGCGCACGGTTTCCACTTCATGAATTTTACCCAGATTATGTTCCAGACGTTCGATCAGCATCCAGCGGGCATCGGGAGTCACCATTTTCCAGGATAATAAATTATCCAGGGTTGTCCCCCACATAACCGCCTTTTTACCGCCGGCATTCATGGCAATATTACCACCGATACAGGAGGCATCCTGGGAAGTGGGATCCACTGCAAAAACCAGTCCCTCTTCTTCTGCCTGTTCAGATACCCTGCGGGTAACCACACCGGCGCCGGCAGCAATGGTGGCTATATTTTGCAGCTGTACTTCAGTATCCGGCTCTGGTTTGACTGCAACATTCTGAAACGCCACATTGCCCAGTTCATCCAGTTTCTCGGTATTAATAACAACCGAGTTAGCAGTTAATGGAACGGCACCACCGGTATAACCGGTGCCGCCGCCACGGGGAATAATGGCCAGTCCAAGCTCAATACAGACCTGTACCAGTGTCAGGACTTCCTGTTCAGTATCCGGTGTCAGTACCACAAAAGGAAATTCTACCCGCCAGTCACTGGCATCGGTGACATGGCTGACTCTGGACAGTCCATCAAAACAGATATTGTCTTTACGGGTGACTTTGGACAGGCGCTTAAATACCTTGCGGCGCTTAATTTCACTTTCAATAAGCCAGCCCTTGAACGTCTGTACGGCTCTCTCAGCACTGGCCAGCAGTTCCAGTACTGCTTTATTGCCGTCAGAGCGCAGGCGGATCTGGGTCAGGCGGTGATTCAAAGCCTCCAGCAGGGCATCCCGGCGCCTGGGATTTTCAATCAGATCGTCTTCAATAAACGGGTTACGGGACACCACCCAGATATCGCCCAACACTTCAAACAGCATTCTGGCAGAACGGCCTGTCACCCTTTTACTGCGCAGAGTATTAAGTACATCCCAGGCTTCTTCTCCAAGAAAACGGATAATAATTTCACGATCGGAGAAAGACGTATAGTTATAGGGTATTTCTCGGATATTGGTCAGCACAGCCTGGGATGTCATGGGTCCATTAAAACGGGTTAATAAAAGGGAGGCTATTGTACCAATTTAGAGGGGAAAAAGAAAAAAGCAATTGCTTACTACATCATCGCATCGATAACTAAGGCACTTCGGCAATTTTCTAAAGCATGATTATCGCTAAAAATCACATAAACTTCACTGTAACTCTGCTGTGAAGCATAATTCTGGATAGTTTCAATTAATTCCCTGATGGTTCGGGGAGTATTTTCCTGCAGTTTATTAATCAAACAAATTCCTATGTCTTTCTGAGCAATAATTGCCTCAACCCATTGAACACCATCATCCTGGTCAGTTGAGTTTATAACACGGCTCAGTTCCACAGTTATCACCTGTTCGGGCTGTTCCAGGCTTAACCCTGCTTTTTTCTCCAGAAGACAGGTAAAATTTTTTTCTTCAATCATCTCCTGCAGCTCATCAAGCAATTCGATATCTGAGTCTGAACAAAGCAGAGCATCAAATTCATTACTGTAGTAATCCAGCCGCCAGTCCTCCGGCAAATCTTCGGGATAAAAGTTATTCATCAGAGAGGGATGCGCCAGTCCTGATATTCCAAAAATAATGTTAAGATCAGCCATACAGAATGACTCCCGGAATGTTTGCAAATGTCCAATATAACCCGACTTGACCTGTTTAAAAAGCAGCAATTAAAGAAAAAGAACAAGGCCAATACACTGTGTAAAAGTGGTTTTCATAAATGGGAAATCATTCATAAAGAACATTTTGATATTAAAAAAGGGCAATTAATCACCACTTATCAATGCAGGTTTTGTAAAATCACCAAAACCGGGGTTCTTTAATGTTATTTAAATGATTTTCTGTAGGATTTCAGCCACAGATTAAGCCATTGTTTTATATAATTTATTTTTATATTTTTAAATTTTGTTATTTTTTTACAACAACTTTAAGCTATCTTTGTTTATTTAACCCGGTATTTTGCTATTATATGCGTACTTAATATCAGGGAATTGATCTGAATTTTAAAAGCGATGATCATTTAAAGAAATTTGAAATTATGAAAAATTTAATCCAACCATTTAAACCGGCTTTTTTACTGCTTATTTTAAGCGCAGTCATGTTCACTGCCGGGTGTGCTTCCACAACCCCTGACGGCGATGTTAATGACCCAATTGAATCGGTCAACCGCTCTATTTACAATTTTAACGAAGGCTTTGACCGAATGATCCTCAAGCCTGCGGCAAAAGGTTATCAGAAACTGCCCTCTCCCGTACAGACCGGTACTCACAATTTTTTCAGTAATCTGGATGATGTTGTAATTATTATTAACGATGGCCTGCAGTTAAAAGGTGAACAGATGAGCTCTGATGTGCTACGCGTTTCTGTGAATACTGTGTTCGGTATTTTTGGGCTGATTGATATGGCCACACCAATGGGTATGCCTAAACATCATGAAAGTTTTGCCGATACTCTGGGCTACTGGGGAGTCGGTTCAGGCCCTTATATTGTGTTGCCATTCTTTGGTCCAAGCAGCGTTCGTGATGCACCATCACTGGTGGTTGACTTTTTCACCCATCCTTTAAGTCTGGTCAGTCCGACATCTGCCACTCTGGCACTGGGCTCAACTGATATGGTTGACAAACGTTCAGAACTGCTTAAAACGACAGACATAAGAGACCAACTGGCACTGGATCCCTATATCTTTACCCGTGAATCTTACTACCAGTGGCGTCAGAACCGGATTTATGATGGCGATCCACCCAAGGTTATTATTGAAGACTTTGAAGAATAGTCAAACCACAGAAATTAGGGAACTCAGCTCAATAAGCTGTTAAAATACAGCCCCACCACCTGTTTTTAGATTCAGGTGGTGGGGTTTTTTATTGGATAGCCACAAATATTGAACAGGAAAAAACATGTTACTTAGTATCACCGCAGTTCTGGCCGGCTTTCTATTGCTGATATGGAGCGCCGACCGCTTTGTTATCGGTGCTTCGGGTATTGCGGTTAACTTTGGTGTATCACCTTTAATTATTGGCCTGACCATTGTCGGTTTTGGTACCTCTGCCCCGGAAATGATTGTCTCCGGAGTCGCTGCATATGAAGGTACCCCTAATCTTGCCATCGGTAATGCCCTTGGCTCCAATATTACTAATATCGCCCTGGTTCTGGGTACTACTGCACTGGTCACCCCCCTATTGGTAGACTCAAAAATTCTTAAACGAGAATATCCAGTTATGTTTACCATTATGCTTATTGTCTGGGCTTTATTAGCTGATGGAGAGCTCAGCCGTGTGGATGGTACGCTGTTGATCCTGGGTATGTTTGCCCTGATGGTGTTTATTACCCTGATTGGCCTGCGGGAAAAGCGCCGGACTGAAAATGCAGGAAATACCGATCCCCTGGAAGAAGAATTTTCTGAAGAAATTCCTAAAGACATGAGTACGGCTATGGCCAGTTTCTGGCTGATCAGCGGTATGCTGATCCTGTTGCTCAGCTCCCGCCTGCTGGTCTGGGGTGCAGTTAATATAGCCCATCAATTTCATGTCAGTGAACTGGTTATCGGTCTAACTATTGTCGCTATCGGTACCAGTTTACCAGAACTCGCAGCTTCCATTGCCAGCGCTCTGAAAAATGAACATGATATTGCAGTAGGCAATATTATTGGTTCCAATATGTTTAATTTGCTCGGCGTTCTGGGTATTCCCGGAATTATCAGCGGTGCCGTACTGGAACCCAGCGTACTGGAACGTGATTATCCAGTGATGATTTTTCTCAGTGTTTTATTGTTTCTATTTGCCTATGGCTTTAAGGGTAAAGGCAGAATTAATCGTCTGGAAGCTGGTATTTTATTATTGTGTTATATAGGCTATATGTTTGTTATTTATCAGCAAAGTGTAGCGTAAATATAACAGCGGGCTGATCACTGGGCAATATAGACAAGTAAGGAAAAATACGGAATCATTATGCAGGATATTTTTGCAAAAGCTAAAATCATTAAGCTGCTGATCTGTGATGTAGATGGCGTTATGACCGATGGCGGTCTTTTTTTTGGTGATAACGGCCTGGAATACAAGGCCTTTCATTCCAGAGACGGGCTGGGCATTAAAATGCTGCAGCGTTCCGGTATTCCCCTGGCAGTTATTACTGCCCGAACCTCCGATGTGGTCAAACATCGCATGAAAAACCTGAACATTGATCTGGTTTTTCAGGGGCAACTGAGTAAAGTACAGGCTTTTGAAGATTTATGTACCCAGCTTTCCTTAACTCCGGAACAAATTGCCTATGTTGGAGATGATCTGGTGGATATTCCGGTAATGAAACAGGTTGGACTGGCTATTGCTGTTGCCGATGCCCATAAACAGGTCAAAGCCATGGCTCACTGGACAACAGAACATATTGGTGGTCATGGTGCAGTAAGAGATGTCTGCGAACTACTGATGGAAGCTCAGGGTACACTTGAAGAACAATTTTCGTTCTACCTCTAAAGCCTCCCTGACTAACTAAATATGGACAAAAAACTCCTGCTTCTGCTGCTGACCATTCCGGTATTATCCATTATACTGACCTGGCCTATTCTAAAATCCAGCACAAGGCAGGGTTCCAAAATTGTATTTCCGGAACAGGACAATAAAACCAGAGTAGCGGATTCCTTTTTTAACCATACCACAATTATTAATTTTGGTGAAAATGGTCTGCCTAAAAGCAAGGTGATAGGTAACAAGCTGTTTCACTATCCTGGCAATGAAGATTCAGAAATAGTGTCCCCGGTTATCACTTTTTTTCGTGCTACCGGTTCTCCGGTACTGGTGACCGCAGACAGAGGCTGGATTAATGAAGATGGAACCCGGGTATTATTAAAAGGTCATACTAATATTGAGCGTAAGAAAAGCGCCCAGAATCATTATTCCAGACTGGAAACACCTGAATTAACGGTATGGCCGGATAAAGAATACGCTGAAACGGACAAAGCCGTTAAAATCACCTCGGAAAGCACCGTTGCCACCGGTGTAGGGATGAAGGCCTATCTGGATAAGGAGCATTATTATTTATTGAATAATGTTAAGGCTCGGCATATACCGGTGAAGCAGCAGCGTTGAGCATTCAGCGTTCAGCGTTCAGCGTTCAGCGTTCAGCGTTCAGCGTTCAGCGTTCAGCGTTCAGAAAGAGCTTAGAGTGTTAAGTGTTAAGTGTTAAGTGTTAAGTGTTAAGTGTTAAGTGTTAAGTGTTAAGTGTTAAGTGTTAAGTGTTAAAAG
>JALUZF010000121.1 GCA_027012135.1 Gammaproteobacteria bacterium
GAAAATCCACATGCACCAGCTTGCCGTATAAATCCCCTTCAAAATCAAACAGGTGGACTTCGAGCAGGCCTTTTTTGCCATCTACAGTGGGCCGGTAACCGATATTGGCAATGCCGTTAATGCCCTGCCGGCCGACTTTACCCTTACGGCCATCACCTTCAATCAGCGTTTTACAAAGTCCCAGCTCCTGTCCCCAGAGCCGTACTGCAAACACTCCGGACACTGCCGGTGTTGCCCGGTGTAAAGGCACATTGGCCGTTGGAAAACCTATAGTCCGGCCGCGTTTATCACCATGCTGTATATGACCGGACATCCAGTAAGGCCGTTTTAATAAAGCCCGGGTCAGTTCCAGATCACCGGCTTCAAGGGCCAGGCGCACCCGGGTACTGCTGACACGCTCACCAAACATACTAAAGGTCGGAGTATTTTCCACCTCAAAACCGGATTGTCTGCCGCTGTTGACCAGGGTGTCGAAATTACCGCTACGGCCTTTGCCAAACTGAAAATCATCACCAACCTGAAGATATTTAATCCCCAGTTGTGCTACCAGTATCTGCTCAACAAAATCGTCCGCTGTGATTTGAGCAAAAGCGTGATTAAAATGAATCACCAGCAGCCTGTCAATACCACAGTCTGCAATCAGCTCAGCCTTATCCCGAAAGCGGGTCAGGCGAGCAGGAGATTGTTCCGGGGCAAAAAATTCCTGCGGCTGCGGCTCAAAGGTAATGACCAGAGAAGGTAAATTAAAAACCCGGGCTTTTTCCTGCAACTGTGTCAGTATATACTGATGCCCACTGTGCACACCGTCAAAATTACCGATGGTCGCTACACAGCCGCGTTTGAAGCGGGTTAAATTATGTAAACCGCGGATTATCTCCATTTACCGTCCTGATTATCGCTTCAGCCTGATCAAACCTGATATTTTACAACAAGCAGAATATTTAACCTAGAGAAAATATAAGTATTCTCCGAGCCTCGCAGGGTGGGAACATACTTTAGTTAAAAAAGGATTGTATTAATAGCCTCTGAGTATCCATTCACCATGCTCCTTGATGAAGTTTCGGCAGCAGGGACGCTGCCGAAAAGCCTCCAGGGATGGATTCACGGCGTCTTCAGCAAGGAGTATGGTGAATGGATACGGTATTTGCGTCTATATAAAATTATTAAAAGTATGCTCCTGCCCTACGAGGCTCAGTTTAACGTGCGGGAAGAAAAGTTCGTTTGCGGACACCCAGAATAAACAGGCTGACAAAATACACGGCAATAGCGATTGCAATAGTCATAAGCAATTGCATAATACGTTCACTTAATGACCAGTTTAACCACTGCTGCAGATCAGAATGCAGAGTCCATAACACCGCCAGCATGGCTGCATTAGCAAAAAATACCTGTAAAGCGACTTTACCCCAGCCCGGCTGTGGCTGATAGGCACCATGTTTTCGCAGCCAGCGGTATAGCATAAAGGCATTGCTGAAAGCTGAAATAGAGGTCGCAATTGCCAGTCCGGCATGGGCGCCGGGATAATCCATCATAAACCATGGAACAACGATAAGAATATTAAAGACCATATTAATAATCAGTGCCTTAACACCTATTTTTACCGGTGTAGTGGTATCCTGGCGGGAATAAAACCCCGGCAGCAGAACCTTAACCAGAATAAAACCCAGCAGACCAAAACTATAGGCCATTAAGCTCATGGCAGACATTTCAATATCATGCTGCTGAAATTTATCACTGCCGAACAGGGTAGCAATCATAGGGGCGGCCAGCATAAACAGGCCTGTGGCAGAGGGAACCCCCAGGTAGATCACCCAGCGGATGGCCTTGTCCAGGGTGGCAGAAAATTCCTCATGAGACTCATTGACATGCTGTTTTGATAAACTGGGTAAAATCACTGTGGCCAGTGCCACACCCAGGATCCCCAGGGGAAATTCCATTAAGCGATCGGAATAATACAGCCAGGAAATACTGCCGGTGACCAGCATGGAGGCAATAACCGTATCAAGCAGTAAATTAATCTGAGCCACTGAAGCACCAAAGATGGCCGGCAGCATCAGCGTCAATATTTTTTTAACACCGGGATGCTTCGGATTCCAGCGCGGACGGGATAAAAAACCCATGCGGTAAATAAAGGGCAGCTGGAATAACAACTGAACCAGCCCGGCAATAAAGACCCCGATAGCCAGCCCCATGACCGGTTGTTCCATTAAGGGGGCAATCCAGTAAGTGGCTGAAATTAACACGACATTTAATAGTACCGGGGTGAAGGCCGGCACCGCAAACTTACCGTAGGTATTGATAATGCCCCCGGCAAAAGCCACCAGAGATATAAACAGAATATAAGGAAAGGTAATACGCAGCAGACTGACCGTTAAATCATACTGACTCTGGTTATGCTGGTCACTGAGATACCCCGGAGCAAAAATCATAATCACTACGGGTGCCAGGATAACTCCGGCCAGGGTAATTAAAAACAGCCAGCCGCCCAGGGTACCGGCCACATGCTGAATTAAATCTTTAACAGCGGCTTTATCTCTGGTTTCTTTATATTCACCCAGGGTCGGTACAAAAGCCTGATTAAAGGCCCCTTCTGCAAACAGGCGGCGCATAAAATTGGGGATTTTAAAGGCAATCAGAAAGGCATCCATCCCCGCTGTGGCGGCAAACTCGCGGGCAAAGACCACGTCCCGGACAAAGCCCAGGATACGGGAAAGCAGGGTCATTATGCCGACTATCAGGGTGGATTTAAACAATTGGGGGTTAGTCCTTTAACCTAAATAAATCAGTTGAACCGTAGCGAGAATGATCAGAGTGCTGGAAATACAAGGATTTACAGGTTATTTTGGCTTTATTCGTACTCCAAGGGCACTTCCTTCGGGGCGTAGTCACCCTACGGGTGAAGTCAAAATGTTCTGGAAAGCCTTGTAGATTCAGTGCTATGGACATTCGCAGTAGGTTCAACTGATTTATTTAGGTTTAATTATTTTCAGGCATAAAAAAGCCGGATTCCTATATTATATAAGAACCCGGCTTTTTAGCTATACCAGCATTTAGCCTTTAAGACCTGTGATTAAACAAGTTTGCAACTAACAACCCAGGAGCTGCGTAGGGCTTTTTTAACTAAGGGCTTTGATTCTGGCATTCAGACGGCTCTTATGGCGAGCCGCCTTGTTTTTATGGATAAGACCTTTACTGGCAAGACCATCAATCATAGGAACAGCTTCTTTATAAGCACTTATTGCAGATTCTTTGTCACCGGCTTCAATAGCATGAACCGTTTTTTTAATAGCAGTACGAAATGCAGAGCGTTGTGCTACATTTCTGGTACGACGTTTAATTGCCTGACGTGCGCGTTTTTTAGATTGTAGTGAATTGGCCAATGTCTTAACTCCTGAAACTTCTTATCTTACAAGATACTTCTTTTACAAGGTATTAGTGTCTTGTCTAAATTTATCTTAATGGGCTAAAGAAAGCGGGGTATTATCAGATAATTTTAATATAAGATCAAGTATATATTAAAAAAACATGATGATTTATATGATAACCAGATTATCCCGGTGGATCAGCTCGGGCTCATCCACATAGCCCAGTATATCAGCAATTTCTGAGCTGGCGTGCCCCTTGATCCGGTCTGCTTCATCACTATTGTAATTAATCAGTCCCCGAGCGACCTCTTTGCCCTGTTCATCCACACAGATAACCATATCGCCCCTGGAGAACTCACCTACCACATCTTTAACACCCACCGCCAGCAGGCTGGAGCCTTTAGAGCGCAAAACTTTTGCTGCCCCGCTGTCCAGCACCAGTTCACCTTTCATCAGCAGATGTCCGGCCAGCCACTGTTTGCGTGCCAGCAGCGGTGTCTTTTTGGCAAACAAGAGTGTACCGATGGATTCTCCCTGATAAAGACGGTTCAGTACCCGCTCTTCCCGCCCGGAGGCAATAATCGTGGCCGTTCCGGAACGTGCGGCCAGGCGGGCAGCCCTGAGTTTGGTGGCCATACCGCCGCGTCCCAGTTCCCCTTTGGAATCCCCGGCCATGGCATCCAGTTCTGGATCCAGAGCATCCACTTCAGTTAATAATTCTGCCTGTGGGTTTTGCCGGGGATCACTGTCAAACATGCCCTGCTGATCCGTTAAAATCACCAGCAAATCAGCATCAATCAGATTGGCGACCAGAGCCGCCAGGGTATCATTATCCCCAAAGCGAATTTCATCTGTGACCACAGTATCATTTTCATTCACAATGGGGACAATATTTAAAGTGATCAGTTTTAATAATACGGAACGGGCATTCAGATAGCGGGTCCGGTTGGATAAATCGTCGTGGGTCAGTAAAATCTGTGCAGTATGCAGCTGATGTTTCTGAAACTGGGATTCATAAGCATGCACCAGCCCCATCTGCCCGACAGCCGCTGCCGCCTGCAGTTTATAAACTGAGTCCGGACGAGTTTTCCAGCCCATGCGTTTCATGCCTTCTGCCACCGCACCGGAAGAAACCAGTAAAATTTCCAGCTTCTGATCTGGCTCCAGGTGCATCAGACTCGCCATCTGTTCCACCCATCCGGCAATGGCCTGATAATCCAGCCCATTGCCTTCATTGGTTAACAGGGCACTGCCGATTTTTACTACCCAGCGACGGGTATTCTGCAGATGTTTTCTCTGATTGATTTTCATTTAATAATTTTACCAGTGACCGCATCATAAGTGCCACTGGTTATTTCTTCGTAATTTTCTTCCAGGCTTTCTGCTGAATCTTCAACATGACCCTGAATACCCGATTGCGCTTCCAGGTGATCCATAATAGCAAAACAGAGTTCCCGGGTACCTTCTTTGTTAATGGCTGAAATTTTAAAGACCGGCCCCTGCCAGTTCAGTTCATCAATAATGGCCTGACATTTTTCTTCCCGTTCTTCTTCCGCTAACAGGTCAACCTTATTGATCACCAGCCAGCGTTCCTTATTGATTAATTCGTCACTGAATTTTTCCAATTCATTTTCAATGGCCCGAAAGGTTTCTGCCGGACTGCTGCCGTCATAAGGCTCAATATCAATAAAGTGCAGTAATAAACCGGTACGGGCTACATGTTTTAAAAAGCGGATACCCAGACCGGCGCCATCTGCAGCCCCTTCAATCACACCTGGAATATCAGCCACAACAAAGCTGCGGTGCGGCACAATACTGACCACACCGAGGTTTGGTATCAGAGTAGTAAAAGGATAATTTGCGACTTTCGGTTTAGCCTGAGAGACTGCACGAATAAACGTGGATTTGCCGGCATTGGGCATGCCCAGCAGACCGACATCAGCCAGTACTTTTAATTCCAGCAATAATTCCCGGCGCTCAGCCGGCGTCCCAAGGGTACTTTGACGCGGCGCACGGTTAACACTGCTTTTAAAACGGGTATTGCCCAGCCCGTGAAAACCGCCCCGGGCCACCATAAGAACCTGCCCGGCTTCAGTCAGATCCCCCAGCACCTCCCCGGTTTCAATATCTTTAACACTGGTGCCTACCGGTACATTAATATACAGATCATCCCCGCCGCGACCGGTTTTTTCCTTACCCTGGCCGGCCTGACCATTCTGCGCCTTGTAAAAACGGGTCATACGAAAATCTGCAAGAGTATTTAGACCGTCCGTGGCCCGTAAATAAACAGAACCACCGTCACCGCCGTCACCGCCGTCAGGACCGCCAAAGGGAATATACTTCTCACGGCGAAAGCTGACAATACCTCTGCCGCCCTGCCCCGATTCAACTTTAATAGTCGCTTCATCAACAAATTTCATTTTTTACTTTACCTTCGACCATTTTCATCAATTGAGTGAGAAGAAAATTTATATTTAAACGCGAGTCCGCATCAGGAACAGGGAGTGATTTGCTGAAGACGCCGTAAACCCATCCATGGGGGCTTTTCAGAAACGTCCCTGTTTCTGAAACTTCATCAAATCACTCCCTGTTCCTGATACTCAGAGGATAACTTCTTAATATTTTATAAAACGAAAAAGGCTCTGCCAGAATCTGGTAGAGCCTTTTTCTTTAAAAAGCACTTAATGGCTTTTTAAGTTTTGTAAACGTACAGAAGAACAAGTCTGTTTTTAAACAGCTCTTACTCAGTAATTACGCTAACATATTTGCGGTTTTTAGGGCCTTTTGTTTCAAAAAGAACCTGACCGTCAGCCTTGGCAAATAATGTGTCATCTTTACCAATACCAACATTTAAACCTGGATGAACCTTGGTTCCACGCTGACGGATAAGAATATTTCCACCAACGACCATTTCACCACCGAATTTTTTGACACCCAGACGCTTTGATACTGAATCGCGCCCGTTTCTGGTACTACCACCTGCTTTCTTATGAGCCATTTTTTGTTATCCTGTCTTTAAAAACTTAACTGAAATTGAGATAAAAATAATAGATTAGATCAGCTCCTAAGCTGTAATCTTTTCAATTTTAATTTCAGTATAAGACTGACGATGCCCCATCTGTTTACGATGATGCTTACGACGTCTGAATTTTACAATTTTGACTTTCTTGCCACGACCATGTGAAGCAACTGTCGCAGTGACCTTACCGCCATCAACTAATGGGGTACCCACTTTAATATCTTCACCATCAGCAACCATCAGAACCTCGTCCAGATCGATGCTTGCACCTTCTTCTGCGTTAAGCTTTTCAACTTTAAGTGTCTGACCTTCAGATACTTTATATTGCTTACCGCCGGTTTTAATTACCGCGTACATAGTTTACTCCAAACCAAAGTAAATGCTCTTGTTCTAAACCTGATTTCTCCTCTTTAAAAAAGAGACAAAGAAACGTACAGCAACAAGAACGATTAAATCCAAATCTAAGACGATCAATTTTAGCCTGTTTTTACAAACCTTGTCAAACCTAAATCCAATTTATTTTATAAATAAATTTATAACCTCTGAGTATCTGTCAGTGGTATTCCTTGATGAAGTTTCAGAAACAGGGATGTTTCTGAAAAGCCCCCATGGATGCGCTCTTTATTAAGGGAAAGGCGTCTTCAGCAAGGAATACCACTGACAGATACGGGCTTTGCGAATACATAATTAAAATTGCCATCCTGTTAATTATCAGCCTTTATAAGTCGATTTGACTTGACACATTCCATGGGGAAACATACGATCTCTCAACTGAGTTCCCCGGACAGGCTTTTTATAATAAAACTTTATACTGCATTTATACTGAATTTATATACTGAAAATGACAATTGAAGACGTTTTTAAATTAATTGAAGGTGATATGAATCGTGTTAATACATTGATTCAGAGCAGTCTTCATTCTGAAGTGGTGCTTATTAACCAGATCAGTCAGTATATTATCAATAGCGGCGGTAAACGTCTGCGCCCCATTATTGTACTGCTCAGTGCCAATGCCTTTAGTTATGCTTCTAAAGAAAACGGTGAACACGATATTACCCTGGCGGCAGTCATAGAATTTATTCATACTGCCACCCTGCTGCATGATGATGTGGTCGATGAGTCCGAACTGCGCCGCGGCAAGGACACGGCCAATGAACTCTGGGGCAATGCTGCCAGCGTTCTGGTCGGTGATTTCCTCTATTCCCGTGCATTTGAGATGATGGTAGGCGTTGGTCAGATGAAAGTCATGGAAATTCTGTCTCACTCCACCAATACCATTGCCGAAGGCGAGGTTCTGCAGTTATTAAACTGCAATGATGCTTCGACTACTGAAGAGCGCTACCTGGAAGTCATCCACTTTAAAACCGCCAAATTATTTGAATCGGCCTCACAGCTGGGTGCAGTAGTAGCCGGACAGGGTAAAGCCGTTGAGCAGGCCATGGCCCGCTTTGGTATGCACCTGGGCACAGCTTTTCAGCTGATTGACGATGTACTTGATTATAGCGCCAGCAGTGAGGATATGGGTAAAAATGTCGGCGATGATCTGGCCGAAGGCAAACCGACACTGCCGTTGATTTATGCCATGTCCCATGGTTCTGACGCAGAAGCGGAAATGATTAGAAATGCCATTGAACAGGGCGGACTGGAACAGATTGATGAAATTACCCGCACCATTCATGATACCGGCGCTTTAGATTACACTCGCAAAGTCGCCCGGGAAGAAGCGGACCAGGCGATTGCTCAACTGGACATCATTCCCGACTCAGACTATAAAGAAGCGCTGATCACCCTGGCTAATTTTTCAGTAGAGCGCAGTTTCTAGCCTGAAATCACTCCTTATTTTATTATCAGTCGCTTTTATTGTAAGTTGCTTTTACCGACACAGAGTCGGCAAAACGCAGGGCATGAGGCTTATCAATTTCCACTTCAGCCTGTAATACCTCATCCACTTCACGTATCAGCTCAATAATATCGGCCGCCATTTTTTCCAGTAAGTTAAATGACTGACTTTCTACCCGTTCAATCACCTGCTTGGTCAATACCTTGTAATTACAGGCATCATCCACATTATCAGTTTGGGAAGCCGCACTGGCATCATAGTTCAGAGTGATATTAATGACCACGTCCTGTTTTTTTATTCGCTCTTCCTCATTAAAACCAATAAAGGTTCGCAAACGCAGGTTTTTAATATGGATGGTGGCTATCATGATTTTTTACCATAAGGCCTTTATCGGATCAGGTTCAGAAACTCAGCACGGGTCGAGGGCACATCTCTAAACGCGCCCAGCATCATGGAAGTCGTCATCATGGAGTTCTGTTTTTCCACGCCCCGCATCATCATACATAAATGCCTGGCTTCCAGCACCACACCCACCCCTTTGGCATTAGTCACCTGCATAATGGTTTCAGCTATCTGCTTGGTCATGTTTTCCTGGATCTGCAGACGACGGGCATACATGTCCACAAGCCGGGCTATCTTGGACAGGCCAATAACCTTGCCCTGTGGCAGATAGGCCACATGGCACTTGCCGATAAAGGGCAGCAGATGATGTTCACACAGGGAATAGACTTCAATGTCCTTAACCAGTACCATTTCATCATTATCGGAATCAAAAATCGCCCCGTTGACGACCTCATCAATATCCTGGGTATAACCGCGGGTTAAAAACTTAAAGGCCTTGGCCGCACGTTCGGGGGTATCTCTTAAACCATCCCGCTGCAGGTCTTCTCCCACGGCTGAAATGATATTGGCAAAACTGTCTTTCATATCTTCTCTACTTTAAAAAACACAATAATTGGTAAATTCTAATCAATAAGCTACAAATAAAACAGCCCTAATTATTAAGGGCATTGCTTAAATAGGGCAGGAGCATACATTTAATAATTCTCATTTAGACGCAAAGACCATATCCATTCACCATACTCCTTGTTGAAGACGCCTTTCTCTTAATAAAGAGCACATCCATGGAGGCTTTTCGGCAACGTCCCTGTTGCCGAAACTTCATCAAGAAGCATGGTGAATAGATACTCAGAAGCTGTAAATACCGTCCTTTTTAGCCTGCTGCAATTTATGATAGGCTTCCAGCAGGCTGTGATGACGCTGCATGTCCTTTAATTCCAGGCCGGCATTCCACAAACCGTCGTAGTTCTTTTCTCCGTCAACCAGGGCAATACAGCGGTCAATCATGTCCTTTCCGTACAGGGTATTAAAAC
>JALUZF010000122.1 GCA_027012135.1 Gammaproteobacteria bacterium
AAGGAGGCTTCTACACCGCTGTTTTCCGTTCCGGCAATGGGATGCCCCGGTACAAAATTAGGCGGTATCTGACCAAAAACTGATTCAGCCGACCTGATAACAGAAACCTTGGTACTGCCGCCGTCGGTAATAATAACGTCGTCTTTAGCCGCCCCTTTTATCTGTTTCAGAACGGTCTGAAAACTGCCTACGGGTGTGGCAATAAAAATCACATCGGCATCTTTAACCGCCGTTTTTATATCCTGGGAATAATCATCTATCACGCCCAGTTGTACGGCCTTTTCCAGATTATCTGTTTGACGGCCGCAGCCGGTAACATGTTTTACCAGACCGGCTTTACGTACTGCACGGGCAAAAGAACCGCCTATTAAACCCACGCCGATAATGGTTAGTTTGTTTATTTTGAACCTGGGATTGGGCATTGGGCTCTGGATTCCTTATTATTGATTTAATATCATCGATAAGGCATCGAGTACCCGATTATTTTCTTCGGCATTGCCTATGGAGATTCTCAGGTATTCGGGCATCTGGTAATTGGCTACCGGGCGGACAATAACCCCCTTATATAATAACTGTTCGTAAATATCTGCAGAATTCGCTCCGGTCTTAACACAGACAAAATTACCGGCGGAAGGAATATAATCCAGGCCCAGTTTTTGAAAGCCCTGGGTCAGAACCGCCATACCCTGCCAGTTCAGTTCAACAGACTGCTGAATATGATTTTGATCATCCAGGGCAATAGCCGCACACTCCAGAGCAAAGGTGTTATTATTAAAAGGCTGTCGTACCCGATTTAACAAATCGGCTATATACTCTGATGATATGGCATAGCCGACCCGGAAACTCGCCAGGCCATAGGCCTTGGAAAAAGTGCGGGTAACGACCAGATTGGCAAACTCAGACACTTTTGACAGCATGGAAAAATACTGTTCAGAAAATCCGCTGTTTTTATGAACAGCGTATTCTTCATAAGCCTCATCCACGACCACTACAATATGATCCGGCACCTGCTTTATAAAGTTAAGCAGTTCATCGCCGGATAAACAGGTACCCGTTGGGTTATTTGGGTTGGCAATAAAAATAAGCCGGGTTTTATCGCTAATAGCACCCAGCATTGCTGTCAAATCGTGTCCCCAGTTAACCGCAGGGGTAACTACAGCAGTGGCACCAACAGCCTGGGTAGCAATGGGGTAAACAGCAAAAGCGTATTGAGAAAAAATAACTTCATCACCGGGACCGGCAAAGGTTCGTGCCAGAATATCCAGTACATCATTAGAACCATTGCCCAAAGTGATCTGGTCAGCGGTTAACTGTGTTAATGCCGGCTTTAAGTGCTCAATGAGTTTATCTTTCAGGATAAAGCCATTACCGTCAGGATAACGGGCCAGTTCCAGGGGGTTCTCAAGCATTTTAGCCAGATGGGTTATCACTTCTGGTGATGGGCCTAAGGGATTTTCATTGGAGGCGACTTTAACGGCATTCTGTACACCATACTCTCGTTCCAGTGTTTCAACGGGTTTGCCGGGAATATACGGGCTTAAACGGGCAACACCCGCCACAGCCTGAATGGTTCTGCAAGGATCTATTGCCGTCATTATAAAACCGCCTTAGGATAGGAACCCAGAATTTTCATAACACTGGCCTGTTGTTCAATTTCCTGCAGGGCACGAGCCACGGACGGGTGTGATATATGGCCGTCTATATCAATAAAAAACAGGTACTGCCATAAACCACGACGAGAGGGTCGTGATTCAATTCGGGTCATAGACAGGCCGTTTTCAGCGATAGGCTTTAATAAACTGTGCAGAGCACCGGATTTATTGACTGAAGTGACCATTAGCGAGGTTTTATCCAGCTCCAGCGACTCCTGGCTTTGCTCAGAAGCCGGGGTGGATTCTACTTCCTGTTTGCCAAGAATAATAAAACGGGTGGTATTATCCGGCTCATCTTCAATTTTTTCAGCCAGAAGATTCAGTTGATAAATCTCTGCGGCTGCATTACTGGCAATGGCCGCAGCCCCTTTTTCTATTGAAGCCAGACGTGCGGCTTCTGCATTACTGTTAACTGGAATACGTTCAATACCGGGTAAACGGCTGTCCAGCCATTCCCGGCATTGAGCCAGGGACTGCTGGTGGGAATATATTTTTTTAATACCATCTATGGAATCAAGCTGACTCATCAGATAGTGATGAATACGTAACGAGACTTCACCGCAGATTTTTAACGGTGATTCAATTAACATATCCAGAGTATGGCTGATAACACCCTCGGTAGAGTTTTCCACCGGCACCACACCATAATGACAGGCATCGGCATCCACTTCCCTGAATACTTCATCGATTGTTGAAAAAGGGATGGTTTTGACTGAATGGCCAAAATGTTTTAGGGCAGCAGCCTGAGTGAAAGTGCCTTCCGGACCCAGAAAAGCTATTTTCATGGGTTGTTCCAGAGCCAGACAGGCAGACATAATCTCCCGAAACAGGCGAGCCATTTCTTCATTACTTAATGGTCCCTTATTACGTTCCATAACATTACGTAACACAGCAGCTTCCCGTTCAGGACGGTAAAAAAGTACTTCTTCACCTGCCTGTGCTTCTGACAGTTTGACTTCAGCAACTTCCTGGGCACATTGGGCACGCTGATTGAGTAACTTCTGGATCTGTTTATCCAGAAAGTCTATTTCATTACGTAATTGTTTGAGATCCTTACTCAAGATATATCCTGCTCTATTTTATACTGC
>JALUZF010000123.1 GCA_027012135.1 Gammaproteobacteria bacterium
TTGTTAATGGTTTCAATCATGTGGACTGGAATACGAATGGTACGGGCCTGGTCTGCAATGGAGCGGGTAATGGCCTGACGGATCCACCAGGTAGCATAGGTTGAAAACTTGTAGCCACGTCGGTATTCAAATTTATCTACGGCTTTCATCAGACCAATATTGCCTTCCTGGATTAAATCCAGGAACTGCAGGCCGCGATTAGTGTATTTTTTGGCAATGGAAATGACCAGACGCAGGTTGGCTTCTACCATTTCTTTTTTAGCACGGCGGGCCTTGGCTTCACCAATGGACATCTGGCGGTTAATGTCTTTTAAACCGGAAATGCTCATGCGGCATTCTTTTTCTATGGCTACCAGCTTGCGCTGAGCTTTACGGATCTCATCCGCATGTTCTTTAAGCACTTCTGAATAGGGTTCATCAGCTTCAATGTGCTTATCCAGCCAGGTCAGATCGGTTTCATTATAGGGAAACGAAGTAATAAATTCTTTTCTGGGCATACGGGCTTTTTCCACACAGGCCGTCAGAATCACTTTTTCGTGCTGACGAATACGCTCAATCAGTGAGCGCAGACTAACAATCATACGTTCATTCAGCTTGTGTGTACGCTTAAGCTTCATAAAAGCATCAGCCATTTCAGCACGCAGCGCTTTACACTTGTCGGTATCGTAGTCGTCCTTATCGCCTTCTTTTTTACCGGCTTCTTCACAAAGCAGTTGCTTGTTCAGTTCACGAATATGATCAAAGTGTTCCTGAACCATTTCCATATCAGGGCCGGCAGGCTCTACGTCTGCAACATCATCAGTATCATCGTTGCTGCTAACATCATTAGGTGTCGCAGCGGGGTTGGCCAGAAGATGATCTTCGATATCTTCTTCTTCCTGCAGAGCAAAACCGGAACCGCTTAGAATATCGGTGATTTTTTTCTCACCTTTTTCAACTTTTTCGTATTCTTCCAGCAACAGGTTAATAGTGGCAGGATAAGAGGCCAGTGCAGTAAACATCTGCCTGACGCCTTCTTCAATACGCTTGGCAATTTTGATTTCGCCCTGGCGGGTCAAAAGCTCAACGGAACCCATTTCACGCATATACATACGCACGGGATCAGTAGTACGACCGAACTCACTGTCCAGAGTGGCCAGGGCGGCAGCCGCTTCCTCAACCACGTCATCATCAGTGGTGGTAGTGGTAGAGCCTTCAACAATCAGATCATCGGCATCGGGGGCCACTTCGACCACCTTAATACCCATGTCATTGATCATGGCGATAATATCTTCAATCTGTTCGGGTTCGAGAATATCATTAGGCAGATGGTCATTGACCTCTGCATAGGTGAGATATCCCTGCTCCTTACCCCGAGCGATAAGCTGTTTGATTTTAGATTGTTGTGTTTCTTGATCCATAAACCTCTTGATCCTGGTTTTTTGATTCTAAATAAGTCTGTCAAATTGAAGATTAAACAACGAAAGATAACTTGTTATTTTAGCATATTTGTCAAATTTCTGCGAGCTAAGCAATACAAAAGCCGTTAAAATTTGCCGTTAAAGTCCGCTTCTGAGCACAAATATCTTCACAAATTATGAATCTGTCTGTCATGGCTGTTTTGTATTCAGTGAATTGAGTAATTGCAGGTACTCTTTTTTTTCTGTCTGGCTCAGTCCATGCTGACGCTCTTTACGTTCCAGACTATTAAAACGCTGCTGCTGGAACTGGCGGCCCAGCAGTTGCAGTATTTCATTAAACTCACAGCGGATGGCCTCCTCATCACTTAATAAGGAAGGCTCAACAGCCAGCTGCTCGAGATACTGCCGCTGCCCGGGATCGGACCAGTGCGCGAGTATCCTTGCAGTGTTTAAGTTGGGATCGTTCTGCAGTAAATCAAGCAGCTGTACAAAAAGTCCGATATCCGCCAGATCCAGTGCTGCAAAACGTCCCGGGTCGCCGCTTAATTCTGCCAGCTGCGGATATTGCAGCAGGTAGGTAATGGCTTTTCTGACGGGTGAAGCTACCTGGGGTGAAGCCCGGTTGACCGACTTTTGTTTAAAACCGACAACTGACCTGTCCATAGACGCAGCAGCCGTTGTTATTCCTAACAGGGAAGACAAAGTAATACGGTCAATATCTGCCAGCTCCGACAGACGAGTCACCATCATGGTCTGGAACACCCCTTCCTGGATCTGCTGCAGATAAGGTTTACTTAAATCAACCAGTCTGGAACGACCATCCAGGGTCTCCATATCCACCTGCTGCATCAGAGTATCAAAAAAGAACCCGGAAAAACTCTGGGCCCTGTCAATCTCTGCTTCAAAACCGGCCTTACCCTGCTGCCGGACCAGACTGTCCGGATCTTCACCTTCCGGCAGGAACATAAAACGGGCCTGTTTGCCCGGTTTAATGGCTGCCAGGGCATTATTCATGGCCCGCCAGCCTGCTTCCCGTCCGGCCCGGTCACCATCAAAACAGAAAATCACTTCATCACAGAGGCGAAACAGCTTCTGTAAATGTTCAGAGGTGGTAGCAGTACCCAGTGTGGCCACGCTGTAGCGAATATCAAACTGGGCCAGTGCCACCACATCCATATAACCTTCAACCACCAGCACCCGGTCGATTTTTCTTAATGCCTGTTTGAGTTCAAACAGGCCGTAAAGTTCCTGGCCTTTATGAAATAAACGGGTTTCAGGAGAATTAAGGTATTTCGGCTTACC
>JALUZF010000124.1 GCA_027012135.1 Gammaproteobacteria bacterium
ATACACTTCTATTCTTACCTCAGTTTAAAACAATAAAAAATAATAATTATTTTGTATCTTATCCTTATGACTCAAAAATTACTGAATATTTTTCATCAGTTTGTGATATCAGAGTGATTTGGGGGGGGGATGAGACAATAAAGCAAATCCGAAAATATGAAATACAGGCATCAGCCAGGGAAATTGTTTTTTCAGACAGATTTTCTTTTGCATTGATTGCTGCAGATGCAGTAATCAATAGTAATAATATAAACAGATTAATAAATGATTTTAATAAAGATGTATATACCTATACTCAGCAGGCATGTTCATCACCCAGATTAATTGCCTGGTTAGGTAATAAGCAAGCTATCAGTAAAGCAAAAAGACGATTCTGGTCTGAATTCAGTCAGGACGAAAAATTATCAGAAATTATTACGGCATCTGAATTGTTTGATAAAATGGTTATAGCTCAATATCTTGCTGCGAACGGACATCATATTGATCTGTCTTTATCACCCTATATGTATCGAATTGAACTTGACTATTTTAATGAAGTTATTCAAAAATTACATGGTGGTAATGGTCTGATTTATGAAATATCAATTAACAAGCTGGAAGAACTGGAAAAAATATCAAACAAATACTTTCAGACCTGTTCATATTTTGGAGTTAAACCTGAGAAAATTGAACAATTGATAATTAATGGACAACTAAATGATATTTTTCGTTTTGTACCCATAGGGCGAGCACTGGAGTTTGATCATATTTGGGATGGAATGGATCTATTGCAGGAGTTTTCCAGGATTGTCAGGGTCGAATGAATTCAATGAATAGTTTTAATTTTAGTCAGATGGCTCTTGTCTTATGGCTTGTGCTGTTAATACTTTATGCAATTATAAAAGTATTTAGAGGCAAGCGAGGTGCTCTTAGTAATACCTTATGTTTAAATGATATTGCTATATTGTTAATAACTGCACTGGTTATTACACTATTTTATTTTTTCATACCCACATTATTAACAACTATTCTTGTAATAATTAATCTCTATACGATATTGCTATGGCTTGATGCTCTTTTATTTATACAATTTCGTATTGATGTCAATCGCCAAACTATTATATGGTTTTTATCAGGCACTAAAGGACTGCTTAAAGGAGTACCTTACTTACTAAAGGGTTTCAAAAAATACCCATGGGGAGCTATGCTTCCTGTTTTTTTAATCTGGAATACATTGACTCTGATCAATAATGGTAGTCTGCTATGGTTTTTTGTTGTTTTAAGTGCTTATGCTTATATGGCATTGAATACAACTCAGCAATGGTTTATTCGTGCGAGTATTGCTGCCCTTATTGCCCTGTCAGTGTATATGACTATTTCATATATTCAACTGGATGCATTTATCTGGGATGTCATCTTGATTATATTAGTTATATTGATCGGGGTTCTGTCAATAATCAGTAATAAATTTCAGGCAGCATTTTTCTCTACAAAAAGCATGATTGGAAATGTCTTCTTAAGTGACGATTTTATCCCAAATTTAGAGTTATCATTAAAGTCTGAACATAATAAAATAATTAATACCACGGAATCCACTCAATGTAAGAGTACTTATTTTGCCAGATGTCAGGGCGCAAATATTATTTTAATCACCATGGAATCACTTGGTGCATACATTCAACCTTATGTGACCAGTGGTGCTTTCTCAAAAATATCTGAACGATTTTCCAGTAATTCATGGATATCCATGAATCATTATGCACTATGTCCGAATACGACAGTTGCTACGAATCAAATCTATACTGGTAATTATTCAAATAATCCCTATAACAGGGAGCAATCTGATTTTCCTGGTATTAAACCAAGGCATCTGGATGTATTGAAAGAACATGGTTATAAAACGCTCTTTCTTGACAGTGCTAACCTTGATTTGTTCAATTATTATAAACTATTAAATCAAATTGGTTTTGATAAGATTTGGGGGACTAAAGATATTCCAGAGAATGGTTTAAGAGCTGATTATCGCTTACTAAATATGATTGGAGATGTAGTCAGAGAAATTGATAATAAGCCTTTTTTTCTACATATTATTAATGATCAGACACATATGCCTTATGAGCTGATTGATAAGAAACGGTTTAATAAACACACTCACAGGTTCTCCTTTGACAAGGGACTTTATTTAGATGTTGTGGAAGAAGTTGATGAGATTATTGACAGTTTTTTAACTAAATTAGGTCAGAAAATTGACCTGAGTAATACCATTATTGCTTTTACCGGAGATCATGGCGAATCGTTTGGAGAGCATGGTTATAGTTTTCATAGTAACTCTATTATTCCTCAACAAACACAAGTCCCATTTATGCTTAATCATCGCTTGCTTAATTCAAGGGAGATAGAGCATAGTTGTCACTTTGATATTTTTCCAACATTTTTTGATTTGCTGGGAATTGATTATAATTATTCGTGTTTTGGCTCATCAATTGCATTATCTGACAGGAAGAATAACTATTTTTTTCATTCCGCAACATTACAAGGTAATACTCCGGCAAACTTTAGTTTGTTAATTGATGATACTATTTATTGGGTTGACCGTTTATTTAAAAGAACATGTGAGTATAACAAAGACACTCATTCACTAAAAACGATTAATGCTAGTAAAAAGCAGTATATAGAAACATTATTGTATTATAT
>JALUZF010000125.1 GCA_027012135.1 Gammaproteobacteria bacterium
CTCTGCCCTTTGATGCTGATACCACCGATCATCCAGACAGCCGTAGCTGCTGTTAGCTTTTTTCTGGATCTGGGCTATTATTAAAACTGTCAGCACCAACTGCACCGTTTCTTAAATACCAGAATTTTAATAAAGGTTACAAATTTCACTTTATATGTTTAAAAATTTTCTTTCCATAAAGTGTACGGCCTATGGTAAAACTGATACCGGCCGTGCCCGTAATCACAATGAAGACAATATCAGTCTTGATAATGAGCACCATCTGTATATTGTTGCCGATGGGATGGGCGGCCACCAGGCAGGCGAAGTGGCCAGTAAAATGGCTATTAAAACCATTGCAACGGTCCTACTTAACCATAAGTCCTCTCCGGGTACTGACGAAATTGAATTTCCTGAAGTACAGACTGTCACCCAGGCTATAGAAGACACCAATATCGGTATTAATCAGTCCAATAAAGACCGTGGACTGCTGGAAGGCAAGGGAATGGGTACCACCGTGGTAGGCTGCTGGTATTTACCGCGCGCCAAAATGTCCATTATTTTCAGTGTCGGCGACAGCCGGGCCTATAGTTTTTACAAAGACAGTCTGAACCAGATCACCACTGATCACTCCCTGCTGCAGTTATGGAAAGACAAATGTTTTGAAGGCGATGAACCACCGGCCAATGTACTGACCAAAGCCCTGGGCCCCTACCCTGATGTAGCTCCTGATATCCTGCTCTACCCAGCCAGAAAAGGCGAGCTGATTATCCTGTGCTCAGACGGATTGACCACCATGGTGGATAACAGGGAAATAGCAGCCACTATCGCCCAGTATCAGAACAGCCCCGATAAAATTCCTGAACAGCTGATCATTAAAGCCAATCAGGGCGGAGGGGAAGATAATATTTCAGTCGTGACCATTGTTTTCGGTTGAAATGCATTCTCATGCAGGAGCACGGGAACGAGGGGTGGCTAAGGACGGGTATTAAGTCTGAAACTTTTTAACCAGCGCTTCCGAAGCCAGATACTTTAGTTTCTGTACCAGTTTTAACTGACCCGGTTTCATATTTAACTCCCCGGTTTTAAAACGATCGCCGTAAAACAGGCCGATTGGTTTATTTTTTAACATCACCGGCAGGACGATAAAGGTTTCCGCCTCCACTATCTGCTGATACCAGGGAGGAATTTTTCTGATAATTTTAGGGTCAGTGGAATCAGCTATAAAAATATCCATGCCTTTTTCCAGGGCCAGGTGAAACACATCAGGTTTGTATTTCAGGGTAAAACGAAACTGACTCAAAAATGCATTATTAAGACCGTGGGCAAATTTACCCTCCATGATTTTCTGCCGGGTATTGACCATACACATAATGGAATGATCAAACTCAAAGGCTTCACTCATCACGTCCAGACAGAGTTTAAAAATATTGGTCACACTGTAGTCTGTACTTAACAGTGCACTAATATTATTAATACCATTATTTAGAATATCTTCCACTGACAGTCGGACATCCGGCTGCACTTGATGGTCTGCAGTTTTTTCTGCCGGTTCAATCACTATGGTCTTTTCAATATCCGTTTCAGCAGCCAATTCTACGGCGGACTGCACCTGTGTTTCATTTTCCAGCCCCTGAATAATAGCCGATTTGGACATATTGATATTTAAAATAGAGTTTAAATCTACCAGATCTTCCTTGGCCTGATCCGCCAGCCCCGTCAGATCCCGGTCTTTCAGATTCAGTTGCGGAGTATATTCTCGCCAGAGTTTTACTGCACGCTGACGCCATTGCCCATCATCCTCTTTTTCTATCAACTGTGTCAGTTCATTGGAAAGGGAACTGATGGCGTGCATTTTTTCTTCCTGGCTTAACTGCAGGCGCCGACTGTTGGTTTTTGTGTCATACGGCATAATGGTATTAACAATATAGTGGGGCAGTTCCCACACCCGGGCAATGGCATTACCCAACTGGTTATAACTGACCCCCAGAACCTTTGTGGAGGCCTCCTCATCACTCAGGTTCTCATTATTAACCAGAGCTTCGATTTCCAGATACTCTTCATTAAAATAAAAAATAGATAATAATTTACCCAGGTTATGAAAAATTCCACTTAAAAAAACTTCTTCACGGTTTTTCAGTTGTGATTTTTCAGCCAGATTTTTGGCAAACACTCCACTGTACAGACAGGACACTACCTGATCCCGTAACCGTTTAGCCTGTGACTTATCATGCAGGTGATCAATTAAAATCAGGCTGACCGCTATAGAGCGGATAGCATCAAAACCCAGCAGCATTACCGCATGGGAAATGGTTTTTACCTCACCACCACTACGGCGGTAATAAGCGGAATTAACAATTTTAAGAATTTTATTGGTCAGCGAAAAATCTTCTACAATGGCATTGGCCAGTTCATCAAAGCCTTTATCATCCTGGTCGATAATGGTATTAATTTTAAACAGTGATTCAGAAAGTGCCGGGAAATCTTTTTTACGCTTCATGCGTCTGAGCAGAAACTCAATGGTGGCATCCATTTTTTTACTGGAAGCGCTGACTTTGCTGGTATTACGCTCAATATACTCATCAATAGCTGCATTAAATTCAATGGCACTCTGGTAACGGTTATCCGGCTTTTTATCAATGGCTTTTAATAAGATACTTTCAAATGCCGCGTCAATATCATTATTTAATTTTGATGGCAGTGCCAGTTTATCCTTCAATACACTCTGAATGATCTGCCTGATATTAGTACCCTTATAGGCGGATTTACCCGTCAACATCTCGTAAAAAATGATACCCAGTGCATAAGAGTCATTACTGGCGGTAATGAGCTGTTCTTTAATGTATTCAGGAGGCATATAGCGGGGCGTTCCGAAAAAGCCATTACTTCTGGTTTTCTGTTCCGACATGATGCGGGCAATACCAAAATCCATGACTTTCGGGACATTCTCATCATTAATCAGAATATTGGCCGGCTTCAGATCACAATGGATAATATTTTTTCGGGCGGCTTCACTCATGGCTTCCAGCACCGGCTTTATTAATTCCAGTGCCTGTTTAACCGTCATGGCACCAGACTTTTTCATCTGCTCTGATAATAACTCGCCACTGACGTATTCAAAAACCAGGTAGGGTTGTTGCTGATCATCCTCACCCGCTTCATAAATCGAAACAATATTGGGATGAACCATTTTACCGATGGTTCGGGCTTCTTTTAGCAGCAGGTCTTTGGTATTAAAGTCATGTTCGGCATTCAGATGTAATGTCTTAATCGCCACATTTCTTTGTAGAACCGGATCGATAGCCAGATGCACCACACCCTGTGTACCTCGTCCCAGTTCTCTGATTAAATTAAAACGCCCGATTTTTTCTGCCACTTAGACCTGTTACTCTTAGTTAGTAACCATTCAGATACGCTGAATGGTTACCTTTTTATTATTTTATATTTCCTTATCCCTGTTCTTAAAATATAGTGAATATAAATTAATTGTCAAAAATCCTTGCCTGTTAATTTAATCTTCTGCATGATAAATACACTGATTCATTCTACTACTGATACTATAATGACTTATATCAATAAATTTAATCTAGACTCGGGTTTTGACACAGAAGAACGCTGTCATATAAATGAGCTACTAAATACTCCGGAACAAGCGGAATGTTCTATTGCCCAGGCGACCGTCACTCCGGGAGTAACCACCCAACTGCATGCGGTTAAGGATACTATTGAACGCTATGTTATTCTGCAGGGCAGGGGACAGGTTTACATCAACCATAAAGCCGCAGAAGATGTTCTGCCGGGAGATACGGTGATTATTCCAGCCGGCGTTGCCCAGAAAATTGCCAATATCGGTACGGAAGAACTGGTATTTTTATGTATCTGCACCCCACGCTTTGAACAGAAAAATTACCTTAAACTGGAATAACCTGCCATGCCTGAACCCTATCAGCCGGTATCATGCCAGCTCCATAGTGAACTGGAATTAATCATCATGCATAAAAAAACCATTCAGATACAGGTTAAATCCGATTCCGGTATGCTGGCCAAAACCATTATGCCTTTCGATATTATCAGCCGTTCCGGTACCGGAGAGTTTTTACTGGCAGAGGATAATAACCGGAAAAAGCTGGAAATAAGACTGGATCAAATCCTGCAATATGAAATTCTGCATACACCCTGAAATATCGCTACTGCCTTGCTTGCACAAAATCCAAACCCACGGAGCAGTTACACTTAAACTTGCTTTCATCCAGAATAAATCAATAGCGAAAGCCTCGGTTCCACTCATCTCCCAATATAAAAAATATTAACCACATAAAAAAAGCCGCCTGGATTTTCTCCGGGCGGCTTTTCTGGCGGGCTAAAAAATGAAAAACTTAAGCAGAAGCAGGTTCCGCTTTCCTGTCATACCATTTTTTAACTTCTTCATCCCAGCCATCCATACGGACATATGAGCACTGACGTGGCTCGCTGACCATATTGGGATCCAGGTCTATACCTAAACCTTCCAGGTAGTTAACCAGACCAATACGTTCAATCATTTCACCGGTACGTTCGTGTTCCAGGGCGTTTTCTGCGAAGAAATCAATCATTTCACCGGTCAGTTCAACCAGTGCTTCGATTTGCTCTATAGTATCCACTTTCATGAAAGGAACAACCACAGTACCCATCATGTCACCAATCTTCAGAGTACGCTTACCGCCGATAAGAATGGTTACACCCGTGTCATCACCAGGCGCCAGGGCTTTGGTCATAACATTGATACAATGCATACAACGAACACATTCCTGGTTGTTAATGTCCACAGTGTTGTCGTCATTCAGTTTAATGGCATTGGAAGGACAACGGTCAGTAACGTTATCGATAACGTAGTCACGACCCTTGGCTTCAACAAACTTTTTAACTTCTTCCTGGTCCACTTTCATGTCATCGCGCCAGATACCAATCACGGCCATATCAGCACGTTCAATGGCGTTGGTGCAGTCATTTGGACAACCGGATACTTTAATCTTCCACTTGTAGGGCAGAGCCGGTCTGTGCAGATCGTCCTGGAATTCATTGACCAGGTGACGCATTAAACCGTGTTCGTTAGTACAGGAGTGTTCACAACGGGCCGCACCAACACAGGCCATTGCAGTACGAACACAGGGACCGGCACCACCGAGATCAAAACCGTAAGCGTTGATCTTGTCAAAGAACGGCTGCATTTCGTCAGTTGTCGAACCAATAAACATAATATTACCGGTCTGACCATGGAAGGTCTGCAGGCCGGAACCATGCTGCTCCCAGTCATCCGCCAGTTGATTCAGAATGTCAGCGGTGTAGAAATTGCCCGCCGGCGGCTGGACACGTACAGTGTGAAATTCTTTGGACTCGGGGAAGTGCTCAGCTACTTCAGAGAAACGAGGAATAATGCCGCCGCCGTAACCGAATACCGATACAGTACCGCCTTTCCACCAGCCCATACGGGTTTCATAAGAATGTTCCAGCTGACCCAGCAGGCCATTAACCATGTGGTTAATACGCTCATTAGGATGGTCATCTCTTAAACGCTTAATGCCACTGATAAAACTCGGCCATTCGCCGTTTTCCAGCTCATCCAGCATGGGAGTTTCGTAAATTTTAACTTTTGACATAGCAAAGTCTCCTTTCAGCTATCTGTCTAAATATTGCCTAAGTATATGATTATGTATATGGTTTTAGACTAAAAACAAATAACCTTATATAAAATATGGTTATAAAACAAAGAGTTATTATGATTATTTAAATTTATTTCGGTATAAAAGTCAAGATTTTATTGATCTGGATCAACAAAATAACAGGGCTATTTCTATACTAATGGGCGCGTTTGCAGTCCCTGATCCGTTTCAGACTTTAAACTGACCAACAATATGTTCCAGTTTTTCCGAGGACTGTTCGAGGTCCTGACCCAGATCGGCTGCTACATTAGCATTTTTATTATTTTTATCAGTAATAGTTTTAATGCTTTGCAGGGTATTTTTTATGGTTTCAACCAGTTGCAGCTGCCGCTCTGACTGTTCCGCAATGGTTTTATTCATGCTGAACAGACCATTGACGGCTTCGGTAATATGCTGCAGTGCCGTACCGGCCTCACCGGCCTGTTCAATGGTCTCCTGCACCTGCTGCTTACCAACCTCCATCTGACTGATGACCGCATGGCTGGCAGACTGCAATTGCTCAATCATCTGCTGGATCTGATCGGTTGATTCCTGGGTCTGATTGGCCAGTGTCCGTACTTCATCTGCCACCACAGCAAAACCGCGTCCCTGCTCACCGGCACGGGCCGCTTCAATGGCGGCATTTAAAGCCAGCAGATTGGTCTGTTCAGCAATACCTTTGATCACACCGACAATAGAACTGATATCTGTCACACTTCTGGCCACTTTGGACGTGGCTTCAGAGGCACTGGAAACAGCCCCGGAGACTTGGTTAATTTTACTAATGGATAAATTCACGACATTACAGCCTTTCTGGGCGGACTCACTGGTGTCTTCAGCAATATCAGCCGCCTGCTTGATATTATCCGTAACATGTCCCACCGCCTCAACCATTTGATTGATGGCCTGATCCACAACTGTAATCTGTTCTTTCTGCTGATGCATAAACTGGCTGCCTAACCTGGATATTTCTGCCATTTTTTCTGCCGCCTGGGTACTGCTCAGGGACACATGACCAGCATCGGCAATAATATTCTGAAATTTTTCCAGCATGCTGTTAAATGCCTGCGCCAGATGATTAAGTTCCAGCACATGGCTTGATGCCACCCGTTCACTGAGATCAGAATTCTGTTCAATATCCTGGACAACTGCAATCATATTTGCGAGGGGTTTATTTATACTGCGAGCGATAGAAAGCATAATTATGATTGAAACAATTAAAATTATGACTAATGGTGGTAAAATATCATTTAAAACATCTTTCCATAACTGTTTAATTTCCGAAATATCCTGCACCATCCATAATTCACCACCACCTTTATTCTGTAAAGGTAATACCAGGTATAACAGGCCCTTATTAAAATCAATATAATAATTATCCTGTAACTGCTCGGCAGCAGGTTTCTGATACTTATTTTTCAGCTGTGCGGCCTGTTGCTTTTGTTGTTCATAAGCACTTATTTCTGCCGTAAGTCTGGCCTTTATTTTTTCCAGTCTGGATCTTTTTTTATGTTCAGGGGGAAGTTTTGCCAGGGTCGTTTCAATTTTACTTAATTTTAACTGGCGGGAAGATAAATAATCATCAGCATACGTGGTTCGGTAAATTTTACCGGTCCGGGCATCGTATTGGGCAGTGAATGGGGTATTCTGCAAATCAGTTTTTCCATTCACTGAAAAAAACTCTATAGACTTATTAGCCTTGAACAGGTTCAGTGCTTCAGCATCCTGAATATTGGCATAATTGCCGCCACCCACTGAGCGGATCATCAGGTTTAAAATAGGCTGTGCCGATACCTTGGCCAGTTCAACCCGGTTGGCTATGGCCTTATCAATATCACTATAATAACGCACTACCCCCTGTAAAATTCCAACCACCAGTAGAATAATAATCGGGACGATGGTTACCGCTTTATTAATGGATATGAATTGCTTAAAGGCCACAGCTTACCTCCTTATAATTTTCTAATTTGCTTATTTAGTACAAACTCCATTTATACAGGCATCACCATAACCGGAATGACAGGTTGTACAGGCACTGGGATTTAAGGAAGGATGAGCATCAGAGATATCCTTACCATCATAGCTATAAGCACCATACTGAGGTTCACCCACTAAATGATCCGTAACCAGCACTGCCTTGATATCCGTCAGTTCAAGTACCCCGGTAGGGCCGTCCTGGTAATCACCGGCTTTCTGTTCCGGATTCAGGCGAACATTATAGGCTGAGCCTTTACCATCATTTACCCAGTTATAGGTTTTCATGGTTTCAATCACAATGGGTGGCAAATCAGCAGGAATAGCCGTTTCCTTACCCAGGATTTTACCCGAATGGTGAATGGGCCAGTTCTCCCAGCCTTTTGGAAATTCAGCATCGGATTCTGCTGCTGCCATGGCACTTATAGTCAGAAAAAAAAATCCGCTTAAAACATATATCAGTTTCATAAAAAACTCCTTGATGGTATGGATCAGAGCCAGTAAACCCCGTCCCTAAACCATATTAACGGTAATTGCAATATTTAGTTTAGATGTTTTTTTTAATATTTCCTTACATCCTGACAAAAAAGTCATATAATAAAATTGTCATGACAAAATTAACCTGTCAGACGGCTCACAGAAAAATAATGATAATTTTGAGTCTCTTCTAAATCGTTTTTATCCTGCTGGCATACAAAACATGAAAAAAGATCCTGATATCTGCAAACCTTCATGCGATGATCTCATCAATCTGTTTACCGATCCTTTCGTCATTATTGACCGGCACTACCAGATAGTAGCCAGTAATAAGGCTTACCGTGAGTCATTTAAAAACCAGAACACTATTGAAGGAAAATTCTGCTACGAAATTTCCCATGGCTATGATTCACCCTGCAGCCAGCATGGTGAACATTGTCCACTGGAAACCGTTATGCGCACCGGCAAAACCACCAGTGTACTGCATATCCATAAATACAATGGAGAAGAAGAACAGGTTCAGATCAGCGCCAGTCCTATTCATAACGATTTGGGTGAAATCCACTATATGGGTGAAACCATGATGACCATTGCCCAGGAAGATAATGATCCACAACTACTGGTAGGGCGAACCCCCGCCATTTTGCGCCTGATCAGTATTCTGCACCGGGTTGCACCCACCCAGTCCACCGTTTTTATCGAGGGTGAAAGTGGTGTCGGTAAAGATTGTGTCGCCAACTATATTCACCACTATTCCAAGCGCAGGGATAAACCCATGATTGTGGTGGACTGCGGTGCTATTGGTGAGACCCTGATTGAAAGTGAGTTATTCGGTTATGAAAAAGGCGCTTTTACCGGTGCCAACAAGCAGAAAATCGGCCTGATTGAATCCGCTGATGGCGGTACCCTGTTTATTGATGAAATTGGTGAACTGTCCCTGGACCTGCAGACCAAGTTACTGCGGGTACTGGAAAGCGGTAGTATTCGGCGTATTGGTGGCACTCATTATTTTGATGTAGACGTACGGGTTATTGCGGCCACCAACCAGGATGTTAAAAAGATGGTGCAAAACGGCCTGTTCCGCCAGGATCTGTATTACCGGCTGGCCACTTTCCCGGTTTATGTCCCGCCGCTACGGGATCGCAAGGAAGATATTCCAGCCATTGCAGAACATTTTTTACGTAAAATCGATGATGGACATTTACATATACCACTGCCCAATGACGTCATTGAAATTCTGTCATCTTATGATTTTCCCGGCAATATCCGGGAACTGCGCAATATTATTGAGCGTGCCGTGATTCTGGCAGCCGGTGAAAAGATCACCGAAGAACACCTTACCATTGACCGTAATCCTCGACAGGTTCTGGAAAACGAACTGGATGATATGGATATTGACGATTTTCCTCGCCCCCATTCTACACGCTTTAAATCTCATCAGACAGCACATCTCAAATCGGATGACCGGGGAGTACCCCCTAAACCAGGACTCCGAAAGAAATCCCGCAAACCGGATCTGGACACAATAAAACGCACTCTGGAATTCCATAACGGTCACCGCCTGTCAACGGCCCAGGAGTTGGGTATCAGTGAACGTACCTTATATCGCTATCTGAAAAAAATTGAACAAATGGAAAATAGCTCTTAGCCAAAAAAAAGCCCAACCAAAAAACCTTAAATCATTAAGGGGGTTGGGCAATCCTGACAACATAAAAATGTTAAAGCCTGAATTCAGATAATGACATCGGATTCAGGTTATAGACTAAAAACGAAATAGAGTAATAACTCAGACACATTCCGTTCATATCTTTATTAGCATACACTGTGCCAAAATTTAAAAAACCCGATAACCCATTGATTATTTGGCTATTATTGGTTTTCTTATACAATAAAAACAAATGACATGTCAGTTTTATTGTCATGACATTATTAAATATAAATGATTTTGTCATAAGGCTGACATGACAGTTGGCAGGTTTTAGGTAACAGGGTTCAGAAAAAGACTTTTTTGGAAGGGAGAGGTTTAAAAAGGTACGGCTTACGGAGGGTTCGTAGGCCGTACAAGAGCTTACACCGACAAAAAGAGGAAAGAGCATCAAATGCTCAAACTCTATGTACTATTGTTATAGCAATACACATGCCAGATTTTACAAAATTATAATTTTATAATATTGTAATTATTATCTTATTGTTTTTAAAGTTATTTTAATTTTAAGCTCTGGATAATTCCGCTGTATTATACCTGGAACAGAACAAATTTACATGCCACAATTGACAGTCTATGTCATTTTTGTCATGTATGTTTTTTTGTGCCTGGATCATGATGTTATTGCGTTGGTATAAGATGGGACTGAGCACAGTCTTCCAGGGTATGAACCATGCCATATAGTGCTTTTTCAGTATATTCCAGATTCAGGGGAATACTGTCAAATGAGTGCCGGTCAATACACTCACGCATTCCTGGCCTATCAAACCTGGCGGCATCCACCATGTTTATTTCTGCAAAACTCATATAGCGGTTTTTCAGATAGGGATTAAAGCGGGCAATAAGAACTTTCTGCTCCATGGACAACTGGCGGAACAGGGTCAGCATTTTCTGCTCCACCTTTTTTAACTGATCTTTAACCAGCACCTCATTGTCCAGGTATTCTTCCAGGTGATCGGGATCCATAGCTACCAGTTTGGGGGCAATATAGATCACCAGCATTTTTACCAGCCGGGGATCCATCCAGAAACGCAGATCACTGCGGTGCTGACGGTCAATATAAATACCTTCTTCCAGTTGTTCCTTATCCAGCAGTGGAATATACAATGATAAGGTAATGGTTTTATTTTCCAGTACCCTGCCCCTGGTATGAATATATTTATCCAGAGCCGGCTCAAAGCCCTGGCCGACCCGTATAATCACATCGGCTTTATCCAGCATGATTTTCTGCTGTTCCGTTAACGGCTTTTGTATATCACTCATGTTCAGATAAAGTACTTCCGGTCTGACCACCTGATGAGCAATACTGGCAACAATCTCATATAAGGGTTCAATACTGACCACAATATTGGGCAAAAGATTGTTGGACACAGGCCCGGAAGCTTCCGTTTCGTCCTGCTCTGCTCCGTATGCTGCAGCCGTAGACACCAGAATCAGCGTTAGCATTATCCGCAGAACAGCAGAAAGATGTTTTTTGAAAGAAAGGGTTTTGAACAAGTCACCCGGTAAAGACATTGTAATTTTAGTCTGCCAATCAGAATAATTCATATTGTGCCTGTATTACTTTTTCCAGTGAGGTATTTTTCAGCAGCAGCAGGGCATCCACCACCGGGGCCAGCTGTTTTTCAATATAATGCTCATAATCCAAGGGCCAGTTATTATACTCTATTGGTTCCGCTCCGTGGGTGGTGATCACGTATTCTATCCAGCCGCCATGTTCATAGCGCCCCACCTGCCCCTTTTTTTCCCTGGCATAAGCTTCCGCTTTAATGGCTGCCTGGGCATGAGGCGGGCAGTTTTTCTTATAATCGGCCAGTTTCTGCCTCAGCCGTTTACGGTAAATCAACTGCTCATCCAGTTCTCCAGCTTTCAGACGCAGAACAATATCCTTGAGATAGTCCTTATAGTCTTCATTATGAAACACCCGGTGAAACAGTTCCTGCTGTACAGAACGAGCCAGTGCAGTCCAGTCAGTTCGCACAGTTTCCAGTCCCCTGTAGATAATTTTATTGGTACCCTTGCCGGATATCAGACCGGCATAACGTTTTTTACTACCTTTTTCCGAGCCGCGGATGGTCGGCATAAAAAAGCGTTTAAAATGGGTTTCGTATTCCATTTCCAGATAGGAATCGATTTGATACTGTTCCGATAATACCTGCTGCCAGTGACTATTAATGACAGCCACCAGTTTATCCCCTATATGATCAGCCTGCTCATTACTCATAGCCTCCCCCAGCGAGACAAAAACAGAATCGGTATCGCCGTAAATCACCTCATAACCCTGCTGCTCAATCAGTATGACTGTCTGCTTAATGAGATCATGCCCGCGCATAGTAATGGAACTGGTCAGGCGGGCATCATGCACCCGGCAGCCTGGAGTCCCCAGTACCCCGTAAAAAGAATTCATAATAATTTTAATGGCCTGTGACAAAGCGGCATTATTATCAGCCCTTGCTTTATCTCTGGCATGCCATAAGGACTCAATTATTTCCGGCAGTATAGCGCCTTCCCGGGCAAAGCGTATGCCTTTATAACCGGGAATGGTTTCCTGCTCATTTAAGACTCTGGCCTGCACAAAGGCATAAGGGTCCACCTTAAAGGTGCGGATAATGCTGGGGTACAGGCTTTTATAGTCCAGCACCAGCACACTGTCAAACAGCCCTGGACGGGAGTTCATGACATAGCCGCCGGGTGCCGAGGCCGCATCACTCTGATCACCGGCTCTGGCAGCCACAAAGCCCTTACGATGTAGTCTGGGTAGATACTGATTATCAAAGGCAGCTACCGAGCCTCCCGTTCTGTCCATTTCCAGTCCAGTTAACCGTGCCCGTTCAATGGCAAAATTAATCAGATCGGTGTGTTTAAAAATATCCAGTACCAGCTGACAGTCTTCAATATTATATTGTGCCAGTGCAGTTTTATCTTCTCTGAACAGGCGGCTGATTTCCCTGGCTTTATACAGGGGGTCATGATGAACATCTGTACTTTTATCTGCAGACGGGATCAGTTTACCCCGCCCCAGTAGCTCACCAGCAACATAGTCCAGGGCAAAACTTTCAAAATTCCAGGTTGCACTCTTTAAGGTATCAATACCGTCCAGCACCACCCTGCCGGGAAGCAGCATAAAATAATGTGTCTGCTCAGTCTGAGCCTGCCGCCACACCGGTGTACTATCTCCGCGGCCAATGGAAAGGGAGAGGTTTAGACTGTCCGCCTTACGCTGCAGAAAACGAAAATCAAAATTGATGACATTCCAGCCGATGATAATATCCGGATCCTGCTGCTGTATCAGCTCAATAAAACGCAGCAGAAGTGCCTGTTCAGAGGCATGATATTCAATAGCCATATTATTTTCAGACGACACTTCCGACCTGTTGCTAATCATCAGGCAGATCTGCCATTGCTCTGTCAGAAGCGCAATGGAATACAGCGCCTGTGAATCAAAAGCCGTTTCTATATCCAGGGACAGGACTTTTAATGCAGGCTGATAGTCCGCCGGTTTTATTTTGGGGTTACAGATCAAAATACCTGAGTCAGAGGGGCAGAGGATACTGGCTGAAGCATTAATAAAACGCTCCGTCAGATAACGCTCTGTCGGTCGAATATCAGCTTCGTAGCAGGCAATATTATGCTGCTGCAATATCTCCCTGGCCTGATAAAGCTGACGTTGGCTTTTAAAATAAAATCCACTGACCAGTTCATGATCAAAGTTCTTTAGTTCCAGTGCTTTAATACAGACCGGCAATTTTCCTGATAGCCCTTTTCCTGATAATAGCTGCTCCGCCCGTTGAGTATCCTGCTGACGGATAAAAAAGACCGCCAGCTGGTTTTCTATCTGAACATTGACCGCCCCCTGCTCGGTACTGAACCAGAAATCCAGCAAGATGCCTTTAGCAGAATCCTGCCACTGGCGGGTCAGTAAAAATGCGGGTATGGTTTGCAAATAAGACATAACAGGCTAAGGTTCTTCTCTGATCGGCAAAAAATGCCGGATCTGTTTTTTTACCAGTTGATATAACTGCTCAAATTCTTCCTTACGGTTAGACTGGCTGCGCCAGGCAAAACCAATTTCCCGGTAATCATTTTCCCGATCCGCGAGGGGACTGATTTCTATATCGGTGTTATTAAGAATACCGGCGGCAATAGCCATTTCCGGTAAAAAGGTGACTCCCAGATCATTATTGACCATCTGCACCAGAGTATGCAGACTGGTGGCAGCAAAGCTGTTGATTTTTTCTGAGCGGTCCAGATGGCAGGCTGACAGGGCATGATCGCGCATACAGTGGCCGTCTTCCAGCAGTAACAGGCTATTGTCCTTAAGATTGGAAAAATCAGCCTTTATGGTTTCAGTATTTAACTGGGAATCCCTATGCTGAGCAAAATAAAAACGGTCTTTATAAAAGCTTTTCATATCTACACCGCTGGCCGGATAAGGCAGGGCCAGCAAAACCAGATCCAGTTCACCTTCCTTTAACTGGCTCAGCACCTGTTCACTCTGATCTTCCCGGACAAACACTTTCAGATCTGGAAATTCCTGCTTTATCATCATCAAAATCTGCGGGATCAGAAAGGGAGCAATGGTGGGGATCACACCCAGTTTTAAGGTGCCGCCAAAGGGCCGGGCATAATATTCAACCTGTTCAGTCAGTTCCTCTACACTGAGCAGGATCTGCTGTGCCTGACGTACCACTTCTTCTGCCAGGGGAGTAAACAGGATTTTTTTATTGTCCCGCTCTATCAGCCTTACTCCCAGCAGGTTTTCCAGTGCCGCAATGCCACTGCTGAGGGTAGACTGACTGACATAACAGGCTTTGGCTGCCTCACCAAAATGCTGATATTTGTGGACATTGACCAGGTAATGCAGATGTTTCAGGCTGGGTAGTCGCATTCTTATTTCTCTTTGTTTGTTACTTTTTAGTAAGTATTCTGTTTAACTAACCGTGATTGGCTGCAGGTACTGTATTCTAATTCTATTTTATTAATTTTTAATCTGTTTTTTCGATTACAACAATCTAATCAATCTGTTTTATTAATTCTAACAGTCCCGCTAAACTATTTCCAACATTCGGGAACGGACAAATACATTAACCGCCCGAAGCTAATTCATGCAAATATTATTAATAATTTATGGAGATAACCATGTTAGAAAACAGAGAAGGCGAAAAAGTACCTGCAGTCATCTTTAAAACCCGTCAGAATAGTGAATGGGTGGATGTCAGCACAGCAGATTTATTTGCTAATAAACGAGTGGTGGTCTTTGCCCTGCCCGGTGCATTTACTCCGACCTGCTCATCCAGCCATTTACCACGCTATAATGAGCTGTACCCTGTGTTTAAGGACAACGGCATTGATGATATATACTGCCTGTCCGTTAATGATACCTTTGTTATGAATGCCTGGCAGGATGATCAGGCCGCTGAAAACATTACCATGATTCCGGACGGTAACGGCGACTTCAGCAGAGGCATGGGCATGCTGGTGGATAAGCGTGACCTGGGCTTTGGTGACCGTTCCTGGCGTTATGCCATGATCGTGGACAACGGCATTATTGAAAAAATGTTTATTGAACCGGAAGTCGAAGGCGACCCCTTTGGTGTTTCCGATGCGGATACCGTTTTAAAGCATCTGAATCCTGATGCCAGGCCATTGCCGACGGTCACAATTATTACCCGTAAAGGCTGTCCGCACTGTACCCGAGCCAAAGAATTACTGGAGGCCAAAGGTTTACCTTATGAGGAAGTGGAACTGAACTCTAAAGTGACTAACCGCTCTCTGACCGCATTAAGCGGTGCCCATACCACTCCGCAGGTATTTATGGACGGTAAACTGATTGGCGGAGCAGATGATCTGGAAGCTTATTTCAGTTAAACTGAAATAATACTGAATTAAACCCTCATCCTGACCTTCTCCCACTGGGAGAAGGAACCAGGAGCCGATCAATTGACCCATAACCCTGGAGTTGAACCATGGCCAAAAGTATTAAAGGTACTCAAACTGAAAAAAATCTGATGATTTCCTTTGCCGGAGAGTCTCAGGCACGTAACCGTTATACCTATTTTGCCAGTGTCGCAAAAAAAGAGGGTCTGGTGCAGATTGCCTCTATTTTTGAAGAAACCGCCGCTCAGGAAAAAGAGCATGCCAAACGCTTTTTTAAGTTTATGGAAGGCGGCGAAATTGAAATTACCGAAACCTTTCCTGCCGGCCCTGTCGGCAATACGCTGGACAATCTGAAAGCGGCCGCCGCCGGTGAAGAGCATGAGTGGGAAGAAATGTATCCTGAATTTGCACGGGTTGCCCGTGAGGAAGGTTTTGAAGAAATTGCCCGCGCCTGGGAAGCCATCAGCATTGCTGAAAAACAGCACGGCAAGCGTTACCGTGATCTGGCCGACAATCTGGAAGCCGGCCGGGTGTTTAAACGCAACGGCAAGGTCGTCTGGCGCTGTCGCAATTGCGGCTATCTGCATGAAGCAGAAGAAGCGCCTCAAATGTGCCCGGCCTGTTTACACCCTCAGGCGCATTTTGAACTGCTGGGTGAGAACTGGTAGGTGAGGGCAGGTTTTAGGGACAGGATATCCTTTTCCTAAAACCCTGTACCTGATACCTTACACCTAAACCACATCATTATTAATATCTACTTTAGTTAGTAAGTCTGTTAATGGATTATCTGTGTCCAGACTACTGAAGTTCATATTGTCCAGAGTAATACTATGTCCGGTAGCATTGCCGGAGTCATCCAGAACATTGATTTTTACATTATCTGAACCATCATCTTCTACCGACAGGTGATCCAGTAAATAAGTATTATCGCTCTGCAGCAGATCACTAATGACCAGGACATCACCCTCAGTCTGATTATAATCGGTAACCACATCATTACCGGCACTGGTAACAAACTGGTCCATTCCTGAACCACCAGTCATACTATCATCGCCACTACCGGCATACAGAATATCATCGCCGGTCATACCATTAAGAATATCATTACCGGATAATCCAACCAGAGTATCATCTCCAGAGCTGCCATCAAAGATCTGATCCGGTGCTGAAGCCGGGGAAATATTAACGTTAAACTGACCGGTTACCTCAGATGATACATCACCATTAGCGGTTTCAATGGTTTTCAGAGCAACATTGACACTACCTGAGAAACTTTCCTGCTGGAAGCTGACATCATTAATATTATTTATATCAATATCTGTCAGGGTATAGATATCCGTAGTCTGATCATAACTAACATTAGCGGGATCAATAAATTGCCCGGCCTGTTTAAATACAGCATCTGAACCCAGTCCTTCCAGAGTCATGGTCAGTATTTCTGAACCATCCATATCAACCGGCATGGCATTGATCAATACTGGAATATCCTGACCTTCTGTACCAAAGGTATTTTCCGGTGTCATTGTTGTAATACCATCGGCAACCGGTACCACATCCAGATTAACCGGGTAAGTCATTTCCTGGCTGACAGCACCATCAGTAATAATGGCACTAAGCGTTATGGCCGTAGTCTGGCCGCTCCAGTTAGCCGTGGGTTTAAACCAGATTTTTGGTAAACTGCCGTCTGCATTCAGGTCAATACTCCAGGTATTACTGTTGCCATCTCCACCGGCATTTTTAGCCAGTGAGTTATGACTGTCTCCGATGTAAACCAGCATACCTTCAGGTACATTGTTAAGCAGTATCGCCAATGCGGTTTCTGAGCCATCACTATCTCCGGGAAGCAAAGGAGTATTCAGCTCAATAAACTGATCTTCATTGCCACTAGCCGTTAATTCCGAAACACCCGGTGGTAAGGTATAACCATCAACAACCGGCTGTACATCAAAGTTGATATTCCTGGTCACGGTCTCTGTATTTGCCGCATTATTTTCCTGCATGGTAATAGCATAACTCAGTGAAACAGGGCCGCTATAATCTGCCGCAGGTACAAAAACCATACTCGATATTTCATTTACAGGTACTGTCCATGTTGAACCTGACTGTGGATAAGAATGACCAGAGGCATCCATCAGTTCACCAGTTCCGGTCTGTAAAGTCACTGCAATAGTATTGCCTACCGGCTGTGCATACTGACCGGTTGCATTGTCAACCGTATCAATATTAATCGCTATTGAATATTTACCATCTTCAACTGCCTCGGTAACCACATTGCCGGCTTCATCTTGATAGATTATCTGCTCAGTTACCTGAGGAGCATCTGTTACTGGCGTAATACTGATGGAGCCTGCATTGATTTCATAATTAACGCTCGCACCACTGGGAGCCGTAGAAGTAATATTAAGAACAATATTATCCAGTGCATTGCCCATATTATTGTTATTTAAATTTTCAGGAAAATGCATAACCGCATTATCCGGATCAGGAACAACCCAGACCGTTTCACCATTCACACTTTCCTGAACCGCATTGCTGATGGTAGTTCCTGCTGGTAAACCCGATATGTTAACAGACAGCTGTTCACTACTGTCTACCTGCTGTGCAGTATATAAATCGGAGACACGAACACCCGCATCTTCTGTAATGTCAACATTATTAAATACCGGTGGATCAATAAAACCATCTGGAGTTTGATCGACTGGTGCACCCGTATCGACAGGTACGTCAGGTGTAACATTATCATTATGTCCCAGATAGAGCACATAAGGATCGGATTGTGTAGTATCGCCCCCACGTTGTTCACTATTGGTTCCAGTAATACTGATGGCATAAAGGTCCGTATTATCATCAAAGGTATTGGGTCCAATTGTAAAAGTTATCTCCTGTACAGAAATGCCATTGCTGCTTGCACCGCTGGCATCCAGATACCAGACCCCGGTATCAGTACCATCAATATCGCCTGCATAAACACCATTAACAACGGTGACACCATCAGGTACACCACTCAGACGATAGACATCATGTGATTCCGAACCGTCCAGATCCGCTGATTTTAATTCAAAGGGGAAACTCACATTAATATTGTCACTACCGCTGGTCAGGGCAATATAGTCATGACCATTTTCAGTAAAAGTTGTATAGCTGCCCGTCATATCCAGTTCCGGCTTATCTGCAACTGCATCAACGATTACTGAATATTGTGTATCAGCGCTAACTACCGAAGAATTTAAGTTACCATCTGTTGATGGATCGGTTATTTCATAACGAACCGTAAGCTCAAAACCGCCTGTCATTGAAGGATCGGTTTGCGGCATATCAGAATTGGCAGGCAGATGTACAAAAACATTATTTATATCATTGCCTGTCAGTTTAATAAATCCATCAGCAGGATCAACTGGCCATAGATTGCCACCTGCATCCGTCAGGCTAACTCCAGCAGGAACCGAAGCTGCTTCAATCCAGACAGAAGAAACAAACTCATCTGAATCACCATTATTGGCAATATCAAAAGTCAGTGCAACCGGTAGATCCTCGCTGATAGTATCACTGGCTATTAAGATGCTTTCAGCATCCGGAGTTATAGCGATTTTTATAAGTTCAGAGTCAGTCCGACTGGCACCGTCATTTTCTGTAGTGACATAATCCAGTTTAAAATTCAGTTCACCGCTGTAATGAGCGGGTGCTGTGATCTGCACATTTTCAATATCATTATTGTCCATAATCCATTTTCTGGCCGTTCCGGTACCGCCCATAAAATTCGCACCTTGGACATTAAATCCATCCGGCAGACCACTGAGCACAATATTCAAAGCTTCTGAACCATCCTGGTCATAGGATAGAATACTGGTTGGATTATTTATCTGGTAAATAGATTTCAGGTTGATGCTCTGATCTTCTATTACAACGGCATTATAATTATCACCATCCAGATTAATACTGCTAAGCTCATTATTAATGACCTTATCAGCAACACCTTCAACATCCACTTCCATACCAATGGTCTGGCCATAAGTGCCTTCCACACCATTATCCACAGCTTTAGCAGATAATTCTAATACCAGATTATCATTACTATTATGAACGGGGATAAAATAGAGTGGAGCATTAATATCAAAATCTGGTATTTCTACATACTGAGTACCTGTTACGACAGAGAGTAAAGTACCATTATATGAAATAGCCGCGCCACTGGGAATTTGATCAATTTTAAGTGTATAAGTTTCAGAGCCATCAGTATCATCTGAACGTACATTAATTTTAAGTGGCACACCATCAGTGCCATTATTAGTTATATTGCCGTCTGTATCACGGCCAATATCCTCATGTGTTATCTGTTTACTGATACCCACAGCCACATTATCAGCCACTGGATTAATATCAACCGTAAGGTGAGCTTCACCTGAGATCTGTTCATTAGTCAGAGCCGGATTGTCTTCATCCGTATCTATGGTTTTAGCCCGCATGGTTATATCAAATCTTCCATCACTTTGTGCAGGTGCCATAAACTGTACGGAATCCAGATACTCTACAGGCACATCAATACTACTGCTTGAAGAAGCTATGTTCTGAACAACCCAGGTGTTTCCACCATCACTTGAGTAACGAAATTGTGAGCCAGTTTCCGCAGAGAAATTAACTAATGTTTGTTCAGAAGAATTATCCTGATTATTCCAGAAACTTTGTAAATCTGTAGCATCAGTTTTTAAATCAAACCACTGATCTTCATTGCCCGCTGTGGTATATGTAACATCTGTATTTATAGTAACGTCATTATTGCCATCATTATTAGTATCAGAGTCTGTGCGTTCAGCTACAGGTGTTACCTGCAGGGTATAACTGCTATCGGTAGTTTCTATGACAGAAGTTCCATCAGTGCTTTCTACAACCACAGTCATATTAATATCGGCGCTGCTGTTGGCAGGCGGGGTAATTTTATAACCATCAAGATGATTAACATCAAAGACCGTATAAAGCCCATCTATAACCGGTGCTGGTGTGCCTGCATCTTCAGTTATATTACCCTGAAGTGTTGAGGTCAGAATTTTTACACCGGTAATACTATCCTGAGAAGCGCCACTACTATCTGTTGCACTAATAGTTAAATGACCATTGCTGTCCTTAAACAGATAGACTTCACTATCTTCTGCGGCAGTCTGTGGATCGGTAATCTGAACATCACCGGCAACCGGCGTAACTATAAGGTTTAATTGCACTGAGTCAGTCATTGATACCACTGCATCAGTCTGACCCGCTGTATCCGTATCAATGGCTTTTAGTGTTATTGTGATAGTATTATTGCCATCCCAGTCCGCTGGAGGAGTCAGGCTAATGGATGGATTACTGCCACTGAATGAAATATTATTAATAGAACCGGTATTGTCCGCCGTATAACTATTGCCATCTACAACAATAACCGTGCCGGGCTGCAAACCGGATAAAGCATAGAAATGGTTTTCCGAACCATCATTATCACCAAAGGATGTCGTCAGTAATGCCTGTAAGTCCAGTGTTGAATCTTCATCAATAGTTACATTCAGTTCACCATCAGGCGTACCATCATTATCTGTCAGGCTGACTGGATCAGTGACTGCATGAACCTTTACGGTAATACGCTGTTCTTCCACCGGTGAAGCTATATCCGGTGAATAAAGAGCACCACTGTCATTAACTTCATGTGATTGTGAAGATACGCTAATAACAATATCATCTCGTGCGTCATCTTCCCCGGGAATAATACGCATAGCTTCATATTCTGCCTGAGTCACTTCAATAACATTGACAGGGCTGGTGTCTATACCATTATAATGGTAACCAGGAATATCAGTAATATAAAACTGTATCGTTGCATTTTCTGAATTTAATGGGTAGGTAGTAGCTCCCGCAACAATTTGAGCATTCTGACCATTTTCAATATTCAGGCTAATCAGACCAAGACGCTCCGGACTATCATTGGCTGCAGCGCCATTTAAATCAGTATGGTCCGTAATAACCGGTATGGTCAGTCCCAAAGCGACTTCATATTGGCCCTCACTATTAAACTGATATTGCCCCGTATTTGGATCATAACTATTATCTTCATAGACATCGATATCTTTATCCGCATCTATCTGCGGACTATCTGCTACAGGATTAACGGTAACTATAACCGCACCGTTAGCTGTATCACCATCGACATCTGTAATGGTGTATTCAAAACGTAATTCACCACTATAGTTATTGGCAGGAGAAAAATTCAGTGATCCGGTGGCAGTTCTGGAAACCACTGCAATAATATCCGGGTCTCCATCAGGCAGAACATTACCATTCTGTCCCAGGTTAACTTTATCTCCGGCATTTGCAAGTTCCTGGCCACCAATAGTAATCAGAGAGTGCTCATCGGCCAGGAATATTTCCCTGTTTTGATCTTCACTAGTCGTAACAGAGTGCTCACCGCTCAATGGTTCAGAATCATCAATAGTAACGGTAAACTGATTGCTGACCATATCGCCATCACTATCAGTAACAATAAAGTCAAAATTCATCTCGCCTGTGATATTTTCATTGACGACAACCTTATCTACATAAGCTCCCAGAGTATTGGTATTCCCTCCGTTATCCGCAATGGTTAACGTTGTCGGACCATTTACACCGGGTGTAAAAGTAGCTGAGATTGTGTACCAGCCATTGCCTAAATCAGTAATAGTGGCCGGGTAACCCTGCAGACTGACGGCCCCTGTATTGTCTGAATAAACTTCAACCGTTTGACCACCAAAGGTAAATGTCATATCACCATCATCCAGTGCTCCTGGACGGGGACGATAATCAAGTTCAACGGTATAGGAACGATCCGCGAGAGTGTTTATGTCGGTTGAAATACTGACCTGTGATTCAGTAGAACCATGACTGTTTGCATCCAGTTCAATATGTGATTGGCCATCAGTTGCAGGGGTTATAATCCCTTCCTGAATCTCCAGACCACCGGCGTTGTTAATCGTCCATCCGGGATAGTCATGTACAATACCCCAACCTGAAATATTATTATTTTTCGCTTCAAAGGATTCAAATAAAACCTGTTTCTGGTGATCAATGGGCTGTTTTAATACAAACTCATAGCTGTTACCTGCCTTATCAAGAGTCACGACAAAAACCTGATTGGTTGCTATGGACGGATCCGTACCATCAATATAGGCAACCAGTGTATCTGCGACACCATTGCCATTATCAAACGTAACATAGGACACCTGCTGCCCATTACTGGTCAGGTCTGCAGGTAAGCTGGCTGTACCATTAAAAGCTATTGTGTAGTCATCAGCACCCGGGATAACATCCAGAGTGGCACTGACTGTTGGCTGCTGGGAATTGCCATTTATATCAATAATCAGGTCATCTTCATCTACACCTGAATCAACCGGTGTACCAATATCCGGTACGGTATCAGTGACTGAAATATCCAGGCTGGTAAAGTTGGAAATATCGCCATTACTATCTATCAGATTGTATTCAATTCCATCAATCAGGGTATTCTGTTCTGCTCCTGAATTGTCTCTATGGTATTCACTCTGATCCGAAGTATAAGACCATGAACCATTACTATTAATAGTAAAGTTATAACCAAACTGGGTATTAACAATAGTACCTGCACTCACTGTATTAACATCACCATTCTCATCGGTATAGCTAAACTGATAAACGGTAGCAGAAGGAGTTCCTTCATCGGTATCGTTCGTCATTACATTACCTGAAATGGTATTCTGGCCTTCAATCACAGCAGCACTGTCTGAAACCGGATCAGGCGCAGCATTTAAATGAATCGTTGTGGTGGCTGTATTACTATTAGTTTCACCATCATTAACGGTAATATCCAGCTCTATTAAACGATTTTCATCTGGTGTTTCATTAGTATTCCGGTAAGTAATCGCCTGAATGGCAGTCTGATAATCAGCAAGTGTCGCTGATCCTGTCAGACGAATAACCAGATCATTGCCGACAACTGAAGTCGTTGCAGCAAGACCTGAAATACCACTGGTATCAATAATATCTTCACCGGCATTATAATTATTAAAGACAATCTGCGCTGATTCAATATGAGAATCATCCACATCGCTGATATTAATATCAGTGTCGGTTATGGCAATGGCTGAAGTATTTTCTGTAAAGGTGGTGTCATAACCGGTTCCAGATGCTGACTGATCAAGATCCAGTACCGGAGCATCATTAGTCCCGGTAATAGTAATATTCAGATCAGCGGTGTCCACTTTCTGACCATCACTGAGTATATAAGTATAACTTTCCTGCAAGGTCTCACCGGTTCCAAGAGCCTGTACAATGGCATTGGCATCATCCAGAGCATAAGTATAGGAACCATTTGCATTTAATGTCAGGGTGCCATAGTTTAGATTAATAATGGTACCATCAGTAATCTGATTAAAGTCAGACTCTATACTCACATCACTGGCATTAGCCTGGGTATTAGCACTGTTCTGAGTATGAACAATATTATTTTCCACGCTCAGATCATAGTTCCCACTGGTATCTGAAATAACGCCCGATGATATGGCGTTCATGTCCCAGTGGGCATTGTTTATATCAGTATTAATACTAAGATCGTAAATAGTAGCACTTAAGGTCTGTCTGGCATCAAAATTACCGCCGGTACTGTCCTGTTCCTGTGCCAGCGCAATAACACCCGTACCTAAAGTATGACCGGCTGCTATATTTACGGTATTCTCCAGTGCCCCATCCAGATAAACCTGGGCATTACCGCTGGCACTGTCCCAGCTCACTCTCAGATCGTGAATATTACCGTCAAATAATTCACCGCGGGTAATACCTGTAGCAATACGACTATTATTAACAAACAGCTCCAGAGAGTTGCCGGACATAAATAATAAAAAGTCATTATTACCTTCATCGGAAGCATAGGATAAAATCGAAGCATTGCCTGTTTCAGTACTGGCAAGGCGAATGCCAATATCAACACTGCTGGCACCGGATAACAGGTCCTGACCACTACGTTCATCATATATCAGGCCCTGATTATTGCCCCCGGACATATTAATTGCAGCACCCTGTTCCTGAGCCTCTGCAATAAACAGATCACCTGGAACATTATCAACATCCGAGTCAGCCTGTGGTTCGGTAATTAAATTACCATTTATTTCATTAACGCTAACAGTATCATTCGTCAGTTCTGTAATCTGGTTACTATTATCATAGGCCTGAGGGCGATCATCCCGCCCTTCAATAGTAATCGTTAAATCAGCATTATCTGTTTTACTGCCATCACTGGCAGTATAGGCAAAGACTTCCTGCAGACTGTTTCCGGTATTTAATGCATTAACATCCGTATTGGTGTCATTAACCGTATAAATATAGTCACCATTACTGAACACCTGAATATCACCATAAGTAGTAATAACGTTAATACTGCCTCCCGGTGCAATTGTCTGGCCATTAAATTCAGTAATGGTCAGACTACTGTCAACATCCTGATCATTAGCCAGCAGATTTCCTGTTGCCTGAACAGCATCTTCCTGCTGACCGTATTGAGCATGACCGGTACCTTCTTCATAAGCTGTACCGGCATCATTGCTTACTATAGGCGCATCATTTGAACCATTTATGGTTATGGTCAGTTTTGCAGAGTCATATTTGGCATTGCCTGACTCATTATCGGTCATAGTATAGGTAAACGTTTCTTCCAGAGTATCACCAATATTAAGAGCATCTACAGCCGGATTATTATCAAATAACTCATAGCTATAGTTACCATCCGCATGGATAGTAATAACACCATAGGCACCATTAATTGTAACCGGCACGGGATTGTCTGCTATGTCAACAAGAGCTGAATTAGGAACCGTTGTTCCCTGATTATGACTGACATTATTGTCCACAGTAAAAGCATAGTTGCCGGTAGCATCACTGATTGAGTTACCATTAAGCTCACTGAAATTCCATAGAGCCTGACTACCGCCGTTGACATCGGTACTGATACCTACAGAGTGATAAACAGCAGATAATGCCTGAGCAGCATCCAGATTACCGCCAACACTGTCCTGCTCCTGCGCCAGCATTAAAGTTCCGTTTGTTCCCAGAGTATATCCCTGGCCAATGGTACCTGTTGATTGTAACTGTCCATCCAGGTAAAAATGTGCTGTACCGCTGGCACTGTCCCACTGAGTATTCAGAGTATGGCTATCTCCGTCAAATAATTCACTTCTGCTGATACCAGTAGCGATATTATTACCGTCAACATACAGGCGTAAGCTGTTGCCTGACATAAATAATAAAAAGTCATTACCATAATTGGAGTGACTGCCGGCATAGGAAAACAGAGCTCCATTACCGGTTTCACTGCTGGACAGCACCAGACTGACATTTACCTGTGAAGCACCACCGAGCAGATCAGGGGTACCGGCTGCCGCTTCATCAAGTACCAGAGCCTGATTATTACCACCGCTCATATTAATATTCAGTCCATGGGCAATACTGCTCACACTTAAGTCAGACGCTGTATTGTCTACATCCGTATCATTAGCCAGAACATTGCCGCTGACATTATTATCCGGTCCATCACTACCCTGATTATTATCCAGCTCCGTTATAATCGGTGCTGTATCTGCCACTGCATTCGGTGCATCATTAGTACCGTTAATAGTAATATTCAGTACGGCTGTATCCGTCAGGGCATTAGTTTCATTGTCATTAACGGTATAGGTAAAGCTCTCCTGTAAACTATCTCCGGAATTCAGTGCGTTGACTTCAGAATCAGAGTCATTAATAACATAGCTAAAGTTACCATCATTGCTGATGGTCAGCGTCCCATATTTACCGGTAATTTCAAAACCGTTAACAATATTATTCGGGCTATTGGCGGTATCATCTGACTGAATATCTGAAACCGTTAACTGGCTATGCGGGGTGTCAATATCATTATCATTGCTCAGCACATTACCGGTAGCATCTAGTGCAGCATCCAGGTCACTACCACTGCCATCATAACTGGCATTGCCGGTTTCTGTAGCACTGGCAGCATCATTGACAGCCACTGGAGCATCATTAATATCAGTAATTTCGGTGGTAATTTGCGCCTGTGTACCCGGCGCTGTATTTTCAAACTCACCGGTATTTTCAACACTGGTAACCGTGAGTGAATATTGCTCACCGGAATCAATGGGCTGATCATTATGAGTTTGCAGATTAAAGCCTGCTGAAGATGATCCGGCAGCAATGGTCAGAGTAATTGTCTGATTATTACTATATTGTGTATCACCATCCTGAGTAGTCAAATTATTATAACGAACAGTTATCTGAGTGTTATTGCCTGCAATAACACTATCTCCATTCATATCGACCAGACGCACCTGATAGCTGGCAATATTACCTTCTATAACAGAGACGTCACCTTCAATTATGGCATAGACTGTATCTACAGGCTGATCCGGTACCTGATCCTGGCTATTATCAACAATTGTTGTAACTACAGCATCCGTATCAATCACCACGGTTTCATAAGAACCCGCACCGTTAGGCTGATATGAATTATCTACAATCTGAACATTAAACTGCTCACTGTTTTCAACAGGATAATCATCAAAAGTTCTAACATCAAAGACCTGACCCAATGGAATATTCTGCTGTAAGGTTGAATCATAATCCTGAGTACCATCAATAGCCAGCTGAACATTTGAATGCAGAAACGCACCACTTTCCAGAGTGGCATCATTACCATTGCCTGACTTATCTGCAAGTGGATTACTGCCGTCAAAGTTATAATGAGCAACCAGGCCATTGTTGACATCGATACCATTAACAATGTCACTGACCTCAGAGGCATTAAGTGTGGTATTGTAAATTCGGATATTATCAAACTGACCTTCAAAAGGCTGGTTATTATGGCCGCGCTCACCAAACAATAAATCACGGTTGTTGTTAATTAAAACATCCGGCACATTCTGACTGCCGGAAAAGACTTCCACACCATTATCATAAAGTGTTACCGTATTAGTATTACCGTTAAAGCTGAATGTAATATTATGATTTTCATTAGCAGGCAGATCATAACCCGTATCATTCCAGACCCAGCCGCTACCGTCTGATGCCCTTAGGGCATAGCGAACAGAGCCATTAGCTTCTACGGCTATTTCATAAGCGTTTTCCTTATTAAAAATAATCCCGCCATTACCTGTAGAAATAACATCCAGAGAAACTGTAAAAGCATCTGTAAAATCATAAGCGGCCTCACCCGCATTGAGGCGAGCATGGTTAGCCGTAACATCCAGAGAATTATCCAGTGCGGCCTGTACACCGGTTGCAGTATCATCCATCAGCTGAATATCAACACTGCCAGCCTGCTGATCAAGTAAGGTGCTACTGTTAAAATCCGTTGTGCCCGGCTCAAAGGCATAAGCAATATACTGTGCTGAAGCGCCTTCACCCACAGTATTTAAT
>JALUZF010000126.1 GCA_027012135.1 Gammaproteobacteria bacterium
CTTCAACTTCGGAAAAATTAACCTGCACGCCCTGACCAATATCAACAATGAAATTATAATTACGCATGATTTCAGGCTCATTTAAAACCTGACTGGCTTCCTGTTCGGCCATTGTCTTTCTCCTTATCTAACCATTCAACGAATACCCTTCCGGGTATCTAATGATAACGCCTGGAATTGTTTAAACCGTGTTTATCCATAAATGGATGGACACTGGACACTATCTCTTTTTTTTACTTTTTTACAGTTAACTGTTTCCCAGCCTGGGTTACTACAAGTAACCTATGTATTACCATACCTTTATATTGCTACTCATAATAACTACTCTGCTTCACCCTCTTCTTCACTCTCAACTTCGGTTCCACCAGCCCATTGACCAATCTTAAAAACGATAAATTCAGCCGGTTTAACCGGAGCGATCCCAATTTCTATCTCCAGACGCCCCGCATCAATGACCTGCTGGGTATTGATTTCAGCATCGCATTTGACAAAAAATGCCTGCTCGGGAGAGCTTCCCTGCAAGGCGCCATCGCGCCAGATCAAGGTTAAAAAAGCACTGACGTCACGGACTACTGATTTCCACAGGGTTTCATCATTGGGTTCAAACACCACCCATCTTGTGCTTTCAGCAATGGATTCTTCAATCATCATAAATAATCTTCGGACATTGATGTATTTCCATTCCCCACTATCCAGAGTACGCGCACCCCAGACTTTGATACCGGTGGTTGGAAAACTGCGAATACAATTAACCCCTTTGGTATTCAATTCACCCTGTTCAGCCTGTGTCACGCTATAGGACAATCCTAATGCCCCATTAACAGACTCATTGGCAGGGGCTTTATGAACCCCCCGGGTTGCATCGGTGCGAGCATAAATTCCCGCCATAAAACCTGATGGCGGGGCTAAAACTTCATGTTTTTTCCTTGATAAGGGTGCCTGTGTATAAATCCAGGGGAAATAAAAGGCAGCATAACTGCTATTTCGAGGTCTCAGACCTGCATTTTTTTTAGGTTTATCGGCACCGGCTGTTTTTGTGGCAACCTGTTTCAGGTTATCAATATTTTCAACGACTTCAGGCGGATCCAGTATGGCTATGCGGTCTTTTAACCGCTCACAATGATCAATCAGGGCGGTATGTGAACTATTATCAGAATATCCCGGAGCGGCCACTATGGAAATTTCATCAATGGCTTCCAGAGCATATAATCCGGTTCGTTTGGCAGCATCACCCGCAATGGTTTCATTTTCAGGGCTATTGACAATATAACATCGCGTGCCCCCATTATTAAAAAAAGCATAAACTGCCATAGAGAGACAGGTATCAGTAGCAGCAGATTCTCCCACATACATGCGCACAAAATGAGGCCAGTTATTACAGGCAACGGCCCTGTTCAGGTTTTTTTGTTTATCCGGTGCGGTACCGATAAAGGCCGCTGTCTGAGTACCAACCATATTAATCGGTTTGGAGCCCGTGGATACTTCCTCTATATAAACTCCGGGAGTTGCATAATTAGGCATTATTATTCTCCAGCTTTTCAAGTGAGATGGTTACTTCCTTACCATCGAATTTATCAAAAACATAGGTATAATTACGTTTATCTGATCGGGTATAAATATTAATTATTGAAGATGAAGCGCTAGAAACCTGCCCCAGATCAAAACGCCCCTGGTAATCAGTCAGGACAGAACGATTCTGGGATTGCAGTTCAAGCCGGCAACGTGAGACAGGTTTGTCTTTAGCGTCAAGAACCGTCCCGTAAATATGACTCATTGGTGTTGTAACAATATTTGGCGGTTCTTTAACAAACGGGGCATCACGTTGCTGGCGTGGTATTTCCAGAACATAAGTGATAGAAAATAATGGTTGTGGTTTTACCTTAAGTGCCCGCCAATAATCATCTGATAGTCTATCAGGTACCATTGTAAAGAGTGGATGACCACTTCCCGACTCAAGCAATCTATAGGCAATGCTATGAACCTGCTCATCCGAGGCACAACAAATGGTAATAAGGTATTTTAGTTTTATCTGCATGAAAGATGGATTGGTATTACCCATCACAGGTTCAAGTGAGCTGAGATAAATATTTATCTGATTGGTATCGACATAATCTTTTGGTGAACAAAACCTTATTTCGATATCAGAAACAATATCTTTTAGCCATAACTTAATTTGTTCATTTATCTGATTTATCATAACCAAATCCAATTTTGCTTTTTACCGACCGAAAAAACTTCGAGCAGAAACAAAATTTTAACTATACAGGGTTAAAGACCACAACACAGGATTAAAGATAAGGTTAAAGACCGCAACGCATATTATTTATGCGTAAATAACCGATAAAAAATTTAATATTAATTATTCGGAACTATTTATTCAGCTATTAGTAAGCTAAGGTTATTCAGCCATTTGATATTTGAGTGAGAAAGTTAGTCCGTCTATTTAAAGAATAATCAATAATAAAAAACAAAACAACTACTAATGTCATATTTGAGTAATTATTATTTTTTAATGACTCAATGCGCTATTAGTGAATGGCTTCAATACTATTTTTAACGGCATGTAACACACCATATCATAATATTACCAAACATTACTTTCCTTTATACTATTATTTTCAGGCTATAGCTTTTTAATAAAATAGGTTTATAAT
>JALUZF010000127.1 GCA_027012135.1 Gammaproteobacteria bacterium
GGGGAAAGCTATCATCATCATGAGTCAGTGATTGATCTGATCATCAGCAAACTGCCGGTGTCCATCAGTATCGGTATGTGGTCCTTTTTTATTACCTATCTGACCTGTATTCCTCTGGGTATTGCCAAAGCCGTCAGGGACGGTTCCCGCTTTGATATGATCACCAGCACCATTGTACTGGTGGGTTATGCCATACCCGGTTTTGTACTGGGTATTTTATTACTGGTTCTGTTCGGCGGGGGCAGTTTTTTTGATATTTTTCCACTCAAGGGACTGGTTTCAGACAACTGGGATCAGCTTGGCTGGTTTGACAAAATACTCGATTATTTATGGCATATGGTGCTGCCTATTATTTCTTCCGTTATCGGCAGCTTTGCAGTAATGACTCTGCTGACCAAAAACAGTTTTCTGGAAGAAATCCGCAAAAACTATGTAGTGACTGCTAAGGCCAAGGGGCTGACCAGCAATCAGGTGTTATACAAGCATGTTTTTAGAAATGCTCTGATCCCTCTAATCACCGGTTTCCCGGCCAGTTTCCTGGCGGCCTTTTTCGCCGGCAGTCTGCTGATAGAAACCATTTTTTCCCTGGACGGTCTGGGACTGCTGTCCTATGAATCCATTGTCCGGCGGGATTATCCGGTGGTTCTCGGCTCGTTATACTTATTTACTCTGCTGGGCCTTATTACTAAGCTGATCACCGATCTTTCCTATGTGCTGATAGATCCCCGCATTAAGTTTGATTCAGCCGGTCAGGGAGGTTCCTGATATGGGCTATAGTGCCGAGCAGCTCACCAATATGTCACCCAATATGCGCTCCTGGGTGCGATTTAAAAATAATAAACGCGGCTATTATTCTCTGTGGATTTTTTCGATCCTGTTATTTACCAGTTTTTTTGCCGAGGTGATCAGCAATGACAAACCGCTGGTGGTTTATTATGATCACCAGTATTATTTCCCGTTGTTTAACAATTATCCGGAAACCACTTTCGGCGGTGATTTTGTTTCTGAGACGGATTATAACGATCCTTATATCCGCGACAAAATTACCCAGGGTGACAACTGGGCATTGTATCCGCTGAACCGTTATAACTATTCTTCTATCAACTATTTTGCCGATCAGCCCAATCCGGCACCACCATCGGATCAGAACCTGTTGGGTACGGATGACCGGGGCAGGGATGTGCTTGCACGCTTGATCTACGGTTTTCGGTTGTCGGTTATTTTTGCTCTGGTATTAACGGCTATTGGGGTAGTACTGGGCATTTTAATAGGCAGTCTGCAGGGTTATTTTGCCGGTAAAGTGGATCTGATTGTACAACGTCTGATTGAAATCTGGGCATCCATGCCGGAACTTTATCTGCTGATTATTTTTGCCTCTATCTTTAAGCCCAGTATCGGTCTGTTAATTGTTCTATTATCCCTGTTCGGCTGGATGGGGCTGTCTGATTATGTTCGGGCTGAATTTTTACGCGGGCGCAATCTGGACTATGTTCAGGCCGCCCGTTCCCTTGGAGTATCCAATATGGGGATCATGTTTAAACACTTATTACCCAACAGCATGGTTCCCGTACTGACCTTTTTGCCATTTCGGATCAGCGGAGCCATTTTGGCTTTAACCAGCCTGGATTATCTGGGGCTGGGTGTACCGCCTTCTACCCCCAGTCTGGGAGAACTCTTGTCCCAGGGTAAGGAAAATATTGATGCCTGGTGGTTATCCATGACCACATTTACGGTATTAGTGGGCACACTGGTGCTGTTAATTTTTATCGGAGAAGCTTTAAGAGAGGCTCTGGATACCCGTCGGGGATAATTTCAGCGTTAGTGCTATCTGCCAGAAGAATAACTATGACATCTAATAAAAATATACTGGAAATAAAAAACCTTAGCGTAAACTTCAGCACGCCTGCCGGAGAAGTTAATGTAGTGCGTGATATTAACTTTGCAGTTAAGTCCGGACAGACTATGGCTCTGGTAGGAGAATCGGGTTCCGGAAAATCGGTTACAGCCATGTCTATTCTGCGTCTGCACGATGAGGAAAAAGTAAACTATTCTTCAGGTGAGATTTTATACAAGGGAAAAAATTTACTGGGTCTGGATGAAACTGAAATCAAGCGGGTACGCGGGGACAAGATTTCCATGATTTTCCAGGAACCCATGACCTCCCTTAATCCAACCTTTACCGTAGGCGATCAAATTACAGAACCGCTGTTAATTCACCGTGGTATGAACAAGGCTGAAGCAAAAAAACGGGCACTGGAATTAATGGATCTGGTGGGTATTCATGATCCGGTACATCGCTTTGATGCCTTTCCCCACTTATTATCCGGGGGGCAGCGTCAGCGTATGATGATTGCCATGGCACTGGCCTGTGAACCGGAGTTATTAATTGCCGATGAACCTACAACCGCACTGGATGTCACCGTGCAGTTACAGATTTTACTTCTGCTGGAAAAGCTGCAGAAAGAGTTTTCCATGTCGGTGCTGATGATATCCCATGATCTAAATCTGGTTAAGCGCTTTGCCGATCAGGTCTGTGTGATGCAGGACGGTAACATCGTTGAGCAGGGGGATGTTGAAAGTATTTATGACAGAGCAGAGCATCCCTATACCATTAAGCTGTTAAACAGTGAACCTGAGCGAATGATCCCTGAT
>JALUZF010000128.1 GCA_027012135.1 Gammaproteobacteria bacterium
TTATTACCCCGGCGGCCGCGTTAGTGAATATAAAAAACATTAATGCGCATCCATTAAATACTCAGTAATCATAAATACTGATTATGATTATTTTTAATTGATGGATCCCTGATATTTATTTGTTTGTGATTTAAGTGGCTTCACCGATTTTTGCTGCATACTAAATCTTAAATTTGACTAAGGCACCGTTTTGACGTACATTTAAATCAAGCGCGATAATCTACAATTGAGGTACGGATCATGAGCTCAGCCACACAGACTAAAGATGAACGGATTAATCTCCGTCTTAAACATAATGCCAAGCTAATTCTTGAGCGAGCCGCGAGCTTTGAAGGACAAACCATCAGCAAGTTTGTCCTAAGCAGTGCTTTGGCCTGTGCCGAAAAAACCATTCAGGAACATGAAGTTATGACTCTTAATTTAAAGGATTCAGAAACTTTTTTTAATGCACTGGCATCCCCTGTTCAATTAAATGACAATCTGGTTTCCGCCTTGAAAGAACATGATCAACGTGTCACTGTCAAATGACTGGTTTCCAGAATCTTGTCATTGAACCACTGAATAATACTCATAACAGACCTGCTTTTGCCTGCGGTATAGAGTCGCTGGACAACTACCTGAAAAAGCAGGCAAAGCAGGATATTAAACGGAGAATAAGCAGAGTTTTTATAGCCAGATCACCCGAATCTGCATCCAGAATTATTGGGTATTACACCTTAAGCACCCTGTCTATCAACCTTGAACAATTACCCGATAACTTAGCCTGTAAACTACCCAAACATCCTGTTCCTGCTGCACTAATCGGCAGACTGGCTGTTTCACAACAAGCACAAGGCTATGGTGTAGGTAAAATGCTATTAATGGATGCGATTAAACGCACCATGGGGGTAAATGACGAAATTGCAATTTACGCAATGGTCGTTGATGCCATAGACGAGCAGGCGGAACATTTTTACCAACAATACGGTTTCTCATCATTGAGCTCAGATAGTCGCAGGCTCTTTCTTCCTCTCAAGTCCTTCTGATTCTACTGCGAAAGATGCGGTAAAGCCGTTGCTGATCCTAATATTCTCCAATATGAAGAATCGCACTGGAATAGGCATCAATGGTTTTTAGTTATAAGCCCTTAAGTTTTAAATGTTTGCAATGTAAGGCATAATATTACTGGAGGCTAATAATATCAGCAGCATATATGAAAAAAGAAACAAGATGAAAAAAATAATTTTCGTATTGATTATCAGTATTGGGATTTATGGTTACGTACAAAATAATCCTACTATCGTTTCTTCATTTACTGAGCAAAGCGTACCTACTAATGAAGTAATCGAGAATGCATATCAGAACCAGTCAAGTGATATACAGGTCAGCGGTTCAGGGGTGGTTATTCGTACACTTAGGGATGATAATGAAGGTAGCCGCCACCAAAGATTCATCTTACGACTTTCTACTGGTCAAACATTATTAATTGCTCACAACATTGATTTAGCTCCAAAAATAGACATACTACAAAAAGGCGATGTAGTCGAGTTTTATGGCGAATATGAATGGAATTCTAATGGTGGTGTTGTGCATTGGACACATCATGACCCAGGTGGCCGCCATGTGGGTGGTTGGCTAAAACACAATGGGCGTAAGTATGAATAATCATATAACGATATTACAACTATTATTAATGGACATATATGGACGCCCCTCGAATGTCTTACCAACGGTACCAATATGATGAGCCGGAGTTAAATTAACCCATGCCGACATTTGTCTGCCTTTAGCAAACTGACTGCCTATTACCAACGGCTGCATATAATGCGGAGGCAATAAGCAGGGCCTGTTCCTGACAGCGCCTGTAAACGTTGGCAGTTAATATTTTAATTGTTACTCTGCTCAATCTTTTTTTACAATAATGCCATATTCAGTCAAATAAGCTCTGATTTGATTGAATATGGCTGTGCTTTGTTTGACATGAAGCTGGCGAATACGATGAAGTATTTGAGAATCTTGCTGAACATGGGTTTTTATCGTGGCAAAGTGTATATTAGGACTTTGTTGCTGCATGAATTCTGCCAGTTTATTGCGCGTTAATTTACGGTTGAACTGAACTTTATTAGCCTGATTTAAGCCACAGACCTGAAAAGTGTTTTTTCTAAATCAATTCCGAGTATACTGGTTTTCATAATGGATGCTCCTCTTGTTTACTTAAGGTTTCAATTTAAGTATGGCACATTGCGATGCAGTTTAAGTCGGGCGTTCATCTCATCACCCACAAAATAAGAACTTTTTGAAATAGGGAATATTTATGAAAAAAGCAACTTTAATTGGCTATATCATGCTAGCCCTTAGCGCGTCAGTCCTTACTTCCATCGAATATGCTGTTGCAGAACAAACTGACGTAACGACGCGCCGATGCCTCGAGGAGGTTCGAGAGACAATGATCCGCGAAGGGATCAAACGACTTTACGCAAGAGACCAAAAAAGGGTAAACGAAAGTTGCAAGCAGGGAGACGTCAACAGCGCGATCAGATTTGTCGAGCGGATCGGCGCATACAAGAGATGTGTGCGAGACCTTAATACCTATATCAAGAAAAACATCCTCAACGTCGCTAAGGACATTCATAATCGCGCCAAGTCACAATGCCGGCGAGGCGATCTACAAAAAGCGATAGAGGAGGTCAACGAGGCACCGACAAAAATACCTGCTTCACCTGCGAAGATAATCTCATTCGTTGCAAACACTGGCATAGTCAAAAAGGGCCATTCTGTCACTCTGAGATGGCGCACGGCAAATGCTAATACGGTTATGCTTGGCAGGTATGGCGCAAATGATTTCCAGAAAGTTCAGGCGTCTGGGTCACGTTCGGTCTCACCAGCCAAGACCACAACCTATATTCTGATGGTCGGGCAGTCGACAAAGGGACCGACGGCGATGAAGTCGAAGAAGCTTCAGATTACAGTCAGTACACCGCCAAAAGGAACCTGCTCAATTGAGGGGGAACTCAAAGGGAAGTGGCGCCAACGGATACAAGAGCGATCTATGGGGCCAAGTTCAATCTGGACGGTAAATGTAGGTATTTATATCGTTGGTTCCAACAGACCATTTGAGGTTGCTTCGGTGAGCAATCGCGGAATATACCGTTTTAAAGACCTCAGTGCTGGAAAAAAATACACAGTTAGACCATTTTGGGCATCCAGCCCTCAGGAAGGCAATGTTTCATGCACACCAGGTAAAACTATTAAAGGACCAAAATTCAAGATTACAGGACACCCTCTAATCGATTAGTTAATAGTAAAAAATGACAACAATAAACAGAAATATTCTAAATGCCGGACAGGGGACAGCCAGCATGATTCTGCAGGTGTTGGCAATAAGATAATACTGGTTTAGTTTAAAGCAGAACAGGACAAAGTTGCTTCAGCTTAAATTATTTCCTGCTGGCATTAATTAATTGCAAACTCGCTGAATCACATTACAGTTACTGTCTCGATAATAGGTACAGCCATTTTGCTGTATAACAGCGCTGCATCCAGAACCACCATCATAATCGGATGAACCATTGTCCTCCATAATTAGGATCAGAGTCCAGACCCCAAGGATAGCAGAAATTACATAGCGGGCTTTTTTGCTGAAATGTTCTCCTTTCAACATACCGTACCAGCCCAACGGGTATAAAAAAATTAAAAGTGCAATTATCAAATTTTGGTTTTTATACCAGTTGTAAATAAAATTATCCTTATTCATATCTCTACTCCTTTAGTTTAATTACTCCGCTTAATTTTTAGCAGAAAAATTATCTTTTTTCACCCACATAAATGGCATCGACTTTCTGCAGCCCCCTGGGCAGTTTATTACCCCGGCGGCCGCGTTCATGGATATAGTGTTCCAGATCAGACAGTTTCAGGGTCAGATGGCGTTTACCGGAATGAATAGTCAGTTTCTCCCCTTCCGGTAAAATCAGAATAAAGCGTGCAAATTCTTCCCGCTCTGCCACCCTGGAGGACGGGATTGAAATTATTTTAACGCCTTTACCCTTAGCCAGCAGCGGTAGTTCAGATAACTGGTGGATCAGCAAACGGCCTTCGTTAGAGACGGCAACCACCCGGTCAGTTTCCAGATCCGTTACCGGTACCGGCGGTAATACCTGAGCACCTGCCGATACCTTAATCAGGGCTTTACCTTTCTTGTTTTTGCTAAACATATCCTTCAGTTTGCCGACAAAACCATAACCGGCATCGGTACTGAACAGATACATCTGATCTTCATTGGCATTCATTAATACCGAGATAAACTCAACATTGCCTGAGGGCGGTGACAGGCGTCCTGTCAGAGGCTCACCCTGCCCCCGGGCAGAAGGCAGGGTATGACCCGGCAGAGCATAACTGCGTCCGCTGCTGTCCAGGATAGCCACCTGCTGGTTGGTTTTACCCTGAGCATTGTCCCGATAGCCGTCACCGGCTTTATAATTTAACGCCAGCGGATCCACATCATGTCCCTTGGCTGCTCGGATCCAGCCCCTCTGTGAAAGGATAACAGTAATGGGATCGGCCCCAATTAAATCGGTTTCTTCCATAGCCCTGGCCACCTCCCGGGTGACCAGCGGTGAGCGTCGCTTATCACCGTGCTTTTTAGCCGCTTCCTTAAGTTCTTTTTTAATCAGGGTTTTCATTCTCTGGCGGGACCCCAGAGTTTTATTCAGCCAGTCTCTTTCCTTCTGCAGTTCTTCCTGCTCAACCCGAATTTTCATTTCTTCCAGTTTGGCCAGGTTACGCAGTTTCAGATTCAGAACCGCTTCTGCCTGAATATCGCTTAAGCTGAAACGCTCCATCAGTACCGGTTTGGGTCTATCCTCGGTACGGATAATATGGATCACTTCATCAATATTTAAAAAGGCAATTAAAAAACCGTCCAGTAAATGCAGTCGTTCATTGACCTTGTCCAGACGGTACTGCAGTCGTCTGCGCACAGTTTCAAAGCGATAAGACAGCCATTGTTCCAGGATGGTTTTTAAATCCTTAACCTGGGGCCGGCCATCCAGGCCAATCATATTCATATTAACCCGATAGGTACGTTCCAGATCCGTCGTCGCAAACAGATGTTGCATAAGCTGCCCGGTATCCACCCGGTTGGAACGGGGTACAATCACCAGTCGGGTAGGACTTTCATGATCTGATTCATCCCGTAAATCAGACACCATGGGCAGCTTTTTGGCCTGCATCTGAGCGGCAACCTGTTCCAGTATTTTGCCGCCGGAGGTCTGGTGAGGCAAGGCAGTAATAACGACATCACTGCCTTCTGTTTCATATTTTGCCCGCATACGTACCGAACCATGACCGGTCTGATACATTTTCAGAATATCTTCTCTGGATGAGATAATTTCTGCCTCAGTCGGGTAATCAGGTCCCTGAATATGCTCAAAAATATCTTCCAGAGTGGCTTTAGGGGATTCCAGCAGTAAAATACAGGCATTAATAACTTCATTAAGATTGTGCGAAGGAATATCCGTCGCCATACCCACGGCAATACCTGTAGTACCGTTTAACAGGATATGCGGCACCTGCGCCGGCAGCAGACGCGGTTCATCCATAGTACCGTCAAAGTTAGGCTCCCAGTCAACCGTCCCCTGCCCCAGTTCATCCAGCAGCACTTCTGAAAACAGTGACAGCCTGGATTCGGTATAACGCATAGCGGCAAAGGACTTGGGATCATCCATGGATCCCCAGTTGCCCTGCCCGTCTACCAGCGGATAACGATAGGTAAATGGCTGTGCCATTAATACCATGGCTTCATAGCAGGCACTGTCTCCGTGAGGATGGTATTTACCCAGTACATCACCTACTGTCCGGGCCGACTTTTTATATTTGGAGGCAGCTTTAAGCCCAAGTTCAGACATGGCATAAATAATACGCCGCTGTACCGGCTTAAGGCCGTCTGCTAAATGCGGCAGTGCCCGGTCCAGAATAACGTACATGGAATAATCCAGGTACGCCTGTTCAGTAAAGGTTTTTATAGGCAGTGATTCAACACCGTCTTCCTGAAAAAAAGTTTCTGACATTTCAGATATAGCCGCTCTATTATTGGTTTATAAATTATGAATACAAATAACAACCTGATATGTTATCAGGTAAACAGGGCACTGTTAATCCACATATGCACCCAGATACTGGCTGCATATCCAGCTGCAATCGCCGGAGTCCATTTAAGATGACCGAAAAAGGTATATTTGCCCCGGGCCTGTCCCATCAGGGCAACACCGGCAGCTGAGCCAATGGATAATAATGAACCACCGACACCGGCAGTCATGGTAACCAGCAGCCACTGACCCTGGGACATATCAGGATTCATGGTCAATACTGCAAACATGACCGGAATATTATCCACAATGGCCGACAGTACACCCACTGCAATATTGGCATAAGTTGCCCCCCACTGAGTATACATTAATTCAGAAACCATGCTCAGATAACCTAAAAAACCCAGCCCGCCGACACATAAAACCACACCATAGAAGAAAAACAGGGTATCCCATTCGGCTTTAGCTACGGGTTTAAAGACATCAAAGGCCACAATTTCTCCCACACTATCTTTATCGTTACTATAGGTTTCAAAGCATTTATACTTGGTCTTTTTAAGATAATAGCCCAGAAACTGCAGATAACTTAAACCGGTTAACATGCCGACCACAGGCGGCAGCCCAAGAAAGTTATGGAAGCTTACGGCCGTGGCAATAGTCGCCAGGAACAGAGCAATAATCCGTCTGGCGCCGCGTTTCATAGAAACAACCTCATCGGAGGCCACCGGCATTTCATTGGGAATGGCAAAGTGCATAATCGCCGCAGGCACCACAAAATTAACCACAGAAGGCACAAACAGATCAAAAAAGTCCCAGAAATGAACTATACCTTTTTGCCAGACCATCAGGGTAGTAATATCTCCAAAAGGACTAAAGGCACCGCCGGCATTAGCTCCGACCACGATATTGATGCAGGCCAGAGTCACAAAACGAGTGTTGGTGCCGCCCACGGCCAGTACTACCGCACACATTAATAAGGCAGTGGTCAGGTTATCAGCAACAGGGGAAATAAAGAAAGCCAGGGTGCCGGTCATCCAGAATAACTGGCGAAAAGAGAAGCCCTTGCGGATCAGCCAGGAACGAAGAGCATCAAATACCCGGCGCTCTTCCATACCGTTAATATAGGTCATTGCCACCAGCAGGAACAGCATCAGTTCAGCGTACTCAAGCAGGTTATGGCGAACTGCATGTTCAGCCAGCTCAGACATACCATGATTCATATACACCCAGCCAATCATGGCCCAGATAATCCCGGCTGCAAGAATAACCGGTTTGGATTTTCGCAAATGGGTGTATTCTTCTGCCATTACAAACAGATAGGCAATCATAAATAAAATCAGCGAAACATAGCCCACGGTACTGCTGGTTAAATCCAGGGGTTCATGTGAACCGCCGACGCCAGTGGCCGCAAAGGCGCCAGTAGCCAAAAAGAAGAACATGGGGAAAAACAGAATAGCCAGAAAAAGAGGCCATTTAACAGATTTTAGTATAGTCATTATGAGTATGTCATCGATTAGAGTTAAAAATAAAGCCCGGTAAATTACATTAATTAACCTTGGATAATACCATAGAACACAGTACCGAGAAAAATAAAACTGGCCCTCATACCAGGCTTTTCCAGAAGATATAATTTAAAATCAAGAAGTTATAACAAACCGGTATAAAAAATAACTGTTGCATTTTGTTACACATGAATAAACACACTTATTGGTTTTTTCCTTTTTTCGGCCTGATTTGCGATGCCGGTGCCAGTATGCAACAATTTAAGGTATTTGCTTACGGATTTTACACACCCTGATGAACAGTATTCGTCATAAAACTTCCCGTGCTTTTTATCTGCTCGCCCTGTTTATTGTATTTTTATGCCTGTTAGCCTTTTTTAATCTGTTATACCTGCAGCAACAGGTCAAGGAGGGTGTGGAAGTCAGCAGTTTTAAAGATGATATTATGGAGATGCGGCGCCATGAAAAAAACCTTGTTCTCTACCATAATAAAAAAGAGCTGGATAATATCGTCTTATATACCCATAAAGCCATTACCAGCCTGAGCAAAAACCTCGACAGTTTTAAGCAATTAGCAGTTCCGGCCGATATCAGCCAATTACAAAGTTTATTAAACGATTATCTGGAATTGTTAAGCCACTACCAGCAACAATGGCATAATATAGAACCAGCCACTGTGGCTCAAATACTTCGGCCACTGGGCCATCAACTTTCCACCCTGTCTGATCAAATGGCCCTTGAGGAAAGAAACTCACTGATTCATTCCCTACGTACCACCCGCTGGACACTGGCCGGTGCAATTTTAATGACCGCAGTGATCACTGTATTTATCGGTTATCATTTAAGCCGCCAGGTGGTTCGCCCCTTAAGAGAACTGGAGAACAACCTGGAGCCTATTGCCCAGGGGCGTTTTGAACAGTTACAGGTCAAAAGTAATGAGCAGGAAGTCATTGCCTTTACTGAAGCATTTAACCGTATGCTCCATGAACTGGAACTGAGAAAACAACGTCTGCTGCAAACCGAAAAACTGGCCTCTCTGGGTATCCTGGCTTCCGGTGTCGCTCATGAACTGAATAACCCGCTGGGTAATATTCTTTCTTCCTGCCAGCTGCTTAAAGAAGAGCTGCACAGTGCAGATAAAGCCATGCTGGACAACTGGCTGGAACAGATTGACAGTGAAACCATGCGGGCACATAAAATTGTCAGTGCCATGAAAAATTTCGGCCAGCCTCAAAGCTTTAATATTGAACCGGTGCCACTGAGGGAACTCATTGACAGTACACTGCTGCTGTTGCATAACGATTTAAAGCATCTGCCAGCCATACAACAGAATATTCCGGAAAATTTACTGCTTAATGTGGATTATCAGCGTTTCCAGCAGGTTCTTATTAATCTTTTAAAAAATGCCATTGATGCAGGGGATCAGACTAACCAGATCAGTCTGCAGGCTTCTTTATGCCGTGAACCATTTAGCCCCCTGCCTCACGGAAGCTATATTATTGGTGATGTATCTGAGGGTATTTCTAATAAGATGAAAAAATCATTTTCGGATAAAGAAACTGGCTGTAAAGCGGCCTGCGCCAGCCTGCACATTAAAGACACCGGCCATGGAATTACACAGGAAACTATGG
>JALUZF010000129.1 GCA_027012135.1 Gammaproteobacteria bacterium
CAAAGCTATGCCGAGTCCATGACCAAAAGCGTATTACGCTCGGTCGGCAGCTCTCTGGGCAGACAGATTGTACGGGGGATTATGAAAACCTTATTGGGTAAATAACAGGTTATTTACCCAATAAGAAAAGGTGTACGGAAATATTAGACCACATCAAGCTTTCGATATTAAAGTACCTAAAAAACCAGCCAATCTTTCTATAAACAGCGACTTACTTGCAAAAGCGCGTGAAATGAATATTAATCTTTCAGCCACACTTGAGAACGAACTGGCCAGGCAGCTAATAATTAAGCAAAGAGAACAATGGCTCGAAGAAAATGCCAAAGCCATTCAGACTTATAACGATTTTGTTGAGAATGAAGGAGTTTTTAGTGACGGTATCAGGAATTTCTAATGAGCCAGTTTACCGTTTATAAAAACAAAAATCCCAGAATCAGAAAAACTTTGCCCGGTTATAGAAATTAACGGCACCAAATATGCAGCTCTCATCCAACAAATGGCCGGTATAGAGAGGGCTTTATTAGGTAGCGCAGTCACAAATATTTCTGACTATAGATCTGAATTTATTGATGCCATTGATCTAATCATTTCTGGCATCTAACGATTAAATTCACATACCAAAAAAGTAGGATAAATAATGGAATGCCGTTTTTTGTGGGCAGGTAAAATGATTTGCCAGAGATTTCAGGCTTCACTTTCTATCATCCTTTATATACATAATCAAGTTGTTTTTTCTCATTTCAACTTTAAATAAATCACTTACTCTGATACTGTCGCTTAATTTTTTATACCCATAATTTACTTACCCCAGGGAATAAATTCAGGCTGATAAGTCATCCTGCCTCTCAAACCAGGCGGCATATAAGGCCGGTAAAAACAGTAAAGTCAGTAAGGTAGCCACAATCAGGCCGCCCATAATTACGATGGCCATGGGTCCCCAGAAGGTACTGAAAGACAGTGGGATCATGGCCAGTACTGAGGCTGCAGCGGTTAGAAATATGGGTCTTAAACGACGTACAGTGGCTTCTATAACGGCTTTTTTCAGACTTGCGCCTTCTTTTCTGTCCCGTTCTATCTGATCTACAAGGATCACTGAGTTACGCATAATCATACCGGACAGGGCAATCACACCGAGATTGGCTACAAAACCATAGGGTGCCTGAAAAATCAGCAGTGCTGCAACTACGCCGATAATTCCCAAAGGGGCGGTCAGCAGGACCAGGAAAGTGCGTTGAAAACTCTGCAGCTGAATCATCAGCAGGGTAAAAATACTGAGCACCACAATGGGCATAACCCTTTTAATAGCAGTTTCTGCTTTGGCACTTTCTTCAACCACCCCGCCCAGCTCAATACTATAACCCCAGGGTAATTGTTTACGCAGTTTATCCAGTTGCGGATCAATTTCCAGGCTGACATCAGTTGCCTGTTTTTTACCTTTTACATCCGCCCGGACAGAAATAGTGGGCAATAAATCCCGCCGCCAGATCAGCCCTTCTTCCAGCCCGTAAGACAATGATACGATCTGACTTAAAGGCACAAAGGTGCCGTTACGGGTCGGGATACTGATATCCGGTAAATTACCCAGTTTCAGCCGCTCCTGTTGTTCGGCTCTGGCCAGAACTTCTATTAAACGATTATCCTCTCTGAAACGGGTGACTGAATAGCCGCTGAGAATAGAGTTTATAACTACTGCCAGTTCCTGGGAACTGATCCCCAGTACCCGGGCCTTATCCTGATCGATGCTTAGTTTGACTACTTTGGACATTTCATCCCAGTCAAAATTGACATTGGCAGCATAAGGATTTTTGCGCATTTCTGCCGCCACCTGCCGGGCTATTTCTCTGAGTTTACTTCTGTCCCTGCCCCTGACCCGAAACTGTATGGGATAACTGATGGGCGGGCCGTTTTCCAGACGCTTAATACGGCCCCTCACTTCAGGGAAATCCGTTTCAAATAATTTAATCAGTCTGGATCTGACCTGTTCTCTGGCTTCATTATCTCGTGTCATCAGCACAAACTGAGCCAGATTATTATGTTTTAATTCCTGGTTTAAGGGCAGATAGAATCGGGGGGAACCATTACCGATATAAGCAATGTAGTTAACGACCCCCTTATCCTTTGCAAGAATTGACTCTAATTTTTGAGCCTGAGCTTCTGTTGCCTTAAAGGAACTGCCCTGAGGCAGCCAGATATCCACCAGCAGTTCATTGCGGTTAGAACTGGGGAAAAACTGGTTTTCCACAAAACGAAAACTGTAAATGGATATTGAGAAAATGATCAGAGTAATAAGAATAACGGTTTTACGCCAGTTAACACACCAGGTTACCATAGCCCGGAAAACCCGATACACCGGCTTCTGATACACATCTTTAATACCTGCCTTCTGCAGTTTAAACACCGGAAGCAGGCGGAAGCCCAGAAACGGTACAAATAAAACGGCTACAAACCAGGACACCAGCAAAGATAAACCCACTACAATAAAAAGTGAACCCGTGTATTCACTGGCCGAGGATTTGGATAAAAATACCGGCAGAAAGCCGACAATGGTGATCAGAGTTCCGGTCAGCATGGGAAAGGCAGTATGACTATAAGCATAAACTGCTGCCTTAAAACGATCCATACCCTGCTCAATTTTAGTGGCCATCATTTCTACTGAAATCATGGCATCATCCACCAGCAGGCCCAGTGCAATAATTAATGCCCCCAGTGAAATGCGCTGTAAATCAATGCCCCATAAATTCATTCCCAGAAAGGTAATAGCCAGCACCATGGGTATGGAAAAGGCCACCACCAGGCCGGTGCGAAATCCCAGGCTGAGAAAACTGACCAGCATAACAATGATCAGTGCATCCACCAGTACGGAGAGGAATTCATCCACAGAATGTTTAACCACCTTAGCCTGATCAGCTACCGTGTGAATATCAATGCCTACCGGCAGGTTGGACTGTATCTCAAAAATAGTCTGTTTAAGCTGCTCGCCCAGCTCAAGAATATCACCGCCCTTCTGCATACTGACAGCCAGGCCAATGACCTCCTCGCCCATATAATGCATTTTGTAGTCCGGTGGATCCACATAGTCCCGGTACACCCTGGCAATATCACCCAGACGAAACAGGCGGCCATTGGAACGAATACCCACTTTACGGATCTCTTCTACAGAGGCCAATCGGCTGACCCGAATATAAATCTGGTCAGTATCGGTATTTATATCTCCGGCCGGGGTCAGGTAGTTCTGTCGGGTCAGGGTATCAAATATAACATCGGGCTGCAAACCCAGTTTAGCCAGCTTGATATTGGATATTTCAATATATATTTTTTCTTCCTGTACCCCCAGCAGATCCACTTTGGCTACATCAGGAATACTCAGTAATTTCAGACGTACCTCATCCACGTAATCTCTAAGCTGTGCATAGGAAAAGCCGTCACTGGTAAAGGCATAAATGGTACCGAAGGTATCACCGTATTCATCATTGGGGAAAGGTCCCTGTATCCCGACGGGAAAGGTGTGACGGATATCATTGAGTTTTTTGCGTACCTGGTACCAGGCATTGGGTATTTCTTCGGCCGGGGTATAATCTTTCAGATCAATAAAAATCATGGACTCACCGGGTTTTGAATAGCTGGTCAGATAGTCCAGCCAGGGTGTTTCCTGTAACTTTTTTTCTATCCGGTCGGTGATCTGCTGTTCAACCTCCAGAGCTGTTGCACCGGGCCAGAGGGTTTTTATGGCCATTTTCTTAATGGCAAAGTCCGGATCTTCAGCCTGTCCCAGATCCTGATAGGCCCAGATACCGCTAAGCACCAGTGCCAGCATCAGATAAACCGTCAGTGAAGCATGTTCTAACGCCCATTTTGACAGATTAATATTTTTCATTAATCATTATCCATTAAGCGTACTTGCTGACCTTCATGCAGTTTATTAACACCGGCCACCACCACAATCTGCCCGGTTTTAAGACCGGAACGGATCAATACCGCATCAAACAGATATTCCTGAATTTCAACCGGCTGCAATTGCACAGTAGAAGTCTGTGCAGAATAAACCCAGACCGCAGGCTTATCATCTTTCTGATAAATGGATGGCAAAGGTAAGCGGGCTACTTTACCCTGCTCTTTTTGTACAATAATAACAGTGGTCGTCATACCCAGCTGTATCTGGGGATCTTTATCCAGTAAGCTGATTTTAACCGTATAGGTACGGGTCACCGGATCAGCACCCGGTGATATTTCCCGGACTTTTCCCCGGTAAAACTTGTTCGGATTAGCCCACAGGCTAATTTTCACTTCATCGGCATTATGGACTTCGTTAAGACGGTTTTCAGCCACCGCTATTACCACTTCCTTTTCATCCGGCAGAGCCACATTGACTACAGTCTGACCAGCCACTACAACCTGCCCCACTTCCATATTCATGGACACAATAACCCCGCCTTCATCTGCGTACAGATGGGTGTAACCGGACTGGTTACGGGCGACTTCCAGGTTAGCTTCAGCCTGAATGTAACGGGCTTCGGCTATAGCCAGGGTATTGGAAAAACGCAGATGTTCCGCTGCTGAGATCATTTTCTGTTTAAAGAGTTTGTTATAACGCTCCAGATCCAGTTCAGCCTTGCGTTTTTCCGCCTTTGCCGCCTCCAGACCACCCTGGGCATTGAGCAGCTGTAAATTGGAGTCCTGGGGATCAAGCCGTGCCAGCAGAGTACCCGGAGCCACCACCTGACCGACTTCAACAAACCGTTCAACAATTTTTCCACCAATACGAAAACCCAGTGCCATATTGTAGCGGGCCTTAACTTCCCCGGCATAAGTCGATTCACGCCAGTTTTCCTTTATTTCTACTTTCTGGGTCAGCACTGGTCGAATAACCGTTTTCGGAGGGGGTTCCTGGTTACAGCCGACTAGCCACAGGGAAAACAGAACCGGCAGAAAAATAGTTTTGCAGAATTTTATAGAGAGTTTCATAGACGGATTCTGACAAAATTAAATATTGCCGTCAAATTCTGATACACTCTTATTTATCAAAACTAATTAGATACAACTGTTGAACAATCTATGAGTAATAAATCATTACCGGAATACATTCTTTCTCTACTGCGTCCCGATGCCTATGCTCATACAGTAGAAACTATTGAACTGGTAGAAACCCATATTTCCTGGGTGATCCTTACTGGTGCCTATGCCTATAAAATAAAAAAGCCGGTTAATCTGGGCTTCCTGGATTTTTCAAGTCTCGAAAAACGTCATTTTTACTGTCAGGAAGAAATACGCCTTAATTCCCGTCTGGCCCCTGAGCTTTACCTGGAGGTCGTAGCCATAACCGGCCCGGAGCAACAGGCCCTATTTTCCGGCAGCGGTCCTGTTATTGAGTACGCGGTAAAAATGCGACAGTTTCCCTCAGACATGCAGATGGATAAACTGCTCAATACAGGACAGATACAGAGCAGTCATATTACCAGCCTGGCAGAAACCATTGCCGGTTTTCACCAACAGACTGATATTGCCGGTTCAGAATCTGATTATGGTAAGCCCGAAGTGGTTTACAGACCTGTACGGGACAACTTCACTCTGTTACAGGAACTGCTCAGTGATCATAATCAGCTCGACAGACTCGAAGAACTCAGGCAATGGAGCCAGGCTTCCTATGAACATTTAAAGTCTGTTTTTGTGCAACGTAAAGAAGCCGGTTTTATTCGTGAATGCCATGGTGATCTGCATACTGCCAATATTGTGGTTATTAATAATACGCCGACAGCCTTTGACTGTATTGAATTTTCCCCTGAGCTGCGCTGGACAGACACGGCCAGTGATATTGCCTTTCTGATTATGGATCTGCAATACCGTCAGCAGCACACTTTTGCCTGGCATTTTCTTAATCACTACCTGGAGATATCCGGTGATTATAAGGCTCTCCAGGTATTAAAGTTTTACCTGGTCTATCGTGCCATGGTCCGTGCCAAAGTCGCCGCTATTGGTGCCTCACAGATGCCTGATAAATCTGCGGAGTACAATAGTGCTATTCAAAGCTGTTATGATTATTTAAAACTGGCTCATGCTTTTGTCCAGCCCGGCAGCCCCATATTAATCATCACCTGCGGTATGTCAGCCTCAGGAAAAAGCACCCTGACCAGCCCTCTGGTTGCCGGTTTATCTGCTATTCGGTTGCGCTCCGATGTAGAACGAAAACGGCTGTTTAAGCAAAGCAAAGGATATCATAGCCATATGCCGTTTAATACCGGTATATATTCTCCTGAAGCTTCCAGCCAGACCTATCAATATCTTTCTGATCAGGCTGACTTAATCTTAACCTCTGGTTACCCTGTTATTATTGATGCGGCTTTTTTACACTATGAACAGCGCCAGTTATTTTATCAGCTGGCCCGGAAGAAAAGTGCCCCCTTTGTTATTCTGCACTTTACCGCCCGGCCTGATACTCTGCGTCAACGTATCAGCCAGCGGATAAACGACGTTTCTGATGCCGACCGCTCCGTACTGGAACAGCAACTGCTTAACTGGAAGCCGCTGCAGGATAATGAGCAGTCTTATGTCATAAATATAGACACTGAATCCCCGTTTGATCCTGATACACTGGTTGATATAATCAATCAATTTTATCAGGACTTTCCGGCAATATCATGACTAAGTAGATATTTATATTATGAGCCAGTCCAGTAAAAAAATGCTCGCTGATATTGAACGGAATGTTCTTCAGACCAGCCGTTATACCGGCAAACATCAGCTTAGCAGCAGAGTTCTGGCCGCAATGGCAGAAATACCCCGTGAGCAGTTTGTACCTGCTGAAGAAAAAATTATTGCTTATGCTGACAGTCCCCTGGCCATAGGGCATGGTCAAACCATTTCACAGCCTTTTATTGTGGCATTAATGACGGATTTACTGGCACTTGAACCCACCGATAAGGTACTGGAAATCGGCACAGGCTCCGGTTACCAGACGGCAATACTGGCACAGCTGGCGGATAGTGTTTATTCAATGGAAGTTATTCCTGCCCTGGCTGCAACCGCTGAACAGCGTTTAAAGCAGCTGCATTATAATAATATTCATATACGTACCGGCAACGGCTATGATGGCTGGCCGGAGCAGGCGCCTTATGATGCTATTATCGTTACGGCAGCAGCCCCCTACATTCCACCCGCACTTATTGCACAGCTAAACCCCGGAAGTAACCTGGTTATTCCCGTAGGTCTGCCCTATGAGGTACAGGAACTGCTTCTTGTGTCCAGGGATGAGCAAAATGAAATAACCACAAAAAACATCTTAAACGTAACATTTGTACCGTTAGTACAGGACAGTGAAACATAATAATTTTGCTATGCAACACTATCCTGTCCATTCTATTATTAATGATTTAAAAAATCACATACAGAACCATAATCGTCTGATCCTGCAGGCGCCTCCAGGTGCCGGTAAAACAACCATCGTTCCCCTGGCACTTCTGGATCAGCCCTGGCTGAAAGATCGGCAGATTATTATTCTCGAACCCCGGCGACTGGCGGCCCGCAGTGCTGCTGCCCGCATGGCTGAATTGCTGGGTGAACATACAGGTGAAACCGTTGGTTATCAGATCCGTCAGGACATTCAGGCCAGCAGTAGAACTCGTATTCTGGTGGTGACCGAAGGCATATTAACCCGCAAACTTCAGAGCGATCCGGAACTGGCCAGTGTGGGTCTGGTCATATTTGATGAGTTTCATGAACGCAGTCTACATGCCGATCTGTCACTGGCTTTTTGTCTGCAGAGTCAGGAGATCCTGAACGATTCATTAAAAATACTGGTCATGTCCGCCACTCTGAATACTCAGCTATTATCAGACAAACTCAATAACACCACCTTTCAGGCTCCCACTTTAAACAGTGAGGGACGCAGCTTTCCGGTCGATATTGTTTATCGTAAGGCTCATTTGCCGGATATAAATCATAGAAACCTGATCAACAGTCTTTACCAGCAAACCTTAAATGCCCTGTCTGAACACACCGGTAATATTCTGATTTTTTTACCGGGTAGCGGTGAAATTAAACGTCTGTCACAGGCTTTAGCTGAACACTTAAAGGGAGATAGAACCATTATTCTTGCTCCTTTATATGGTGACCTGAACAAAAGCCAGCAGGATCAGGCCATTAGCCCGCCGCCAGACGGCAAAAGAAAAATTGTTTTTGCCACTAATATTGCTCAGACCAGTCTGACTATTGAGGGTATTAATGTGGTGATTGATTCAGGTTTACAGCGCCAGGCACAGTTTAATCCAGACTCCGGGATGAGCGGACTGCATACGCTGAAAATTGCTCAGGATACCGCAGAACAACGCAGCGGTCGTGCCGGCCGACAGGGACCGGGTATCTGTTATCGCCTGTGGACAGAAGCTCAGCATAAAAACCGGCCCCGACATGAAACACCGGAAATTCTCCATTCCGACCTGGCACCGCTGCTGCTTGAGCTGGCTCAATGGGGTGTCACAGATATGAGTGAACTGGTCTGGCTGGACCTGCCTTATCCTGGACATATTGCTCAGGCCAGAGATTTATTGCGGCACCTGCAGGCCATTGATAAAAACAATCTTATTACCCGACATGGTAAAAATATTCTCAGCCTGGGTCTGCACCCACGTCTGGCACACATGGTTCTCACCGCACAACAATATTATTCAGATACCTTTAATCCCACTGAAACCGCCTGTCTGCTGGCAGCATTACTCAGTGAAAAAGACCTTATTCCCTATAATGCCAGTACGGAAGCTAATCATGATATAGCCCTTCGTATCAGTTTGCTGCAGACACTCTCTGAACACTTAACTATAAAACAACCGGAAATAAACGGAGCCTTCAATAAGAGCATAGCAAAACAGGTATTAAGAACAGCAAACGATATTCACAGAAAACTGAATAAGTTTGTTAGGAACAATACCGATAAAGAATTACTGGATAACATTACTCAAACAGAATTTACAGCGGTTCTGACCGCCTTTGCCTATCCTGATCGTATTGCCCAACGGCGCAATAACAACACCAGGGAACA
>JALUZF010000130.1 GCA_027012135.1 Gammaproteobacteria bacterium
CCTGCAAAATCCTAATCCGCGGTTTTTAAATAACACTAATACGCCTCTGATTGAAAGAAACCCCATGCTGGTCTGGAAAAGCATCAGTGCAATTTCCTTAATAATTAATTTTATCCTGCTCTATTATCTTGTAAAATAACAGCCTTCTTTCAACCCTTCTTTATTTCAACTTAGCATTCGGACTTTCATGCTCATTTAAGGGATACCTCCCTATCCTTACGAATAGCAGTCCATGACTCAGACTTCTGGAGAGGGAGCTAAACCCTCTTCAGACAGAGGGCTTTCACTTCGAATTTCTTATTTTGCTCGACACACTAAGTGTCTGCACCACTTCGCATCTGTAACAAATGATAACCCCGCTCCTGTATGATTTGAAAATCATCGGATTGATCAGCCAGTCATTCTGTTGAATGTTAGCATTGAAAGTCAGAGATTTGGGATGTGTTTTTTTCATATTTATCAGGTATAAAAAACCCCAGTTAAAACTAGGGTTTTTATTAACTAAAAAAAATGACATGGATAATAACACTGTTTATTACTTATAATTTAGTCATTTTTATTTTTATTTTTTCTCGAAAAACGAATTCCAGCTAAACCTAGTCCAATCAAAGCATAAGTACCGGGTTCTGGAATATTATTATCTGGCTGATCAGGGGCGCTGCCTGCAGGCAAAATTACCTGATAGTGAATTGCACTTAAAGCATCAGTACGAGCTGAATGAGTTATATTTAAGGTATTTAAGCCGGGAGATAAGAAGGCTGTGATATCTATTTCAACCAAATCCCATAAAGCGCCATTGCTTACAGATGAACCTGGGGTTGCAGGCACAGTAGCACCATCAAATAAATCAACACCTGGGTTGAGAATTGTTCCATTTAAAAGAAAATTACCATCGTCAAAAGAACTGAAATTCTGTCCATCAGAAACTCCCATCAATAATGATGCTGTACCGCTAGTGTAGTTGATACCTGATAAAGTTGTATTCCATCCTGTGGGATCAAAGCTATTGCTAAAATTAGCATCATTACCATCAAATGTTACAACATCTCTATTATTACTTGCATTACCATCATCATAGTAAACGACAAGAGATGCCCCATTTGAATTATTTGGTGATAATCCAGTTAATGAATAGGTGCCATTACCTGCTACCAAACTGGTTACATCTGCTCTATAGGCTTGACTATTTGCCTGGCCCCAGAAATTATCATCCGAAAAGCCAATATTGGTACCACTGATACTATTACCGTTTAGAGAAATATTTGCGTTAAAAGTTGAGTCACTTGAGTTGGTTGGACCATGCCAATAGAGATAAGCTTTTGTAACAGAACCGGTTACACCACTTAAATTGATATTCCCAGAACCTGTTCCTCGAAGTCCACCGACACCTGCATAAGCAAAATCAGTATCAAATTGAGTTTCAAAAGGTGAAATAATATTTGCTGAAGCAATTGAGCTAGCGAATATCATGTAACTAAGTAAAAAATGTTTTAATTTCATCTTGATAGTCCTTGATTTAGTTTAAAAGTTTAAAGAATTATTATTTAGTACCATTAAATTTATATAACAGTTCTTAAATAATGGCAATTTACATGCCAACCCTTATAAATCAAACAGTTATTAAACATGAATTATAAAAGTGTAAAAAAAATTGACAGTAAAAAATGACCTGTACTCGTTTATTAAGGAGGACTGGCAATACTTTCCTAAAAAGAGATTTTAAAACAGTGACCGATGAAGAGGTTTACAACGTAATGAAAAAGCTGAATAATAGACCCAGAAAAACTCTTAACTTTCTTACACCACTCCAGGCAATGCAGAAATCATTTACAAGAACCGGAATTTCTGATGTGTTGCACTTCAGAGTTGAATCCGCGAGGTAATCTTATGGCCAGCAATAAATTTAATTTTGGAAGTTTTCTGATCCGCCTTATTTTTGCACTTTGTCTGGTTTTTGCTACCTATAATCCCAGTGAATATTCATTTTATCACTGGGTGCTGAATATTCTTGATACCGGCTTTACCCCCTTATTTGCTTTTTCCGGTGTAGTTTTACTGATTGGCTGGGTGATTTACCTGCGTGCTACCATCACTTCTTTAGGTCTGGTTGGGCTGATTCTGGCTTTTGCTTTTTTTGGTACCCTGTTATGGCTGGTTATTGATATGGGTATTGTACCGGCAGACAGCATTAAGATGATCACCTGGATAGTACTCACTCTGCTGTCCATGGTCCTGGCCATTGGTATGTCCTGGTCCCATATTCGCCGACGTATGTCCGGACAGGTGGATGTTAATGAAACAGATGATGATTTATAAAAAACAGCTGAAATTAAGCCCTTTATAGTTTTTTATCAGGCTTCTGTAATTAAATTCTTTTGAGCATCAGGGTTCAACGGTTTAACATCAGGCTCAAAGTTCTTTCTAACCAGTTCCGGAATGGTTTTTGCCGGAACTGGCCGACTGAAATAATAGCCCTGCACTACCGGACAACCCAGCTGTTGTAGAAATGCTACCTGTTCAGGTGTTTCCACACCTTCTGCAACAACTTCATAGCCCAGGGCCATAGACATATTCACAATGGTGCTGACCATCAGTGCCGAGGAAGGCTCATCTGGTAACTCCCGGATAAATTCCCGATCAACTTTTAAGGTATCAACTGCCAGTTTTTTAAGTACTGAAAGTGATGAATATCCGGTACCAAAATCATCAATAGCAATCCGTATGCCTTTCTCTCTGAGCTGTTGACTGATCGTTAAATGCTGCTCAGTGTTTCGAGCCTGACTTTCAGTAATTTCTATTTCAAGATCACCGGAGTTCAGACCATATTGCTGCATTTTCTGTACAATTTTTTGTGAAAAACCTTCACTGGAAAAATGACCAGGCGCAATATTAATGGCCATATTTATAGCTATACCCTGCTGCTTCCAGTTCTGTTGCTGTTGACAGGCATTATCCATAACCCATTCACCAATTTGATTAATCAGGCCCATTGTCTCCAGCACAGTAATAAACTGATCCGGCATCACCAGGCCTTTTTCAGGATGCCGCCAACGCAGCAAGGCTTCTACACCAGAAATCTTATAATTGTTTAAAGCGATTTTAGGCTGATACCATAATTCAAATTCATTATTGAGCAGTGCCTGTTTCAGTTCGTTTTCCAGTTTCTGGCGTGCTATTGCTCTGGACGTCATCTCTGAGTTATAAAAGGCATATTTATGTTTACCGGCTCGTTTAGCTGAATACATGGCAGTGTCGGCCGCTTTTAGTAAGGAGCCGGCGGTAGTACCATCTTCCGGGAATACCGCAATACCAATACTCATTTTTGGATTGATCTTCTGAAAATCCAGCACAATAGACTCCTGTGATAAATCCAGACATCGTTCAGCCAGTCTTATTGTATCAATACCTTCATTAATATCATTCAGGATAATACAGAACTCATCACCGCCCAGCCTGGCGATAAAGTCAGTTTCTCGCAACAGGCCTTTCAATCTGGCAGAAATTAGTTTGAGATATTCATCACCCTGTTCATGACCCTGGGTATCGTTTATTTCCTTAAAACCATCCAGATCAATAAATAGAACAGCCAGTTTATTATTATTACGTTGAGCATAGTTAATCTGCTCATTTAGAGACTGATGAAAATGACTCCGATTAGCAAGACCAGTCAGTTCATCAAAAAATGCCATATCAAAAATTTTCTGTTCCGCTGACTTGATAATGGAAATATCCTGTACCGTGCCCAGTAAAGAATAATTGCCATGAGAATCCTCAATACGTTTAATAATCTGGTTCATAATCATCCAGTCCTGCTTCCCTGAGGGTTTCATGCGGTATTCAACCGTTGCAACCTGACCAGTTTCAATAACGGATTCAATGGCCATATTTACTCTGTTCCGATCATCCTCATGTAACCATTGCATACAGAATTCCTTATCATATCGAGTATTATCAACTCCACACATTCTGGCCAGGTTTTCAGACAACTGGATCCCATTAGAACTCATATCCCATTGCCAGTAACCAATTTGGGCTATCTCTTCTGATATGGATAATAAGGCTGTGTTATTTTTTTCATTATCGTAACGCAGGTTAATTAACTCTTCATAATTCCGGCCAATAACCACTCCACTTTTCATTAAGAAAACAAAGTACAGGAAACTAAAGACAGCCATTTCCAGGGAGAAAGAATCTCCATTCCACAGTAGGCGACTTTCAATAAAAACCAGGATAATACCCTGGTAATGCACAACAAGTTTTGAGTCATAGGAAAGTACACCTAAGGCGGCGCCGGCAACACCGGCCAGAGCCAGTACCAGTAATACCTGGTATTCAGGGTAATTATAGGGATAAAACAACCACATTGGTGCTCCCCATAAAACGGCTGCAGCATACGCACCGATTTTAAAATGCTTATACCAATGTTCTGTACTGGTATTTTTTCCTGACTGTTTTTTAAAAAAATAAAGGCCTGACAAACGATAGCTGTTCAGTCCGACCAGAGCCGCAAACCAGATCCAGACCATTAATGCATCAGTACGGGGTAAAATAAACAGAACCAGTGTTAAAGCAACAAAAAAAGTAGCTATAGTTGATATAAAAAGATTTTTATACAAAAGCTTCAGTTTCATAAAACGAATACTGGAGACTTTTTGTGAATTGGTTAGCATAAATATGAGTTACCGCAGGGTAGATATTAAAAATAAAACCATTTTTTATAACTATTTTAAGTATAGTTAAGATGCTGCCACTTTTCCAACTTCCTGATAATATTTGGAATACTCTTATCTGCTTACAACTTGCTTATAGGCTAATGTTTGCTATGCTTATTTTAATTCTTTAATTTCAATTGCCTCCAATATGTCCCGACTGGATCTATCTAAAATTCACTTTCTAATTATTGATGATTTTGCGAATTATCGTTCCATGCTCCGTTCTATTCTGGTCAGTTGTGGAGCACAGCATATAGAAGATGCCTCCAATGCTGCTGATGCCCTGAAAAAGGTCACCTATAACAAATTTGATGTCATTTTATGTGACTATAACCTGGGTGACGGTCAGAATGGCCAGCAGTTGCTTGAAGAAATCATGCATCGCCGCCTGATACCTTATGGCACAATCTATATCATGATCACAGCAGAAAACACCCAGAACATGGTCATGGCAGCAGTGGAATACCGTCCTGATGGTTATTTAAATAAACCCTTCCCGAAAGAATTGCTGCTTAAACGACTGGATATGCTGGTTCAGAAAAAGGCCATTATGAAGGATATTTACCGGGCCTATAACAAAAAAGACTATCAAAAGGCCCTTGAACTGGCTGATGAAAAAATGGCTCAGCACAATAAACAGGCTCTGGAGATAGGCAAACTCAAGGGTGAAATTGCTCTGGCTGCCAGTAAGCTGGATATTGCACTGGAAGTCTACAACAAAGCCCTGTCGATAAGAGACTTTCAATGGGCCAGGGTTGGTAAAGCCAGAGCATTATTACAGAGCAGCAATTATGCTGAAGCCCAGACTATACTGGAAGGGGTTATCAGGGAAAACAAAAATTATATTGAAGCCTATGATCTGCTGGCACAGGCACTGGAGCAGCAGGGCAAACTGGAACAGGTACAGGAAGTTCTGACCCAGGCAAGTACAATATCACCTCACGCCATTGCCCGCCAACAGCACCTGGCCAATGTTGCTATTAAAAACGGTGATTCAGAGAGTGCGACAAAAGCTTTAAAAAAAGCCGTTCGTGAAGGTAAATATTCCTGTTTTGGTAAAGTTGATGATAATCTGAACCTGGCCAAACTGTATCTTGAAAATGGCCAGAATAAAAATGCCATTCAAACGATTAAAACGACCAAACAGACTTATAAAAAAGATGCCACGGCTATGTCTCACACCCAGATTATAGAATGCCTGATGCAGAATAAACTGGGCAATGAAGATATGTCCCGGGAATTATTTCAACAGGCCATAGCTGAAATACCAGAAGATCTCAGTATTATATCCGATGAGTTTAAAACCGATCTCCTGACGATTACCGAACAACTGGGTGAAACTGAACTGGCTGAAGCTCTGCAGGATAATATTAATAATGGTCCAGGTAATTCCAATGCAGAAGAAATAACTAAATCTTATCAATTCCTGTTGCTTAACGGCAAGGGTATACGTTTATATACTGCAAATCGAATTGCTGAATCCATTCCTTATTTTGAGCAGGCTGCCGATCACTTACCTGAACGTATTTCTGTTAATATGAATGCTGCCCAGGCTTTGATGTTTTATATTAAAAATCATGGCCGTGATGATCAGATGCTTGAAAAAGCCCGTCATTATCTTGATATCTGCAAAAACCTTGATCCTAAAAATGAAAAATATCAGAAACTGGAAGCTATTTATACGGGGTTAAGCTAAATGTCTGAACTTATCCCCCATAAACAAACAGAAGATGTATCAGACTTAAAAAAATTACAGGCTCTGCAAAACAGGACAGAACAGTTTAACGCTGTGTTAATGTTCTTTATCCACGATATTAAAAATTCTTTATTGATGTCACTCTCCAGCCTGGAAAACCTTTATTATGAACTGGATCATCTGCCTGACCACCAAAAACAGTCATTAACGACCATTCAGTATGAACTCAGGCGTGTTAATAATGCCCTGATCCAGCTATTATCTTTATACAAAATGCAGACCAGTCTGTTTTCAGTAAACATTGATCAATACAATGTCTATGACTTTCTTGATGAACTCATTATTAATAACCAGCCTCTTAACAGCCAGAATGGTATTCAGATTGAATTACAGTGTGATGAAGAGCTTGACTGGTTTTTTGACCGGGATTTAATTGCCACGCTGATTAACAGCTCTGTTAATAATGCCATTCGTTATGCTCAAAACAAAATTCTCCTCAGTGCTCGAGTTCATAACAATCAGCTGGAAATTACTATTGAAGATGATGGTGAGGGTTTTCCGAAAAAAATGTTTTCCCAGGAAGAAGATCTGGAAACCATTATTAATTCCAATACCGGCAGCACTGGTCTGGGCCTTTATTTTGCCCGAAAAATAGCCTCTTTACATAAAAACAGAGAAAAACAGGGTCTGACAAAAATCGATAATCAGTCCAGCCTGGGAGGCGGTCGTTTTTTACTGTTTTTGCCCTGACTAAAAAAGGCCGCTGTTGCGGCCTTTTTTATAGTTGCTACAGAGTTTTTATTCTGCTTCAACAATCACCTTAACAGTGGTATTAACATCAGTGTGCAGATGAATTTCAATATCATATTCACCCAGCTCACGAATAGCACCTTCAGGCATACGGACTTCGCGTTTTTCAACACCGGCACCGGCAGCCGTTAATGCTTCTGCAACATCAGCATTGGTAACAGAGCCGAACATACGGCCTTCATCACCCGCTTTACGTACAATAACCACTTCCTTGCCTGCCAGTGTTTCAGCACGGGTACTGGCAGCGCTTACGGCTTCTGCAGCGGCCGCTTCAAGTTCTGCACGACGTGCTTCAAACATTTTAACGTTGGCTTCTGTAGCGGGCAGAGCCTTACCTTGAGGGATTAAATAGTTACGACCAAAACCTGCTTTCACAGAAACCTGATCACCTAATTCACCCAGCTTGTTAATTTTTTCTAATAAAATAACGTTCATGTGAATTCCCCGAATTAAGCGTGACTATCTGTGTATGGAAGCAGTGCCAGGAAACGAGCGCGTTTAATGGCTGTAGACAGCTGGCGCTGGTATTTTGCACTGGTACCGGTAATACGGCTAGGTACAATTTTACCGTTTTCCATGACATAATTCTTCAAAGTGGCCAGATCTTTATAATCGATCTCCGTAATACCTTCAGCGGTAAAACGGCAGTATTTTCTACGACGGAAATAACGTGACATTTTCTTTACCTTCTCTTTATTAATCTCTAAAAATTTAAAACTTATTCAGCGCTGGCTGCTGCAGTTTCCTGAGGAGCATCGCTTACTGATGGTCTTTCAGACACGCTGTCGTCTTTCTCTTTTGCTAAAGGAGAAGCGTCAGTAACAGGGCCTTTCATAGAGATGATCAGGTTACGAAGAACGGCGTCATTAAAGCGGAAGGCATGGGTCAGCTCATCAATATTGGCAGGCTCACACTCAACGTTCATTAATACATAATGCGCCTTATGGATTTTATTGATTGGGTAAGCCAGTTGACGACGGCCCCAGTCTTCCAGGCGGTGGATAGTTCCACTGTTTGACTCAATAATGCCGCGATAACGCTCTATCATGGCAGGTACCTGTTCACTCTGATCCGGGTGAACAAGAAATACAATTTCATAATGTCTCATATTTAGACAGATCCTTACGGTTAATTAGTCCACAAGCGGACTGAATCAGCTTTATACTTTCTCTATAATTATTTCTAAATCAAAGGGCATAAAGCAAGGAATGACAGCCACATGACTATCAAGGGTGCGGTATTATATTACTCTGGAATTTTTTATTCAAGTTTTGTAAAAGATTTTCGGACATAAAACAAAAAAGAGCCTTTAAAAAAAGCTCTTTTTTTGTTCTGCAAACTAACTGATATTAGATTTTAGATGACTTAAATTTTTTAAGTCCGCTTTTTTTTAAAGCCTGCCATTAACAGCCCCATTCCTAATAAAGCCAGTGTACCCGGCTCTGGTATACCAAACACAGTGCTGGAGACTTCAACGCCTTCAAGGTATGAGGTTGCTTTCCATTGACCTGGTTGAAATAAACCGGGATATGATGATTCAAGGCTGACAAAATTAACCTGAGTCTTTCCAGCGGTCTGAGCATCAAATACATTATCCTTAAAATAGCCCACATAGCCTGTAAAATTGAGAGCTGAATTAAATAATGCTTCAAAGGTATATGACCAGTCCAGATAGTCATCACCAAAATGACCACCCACCAGATCAGATAAAGTAATCTGAGTTAAATCCAGTTGCGTGGCCACACGAATGGTATCAGACATAGTAAAACTGGTTTGCGGTACCGGCGCATTGCTTACATTG
>JALUZF010000131.1 GCA_027012135.1 Gammaproteobacteria bacterium
GCGGGAGCATACTTTTAATGATTCTCATTTAGACGCAAATACCGTATCCATTGGCCGTGCTCCTTGCTGAAGACGCCGTGAATCCATCCATGGAGGCTTTTCGGCAGCGTCCCTGCTGCCGAAACTTGATCAAGGAGCACGGCCAATGGATACTCAGAGGTTATAAATTTCAAGTTGAACATATTTTAACCAAAGTAGGATCCGGCCCTGACCATAACGGGTACACTTTATTTTAAACGCATCTGTGTCAGTTTTACCCAGTAACTGGCTCCGACAGGCAGGACGGCATCATTAAAATTATAGTGAGGATTATGCAGGGAAGCACTCTGGCCATTACCGATGGAGACATAACAGCCTCGGGACTCGTTAAGTAAAAAGGAGAAGTCTTCCGAGCCCATACTGGGCGGACTATCACAGATAATATTATCAGAGCCAACAGTTTCCTGTGCCGCCAGGGTCGCATATTCTGTTTCCTGAACGGTATTAATAGTTGAAGGATAGCGTTTCTGATAGTCAATATCTACGGTAGCTCCGTAAGCCAGACAGATAGATTCTATAATCTGTTTGATCTGGACAATCACTTTATCCTGGACTTCGGCATGAAAAGTCCGCACGGTTCCGAACAGGTGAGCTGTTTCAGGGATCACATTATAACTATCTCCGGCATGTATACGGGTCACGGACACCACTACTGAATCCAGGGGATTTATATTACGGCTGGTAATATTCTGCAACGCCTGTATGACATGCCCGGCAATTACAATGGGATCAACCGTATTATGCGGTGCGGCAGCATGACCGCCCTTGCCCTTAATGCTGATATCAAATATATCATAAGCAGCCATAACCGGCCCGCTGCGAATGGCAAACTGACCAACCGGCAGTCCAGGCCAGTTATGCATACCATAAATTCCATCAACTGGGTATTTATCAAAAAAACCTTCCTCTACCAGTTTTCTGCCGCCGCCTTCATTTTCTTCTGCCGGTTGAAAGACAAAATATACGGTACCGTTAAAGTCACGATACTCAGCCAGATACTGTGCGGCTGCCAGCAGCATGGTGGTATGGCCGTCATGACCGCAGGCATGCATCATACCCTGGTGACTGGAGCAATAACTGACATTGTTCTGTTCTTCAATAGGCAGAGCATCCAGATCGGCACGCAGAGCTATACTGGCACTGCCCTTACCGGCATTAATGGAACCAATGACACCGGTACCCGCCATACGGGGGTGAACAGTCACTCCAAACTCCCTAAGTTTCTGCTCAACAAAGTCCGCTGTTTTTTCCTCCCCAAAGGCAATTTCCGGTATGGAATGCAGGTATTGTCGCCATTGCTGAAACTGCTCCAGATTGTCAGCAAGTTCTGTTATAACGGGCATGCGTCACTCTCTTTTAAATTTATGGGCAAAATGATAAAAGCTGAATAAATATCATAATTCCGGCGGCGGTCTGTGATGCTGCTCGAGTTTAAGCCGAAACAGCACTTTAACCTTATTCATACTCTCATAGGGCAATTCTTCCAGATTCAGAATTATTTTGTCCTGCTGCTGTTCTTCGTCTATATAAATAATTTCTATATTCTGCCGTTCCAGATAACGAACCTGTTCAATGGCCTGCCAGTTAATTACTTTATTAAAATTATGAATATTAAAAACAATCAGACCATCTTTATTAAATACAATTTTATAAACAAACAGGTTGATACCGCCGATCAGAAAAACAAAACTGATAATAAAAATAACGCCGGGAAGAAAACTGTACTTATGATTTTTTTTATAATACTGACGTAAAGACTTGCTTATAAAGAAAAAAAACAGTCCGGCCAGCAGCATAACAGCTACCCATGCCGGAGCGTATTCAATAATAAACCGGTCAGGAAATATATGCAGTTCCATATTCTTCTGGTGTTATTTATAGTCTGAGAATAGTATCATAAAATACTTGTCAAACTTAATCTAAATCAAACAACTATCACCATTAAAGAGGATACTATTTTGCTGGATTTTATATTTTTTCATAAACAGCCCTTACAGCGCTTTGAAGATTTTCTTAAAGCCAGAAATATTCCTTTTGAGCATGATACCGAGTTTCAGGCTTCAGTTGAAGAAGCAGGCTATACCATCAGTATTTCTGATGACTATGACCTGGATACCATTGAGAAAATTGAAGAATTTTACGATGAAATGATGGATTTAAATGAACAGCTGGTATCCGATGAAGAAGGCAGTAATGAGATAAAAAATGCCGGCATTACAGTTAACCTGGCTGACGGCACCACGGTGCTTGCCGATGTGGATCCCAATTTAATTTACAAATTATCGACGGCTTTAAAGCCTGATGAAATTATGCAGCTGGTCAATGCTATTGCGGAAGCTGTTGAGAATCCGGATAAGCGGCCTTTGTGTAAGCGGTAGGGGAAACAAATTTGTACGCTACTCCCCTAACTCTTTATCAAAAGCAGGGGGGAGAATTTTAGTTGAGCTATGTTGTCTGGATGGAGCTGAACAGGGCTTTCTGTTTATCTATCAATATCTTGGATGATAATGTAAAAGCCGTTTGTAATACAAACAGATTAACCAGTTCTTCATCCTTATCATTATATACCCTAATCTCTTTGTTGATATCCTGGGCATTAATCAGCTGAATAACCCCAATAATTTTTTTCTCAAAATCACGAATAGGGACGGTAAGTACCGAATGGGTGTGATAACCGGTTTTTTCATCAAAGGCCCGGGTACCGCTGAAATTAAAGGATTCTTCTTTATAAACATCATCCACCCGAATGCTTTTTTCCTGCAATACACTACAGGCCACCATCATGGAGTTATTCGGCTCACCATCCTTATACACCTCAATATCCGGGAAATTAATGTCCGGTGCTTTTTTATTAATATTCAGGGTCCGGTTCATCACCACTTCAAAGCGAAGAAACTGGTCGTCATGAAATGAATATAAGGTACCTGCGTCAGAATGCGTCAGATCCATTGCCCCCTCAACCACAATTGCCAACTGATTCTGCAGATTTGTTTCAGTGGATAATCGGGTTGAAATTTGATTAAAAACTTTTGAACTATCAGCCATTTTATTAAGCTTTTTTTAAAAAAAGTCCCTTGAAAAATTAAAATCCATCCTTACTGTTTGCAATAAGTATAGCAGATGCTCAACGAGGTCTGTTATCTCCATGTGATTGGATTGTTAAATTGATCACTTAGTTATAAATACACGTTACAAACATATTGCTTAATTATGAGGATATGAATTATGAATACATTTGATTTTGAACCCTTATTTCGTTCAGCCATTGGTTTTGACGACCTGTTTTCAAGACTGGATCGTGCCACTCGTACGGCCCAGAGCCAACCAGGCTATCCACCTTACAATATAGAACTAATTAATGAAGATAGCTATAAAATTACCATGGCGGTCGCCGGTTTTGATGAATCTGACCTGAACATACAGACTGAGAACGGGGTACTGACCATTACCGGCAAGCACTCTGAGCAGGATAAAGATGAAAACCGTCAGTTCCTGCACCATGGCATTGCTGAACGCAATTTTGAACATCGTTTCCAGCTCGCCGACCATGTTAAGGTTACCGGTGCCAGCCTGGAAAACGGTCTGTTGAATATAGAACTGGTCAGAGAAGTACCTGAAGCCATGAAGCCCCGTACTATTACCATTGGTACCGGCAGAAGCACCACCCAACTGGAAGATGTTTCTAAAAAAGAGGCTCAGGCTACTGAAACTAAAGATAAAAACGATAATATAGAAAATACTGCTGAAAAAGCCAATGAAGAGCAAACAATAGAAGCTGCTTAATATCGAATTAAGCCCCTCCTTTCTTCCTCTCTCCCCTGCCCCCTTAATTATCTTCCAGCTCGAAGATAGGGACAGGGGAGTTTTTTATTCCCCCCTTGGCTTTTGACATTAATTGCCAGCCGTTTTAGAATAACCAAGCAAAACACTAAGAATTTAAATTGATACCAGAAGAGGTTAGTTATGAAAACATGGCGCTGCATGATCTGCGGATTTATCTATGAAGAAAAAAAAGGTTTACCGGATGAGGGAATTGCTCCCGGAACAGCCTGGGAAGATGTACCGGAAGACTGGTTATGTCCTGACTGCGGACAGGGTAAAAGTGAATTCCAGATGGAAGAGGTTTAGCTCCTGAATTAATCCACCAGCCAGCGTACCAGATAATAGAGCATACAGCCTTCAGAAGATTTTGAAGGCCCTATCACCTCTGCAGCATAAATTTTTTGTTCCGGTTCATGCCCTTCTATGGCCTTCCCGACCGTATCACACAGGGTCACATTATTGGCAGGGAAACGTCCCCTTGCTCTGCGTTTTGGCGCAAATACTACTGCATAGTGCTGTTGTGCCGCATTGGCTTCAGGATGTGGATCTAAAGCATAACCTTTCATATCTACCTTTTTTTCCAGACGTGTTTTTTATTAACCAGTACGTGTTATTATTAGAATTATTGATATTATACATACTTTTACTAAATGACATCATCCGATCCGTCCCAGGTCCCACAAAAATTTGAAAAACATTTTGAAGTCATTGAACCGGGCGGTATGACGGCGATTGAATTATTATCATCACATACTGCTCTGTCCCGACAAAAGCTTAAGCAAATTATGCAAAAAGGCGCTGTCTGGCTGACTCAGGGGCGCCACGCCGTACGCATTCGAAGGGCTACCCGGAAACTGCAGTTTGGACAGATTGTCCACCTATACTATGATGAGCAGGTATTATCCCAGCAACCGCCTGAAGCCAGGTTGATCAGTGACGAAGGTAACTATAGTGTCTGGTTTAAACCAGTTGGGATGTTGTCACAGGGCAGCAAATACGGTGATCACACCAGCATCTACCGTTGGGCTGAAGTTCACCTTAAGCCACAGCGCAATGCCTTTCTGGTACACCGCCTGGATCGCGCTACCCAGGGGCTTATACTGCTAGCACACAGCAAAAAAGCTGCCGCTCTCCTGTCAGAAATGTTTAAGGAACGACAGATAAAAAAATATTACCAGGCCATAGTCAAAGGTGCGCCGCAACCACAAACCATAGACAGCTCTCTGGATGACAAACAGGCAATCACCCGCATTTTGTCCTCAGAAACTACTGAACAGCGCGGTTATAATCATCTGACCATTCAGCTCCTGACCGGACGAAAACATCAGATACGACGTCACCTTGCCGGCATTGGTTATCCTGTACTGGGCGAACCCCTGTATAACCATTCCAGTTCGGCATCTGAACCCGACACTACAAAAAAAACAATTCCCGAGCTGTACCTTACTGCCACACGTATCAGCTTTATATCTCCCTTTGATGGACAGGAAAAAGACTATCGACTGGATGAGGAACTTTATCCCGAATATTCAGTTCACACTGCCCGCCCGGACGTTTACCAGAATTTTAACTAGAACCAATTTAACCGAGAAAACTATGAAAACAATTGATGCACTGATTACCCCTGAAGGCAAAATGGATGTTCTTTCAAAACTGGAGGTTGATATTCTGCTCAATGCCAGTAAAGGTAAATTTTCCGAAAACTTTCGTGCCTGTTCCCTGGCAGTTCTCAACACCGGCAGCACGGAAGACAGCGCTAAAAAAGTGATGGAAGCCAATCCGGATTTTCGTATTGAAGTTATCCAGCAGGAAAGAGGCATCAAACTGCAGGTCAGCAATGCCCCGGCTCAGGCCTTTGTGGATGGTGACATGATCACCGGTATTAAGGAACACCTGTTTGCGGTATTAAGAGATATTGTCTTTGTCGGTAACTTTATTGACAGCAGTCACCGCTTTGATTTTACCCGCTCCAAAGACATTACCAGTGCCATCTTCCATATTCTGCGTAATGCCAAAGTGCTGGTGCCGGAAGTCATGCCCAATATTGTGGTCTGCTGGGGCGGTCATTCCATTGCCCGCAATGAATACGATTACACCAAGGAAGTCGGACATGAACTGGGTTTAAGAAGATTAAATATCTGTACCGGCTGCGGCCCCGGTGCTATGAAAGGTCCTATGAAAGGCGCCAATGTTGCCCATGCCAAGCAACGGGTGTATAACGGCCGTTATATAGGCCTCACCGAACCGGGTATTATTGCGGCTGAGTCGCCCAATCCCATGGTCAATGAACTGGTTATTCTGCCGGATATTGAAAAACGGCTGGAAGCCTTTGTGCGTCTGGGACATGGGGTGATTGTCTTCCCCGGCGGTCCGGGTACAGCAGAAGAAATTCTATACCTACTGGGTATTTTACTGCATCCCGAAAACAGAGAACTGCCCTTCCCCTTTATCCTGACCGGTCCCAAGGAAAGTGAGGAGTACTTTAAACAGATCCATCATTTTATTGAAGTCACCCTGGGCTTTGAAGCCCAGCAGAAATACAAGATTATTATTGATGATCCGGAACTGGTGGCCCGAGAAATGAAGAATATGATAAAGGCGGTATCGGATTTTCGCTGCTCCACCAGTGATGCGTTTTACTATAACTGGAAGCTGCACATCGACAAAGAGTTCCAGATGCCTTTTGAACCCACCCATGAAAATATGGCCAATCTGGAACTGCATAAAGACCAGCCTATTCACCTTCTGGCAGCCAATTTACGCCGGGCTTTTTCAGGCATTGTGGCCGGCAATGTCAAAGATGACGGCATACGCCTGATTGAAGAACATGGTAAGTTTCAGATCAGCGGTGACAGGGAAATTATGGAACCCATGGATGCCCTGCTGCAGTCTTTTGTGGAACAGTTCAGAATGAAACTGCCGGGCAGTGAGTATATTCCCTGTTATGAGATTGTGGATTAGTAAATCAGCATCAGTAAATTATTCATTGATGACTTTATTCAATGAATAATTCATCCATTTGAGGCTTTTCTTAACTCTGAAATGTCAGGTAATTCTTCTTTTAAAATCCTGCGTAAGACTGATTCAGTAACAGGCTGATCGACTGTTTTGTTCAAATAATTTTTCAGCGCTTCATTTATTAACGTCTGATAACCTGTGCCTGATTTCTCAGCTCTTGACCGAAACTCATCCAGTGTTGAATCATCTATGTAAATAGTAATTCTGCTTTTACCCTTATTGGGTATAATTGAGCCACGCTTGCCTTTTGAAAAATCATATTCATCCTTCATAGCATTTCACCTCATTGCGTGTTGCTTTGCGAGCAGAGATAAGGCGTATTTCATCATCTCTTTGTGTATAAACAACGACTAAAATCTGCCCCATACTCCCCATTCCAATAGCAATATATCTGAATTCACCCTCAGAATCGGTATCTTCCTGGTGGATAGCTAAATCATCATAAAAAACACTTTCTGCATCTGCAAAAGATACTTTATGCTTTTCTATGTTCGTTTCAGCTTTTTCAGGATCAAATTGAAACCTCATATCAACATTATATGCATATTATGCATACTTGTCCATTTGATTTAAACAGGCTGTAATATATCCCTAATCTTTCAATTAATCTTTCAAGACACCCATTAAAAGAATAACTCCTTGAACATTTGATTATTGTACAAATATATTGCATACTTTATAAAAACAATCGGTAAAGCAGATTAAAAGGAGTTAATCAAATGCCAACCCCCAGAAAACAGCAAATCAGCCTTTCTGACACGCCCTACTATCATTGTATTTCCCGCTGTGTCAGACGCACCTTCCTTTGTGGTACAGACAGCACCACAAACAAGGATTACAGCCACCGCAAACAATGGATTGTCGAACGTCTGGCTCTGTTATCAAACACCTTTGCCATTGATGTCTGTGCCTATGCAGTTATGTCCAATCATTGCCACACTGTACTGAAAATTAATGCACCGCTTACCCAAAGCTGGTCAGATAAAGAGGTGATACAACGCTGGAAACAACTGTTTTCCCTGCCGTTACTGGTGGAGCGTTACCTTAGTGGTCAATATCACTCTGATGCCGAGCAGAACAAAGCTCGGGAAACCATTAACCTGTTCAGAGAACGATTAATGGATATCAGCTGGTTTATGCGCTGTCTCAATGAGTATATCGCCCGTAAAGCCAATGCTGAAGACCAGTGTACCGGCCGGTTCTGGGAAGGCCGTTTTAAAAGTCAGGCTCTGCTGGATGAGCAGGCTATTCTTAGCTGTATGATCTATGTTGATTTAAATCCTATCCGGGCTGGCCTGTGCGATACCCTGGAACAATCAGACTATACCTCCATTAAGCAACGTATAACAGCACTGACAGAAACAAGCAAACCATCACCACCATCCTTATCACAAATAACCCCGACCATTAAACTCTCAGCCTTTATCGACAGTTCACTTAAAGAAAACGGCATTTCCTTTACACTCACCGACTATCTGGAATTAGCGGACTGGACCGGTCGAATAGTCCGGGAAGATAAACGAGGCTATATCAAACCCACAACACCCGCCATACTGCAAAAATTACAACTGGATGAACAAACCTGGATGGATACTGTTCAGGGATTCTCTAAAGGCTTTTATTCCTTTATTGGCCCGGAACAACAATTAAAATCACTCTGTCGGAAACAGAACAGACATTGGGTTCGGGGCATTAATGTCTGCAGAAAATTGTTTAAGCTAAAACAACCCTGTCCTGTTCCGATTTAAACTCAACCCGGACCCGTATTATTTTATTTCCAACACCTGCAGAATCATGCAGGCTACCCCCTGTCCGGTATTTAGAATATTTCTGTTTATTTACTGCAATTTATTTCCATTCAACAATGGCTACCTAAAAATAACGTTATTTGTAAGGTTTTACAATGCCATTTTTACTTGATACTGGCTCTTGTCTTCTTATATAAGTTCTTATTTTATGGGTGGCCTGTATAAACTCCTATGGGTGGCCTGTATAAACTCGTCTTTTGTGGAACAGTTCAGAATGAAACTGCCGGGCAGTGAGTATATTCCCTGTTATGAGATTGTGGATTAAAAGTGCAAACGATCAATATCAGTGATTTT
>JALUZF010000132.1 GCA_027012135.1 Gammaproteobacteria bacterium
GATAAAATCAGCCTACCATCCCACTGATCTGGAAGGAAAAATGACCGTGATGGTCGCCAACCTCGCTCCACGAAAAATGCGCTTTGGCGTATCCGAAGGCATGGTATTAGCCGCAGGACCTGGCGGAGAAGATTTATTTATGCTAACCCCTGATAAAGGTGCATTAGCTGGAATGCGGGTAAAATGACAATGGAAAAGAGTAAATCTGAGATGCTTCACATTATTATCAATGATACCGTTCTGCTTGAATATGATCGCAATAAACCCATTCCAGAAGAACAATACAAGTATCTAGATCAAATGGATGCAAAAATGAAAGACGGCATTACGTTGGGGAAGGATAAAATAGACAAACCCAATACCCTACAATGCGCCCAATATATCGCCAACTCATTAATCAGTGCACTATTTGAAGAAGATTACAATCTAGGCATCGCGCTATGTACCTACCTTGCTCAACGCATTCCTGATTTACAACAAGTCAAAGCCGTGGGTGAAAAAAACGAGGTGTCAGTTGAATTTATATTTGACCGTAGTTTAGAAAAATCACAGCAAGAACAAAAAATAGAATTTTACAACCCTAATTTTTCTGAAAAAACAAAGCATTAACTAAATTTTAAAATATAAGCATATATTAATGTAGCAAGTTAAGTTTAGATTCAGCGACCATCCCTATAATAGCCGCCAGTTCCACAGGAAGCACAAAAAAACAACAGGAACTTAAAAAGGGAGACTTATAGTTGGGGCTATTAAGATCAACTTTATAATAATAAAAACAATAAATAGTCAATAGAAAGCCTGATGAAATAATAACAATAAACATCGGCTTTCAATTTTTTTTTCATCAATTGTAAAAGAACGGTTGCACAAGGAAAAAACTACTATATAATGCACGCCTCTCAACGCCGCAATAGCTCAGTTGGTAGAGCAACTGACTTGTAATCAGTAGGTCCCGAGTTCGACTCTTGGTTGCGGCACCATATTCAGGTTTCTGGAGAATCTTCTCCAGAATACCTTCTAATTCAAGAACATGTGTTATATTTCTGGTAAATATTCAGCTAACCCACTACCACTCATCACCGTTTTCTAGAAATTTCCCTCTATTTTAAGCATTCTTCAGCACATGCTTAGTAATTACTCATTTCACATCCATGAATCAGAATTTGCACTAACGGAATCATCAGAACCAAAAGATAAGCCGTTTGCAACAGAGTTTATTTGTGTTTCACGTCAGGAGATAATCCAACTTAAAGCCGAACGTAATCAATATAAAAGCCTTCATGAGCGCGCTTTGTTAAAGATTAAAGCATTAGAGGAAGAGCTTGCATTAGAGAAAGGAAAGGTGCGTGATTTGAATCATCGCCTTTATGGTAAAAAGACTGAAAAGCGTACTACTAAATCTGATGCTATCAACTCTGATTCAGCCCCATCAGCTGATAATTTTGTCGGACCACCTCGCCCTCCTGCTAAACGCGGAGCCAAAAAAGGACGAGCTAATCGTTCTCGCCATAAACATCCTGATTTACCTGTTGTAGAAGAAACCATCTCAATTCCTGAGGATCAGCTATGTTGCCCTGAATGCGGTCAAGCTTATACCCCTTTTCCAAAAACAGAAGATTCAGAAATTATTGAAGTCCATGTAGCAGCACATGTGCGTAAAATCAAACGAGAGCAAGCAAAAGCAAGTTGCCAATGCCCTAATCGCTCTGGTTTAATCACTGCACCCAGTGCGCCACGCGTCTATCCTAAAACACGCTATGGTGTTTCTGTTTGGGTTTTAGTGTTGTTGGACAAATTTCAAAGTTACACCCCCTCAAACCGACTTTATCAACGTCTTGAAGATCAGGGTGTTCCGCTTTCAGCAGGAACGGTGACAAATGGCTTAAAGAAAATTGCCCCTTTGTTTAACCCGATTGAGCAAGCAATGAAGGATAAACAAGCACAAGAAACTCTATTTCATAATGATGAAACAACATGGAAAGTGTTTGAGGCGGTTGAGGGTAAAATCGGCTATCGATGGTATCTCTGGGTAACACGTTCTGCGTCTGTTATTTCATTAACAGCCGCAACAGGGCGATCAACTCAAGTCATTAATGAGCAGTTTTCTAAGCATGGCAATGAGCCAATCATCATTGTGTGTGACCGCTATTCTGCGTATAAAAAATTTGCACGGGAACATGCCGATTTTGTTGTCTTAGCCTTTTGCTGGGCACATGTTCGACGTGATTTTCTGGATGCCGCACGAGCTTATCCTGATGATGAAGAATGGATGTTTCAATGGGTTCAAGCCATTGGTGAACTCTACCATCTTAATCAACAACGGCTTGAACATTGGGACAAAGCAAAGCCTCTAAACCAACAACCCACCTTATTTAAGCAACCACACCAAAATTTACTATCTGCAATAGAAAAATTTCGACGGCAAATAGATTCTGCTTTAGAAACTGAAGCTCCCGTAAAAGGTGAACCAAAAACCAAACGCTTCAAGTTACTAACCAGTTTGGACAATCATTGGGAAGGATTAACACGTTTTGTAGAAAATCCGTTAATTCCGATGGATAATAAC
>JALUZF010000133.1 GCA_027012135.1 Gammaproteobacteria bacterium
ACTGTATATAGAGCGCTTATATGTGAACTCATCCGTAGAATAGTACATAAAAATCCCTTTTCATTTTAAGTAATTATCCAAATAAGCAAAATTATAATAAAAATACCGGATAAAATAAAAAAATTGTATTCAAAATAATACAAAACTCCCGGATTCTGCTTAGCTTATAGGTGGTTATTGATAATTATCAAGTGTTTTTTTCAGCCAGTGGTGCACATAATTGACCAGTTCCTCATCCAGGCCAAGATAAAAATGATTGGCCCCCAGTGTTTCATGTTGGCGATAATGCTGATTGCCCGCCTTATGCGCTGCTTTTTTGCGGGCTTTGGCTGAATTCATAACACTGTTCAAATCATTACTGCCGTATAAATCCAGCAGAGGAATCGTAATTTTTTCAATCATGGCAGAGCTGTTCAGGGGAATTTCCTTAGCCTGAGAAGGCGTGCCGATAATAACGGCGGCTTTAATAACCGGTGTATCATCCTGCAGAGTATCTGAAGCGTGTTTCTGCAGATAATCCAGCGCCATTAAGGTGCCGAAACTATGGGCGACAATAACGATTTTAGAATAATTGGGCTTCAGATAATCAACAGCTGCCTGGATTCTGGGCAGAGAGGCTTCAATCACTTCCCTGCGGCTTTTGGGATCCTTTTTATCAGGATAAATCAAAGGCGCCTGGATAGACAGTGTTGCCCAGCCTTTATCCGGCAGCTCAACTCTTAAAGGGTGGATCACATCTCCCCAGTCGGGGTGGGCGCCGGTGCCATGGATAAGAATAATGGCGCCTAAAGCTTTTTCAGTAGTTTCCTGGGTAACAATAGCAAAAAAAGCATTCTCGCTCTGTTTATCAGCACCCGAAGGCAGATAAAGCGGCTCACCGGTAACAATATTGTCTTCCAGTTGTTCCGCCCAGCGCTGCTCGCTCTCGGTATTAATGCTGGATGCCAGCACATTACTCGTGTGCATAAAGAGAAGCGCAGTCAGGGCAATTAATAAGAAAATGCTTATTTTCTGTGGTTTCGGTGGATTAAATGCTGATATTTTCATAGTTATCGTTTAAAATATTAGATTAGTTTTTACATTTAGTGAGCATTTTAAGTGAGTCTGCTACCTGAGTCCTGGCAACCAGGCCATTGCGATGCTCTCTCTATCTTATTTATTTTATGAGGATTTGTCATGGCAAAATCTTTAATTGCACCATCTATTTTATCGGCTGATTTCGCACGTTTAGGTGAAGAATGTGTCAATGTTCTGGACAGCGGCGCCGATGTTATTCACTTTGATGTCATGGACAATCATTATGTACCGGTTCTGACCATTGGTCCTCTGGTCTGTGAAGCCCTGAGAAACTACGGTATTAAGCAGGATATCGATGTACATCTGATGGTTAAGCCTGTGGACGGTATTATTCCGGAATTTGCCAAAGCCGGTGCCAGCTATATTACGTTCCATCCGGAAGCTTCTGAGCATGTTGACCGCAGCCTGTCCCTGATACGTGAGAATGGCTGTAAGTCCGGTCTGGTGTTTAATCCTGCCACCCCTTTAAGTCTGCTTAAACACGTTATGGATAAAGTGGATGTAATCCTGCTGATGTCAGTTAATCCAGGTTTTGGCGGCCAGAGCTTTATTCCTGAAACCCTGAACAAGTTACGCGAAGCCCGTAAAATAATTGATGACAGCGGCTATGACATTCGTCTGGAAATTGACGGCGGTGTTAAGGTTAACAATATTGCTGAAATCGCTGAAGCCGGTGCTGATATGTTTGTGGCCGGTTCTGCTATTTTTAATACTGAAGACTATAAGGCCACTATCGATCAGATGCGTGCTGAATTAGCCAAAGTCGGCAAATAACAGCAGGTCATTTCAGATGATTAGAAAACCAAAAATGGTTCTTATTGACGTCGATGGGACCCTGGTGGACAGTGTACCGGATCTGGCCTATTGCGTAGATGAAATGCTTAAGCAATTAGGTATGACACCTTATGGCGAAGGTGAAGTCCGCCACTGGGTGGGTAACGGAGTAGAACGTCTGGTCCGGCGTGCCCTGACTGGTCAGCTTGAGGGTGAGCCTGATGAAGAGCTGTTCAATACAGGCTATCCCATCTTTATGGAGCTGTATAAAGAAAACACCTCCAAACGCAGCTGTCTGTATCCCGGTGTTAAAGAGGGTGTTGAATATCTTAAAGCATCGGGCTACAAGCTGGGCTGTGTGACCAATAAAGCCGCAGAATTTACCCATCCCTTGCTAAAGGATCTGGGTTTATTTGATTACTTTGAATCAGTGGTCAGTGGTGATACCCTGGAAAGGAAAAAGCCTGATCCCATGCCTTTACTTTATTCAGCAGAAAAACTGGGTGTGGCTGCGGAAGATTCGCTGATGCTGGGCGATTCCATCTCTGATGTCAAAGCGGCCCGTGCCGCCGGTTTTCAGATCATCTGTATGAGTTACGGCTATAACCACGGTGTGGATATCCGTGAGGCGAATCCTGATGCGGTGATTGACTCTATGGTGGAATTAAAAGAGCTGTTATAACTTTATAAAATTTTTTAAATTATTGATATGAATTTACTCAATAACAAGCAGTTAAAAGAACGATGGTGGCGTTAAACATTAACTTTAAACAGTTAAACTGAAACATGCTGTTATAAAGAGTGTTATAAAAAACACCACATCTAAACTAAATTATTATTGAGTAACTTATGTCTATTGTCACTAAAGAACAATTTACCAGACTGGCCGGGGAAGGCTATAACCGTATACCGGTGGTTTACGAAATCCTCGCCGATCTGGATACCCCTTTAAGCGCCTATTTAAAACTGGCCGAAGGTCCGTATTCCTATCTTCTGGAATCGGTACAGGGCGGTGAAAAATGGGGCCGCTATTCTATTATTGGTTTACCCTGTCAGACCATTATCAAAGTTCGTAATGAACAGATCCAGGTAGTGGAAAATAACCAGGTCATAGAAGAACTGACAGAGTCCGATCCTCTGTCCTGGATAGAACAGTTTCAGGCCCAGTATAAAATCCCGGAACATTTATCCGAACAAAGCAATTTGCCCCGCTTTACCGGCGGTCTGGTGGGCTATTTTGGCTATGAAACCATTGGATATATCGAACCGCGCTTAAAAAATACCACTAAGGACGATCCTCTGGGGACCCCGGATATTTTATTAATGGTATCTGAAGAGGTTCTGGTATTTGATAACCTTAGCGGCAAGCTGTACCTGATTGTGCATGCCCATATGGAGGCCGATACCGATATTGAACAGGCCTGGACACAGGCTACGCAGCGTCTTAAGGAACTGGCCCGGCGTTTGCGCAGTTCCGATACCGCCTATAAGCCCCATACTCAGATCACAAAGGTTAAGGAAGCTGACTTTGTATCCGGTTTTACCCAGGATGGCTTTGAAAAAGCCGTGGCTCGTATTAAGGAGTATATTGTGGAAGGGGATGCCATGCAGGTGGTTATATCCCAGCGTCTGTCCATACCCTTTAATGCCCCGCCGCTGGATCTGTACCGGGCTCTGCGCAGTTTAAATCCGTCTCCGTATATGTATTTTCTGGATCTGGATGAGTTTCATATTGTCGGCTCTTCACCGGAAATTCTGACTCGGGTGGAAGACGGTAAGATCACCGTTCGCCCTATTGCCGGTACCCGTCCCAGAGGTAAAACTGAAGCTGAAGACAGACAACTGGAACAGGACTTATTATCCGATCCGAAAGAACTGGCCGAACACCTGATGCTGATTGATCTGGGGCGTAACGATGCCGGCCGGGTTTCAGAAATCGGTACCGTAAAACTGACGGATAAAATGATTATTGAGCGTTATTCTCATGTTATGCATATTGTTTCCAATGTAGAAGGTGAGCTGAAAAAAGATATGAGTGTTATGGATGCCTTAAAAGCCACGTTCCCGGCCGGTACAGTCAGCGGCGCACCAAAAATCCGTGCTATGGAAATTATTGATGAACTGGAGCCGGTAAAGCGGGGTATCTATTCCGGTGCAGTGGGCTATATCTCCTGGTCCGGTAATATGGATACCGCCATTGCCATCCGTACCGCCGTCATTAAAGATAAACAGCTGCATATACAGGCAGGGGCAGGTATTGTGGCTGACTCCATACCCAGGAATGAATGGGATGAAACCATGAATAAGGGGCGCGGTGTGTTCCGTGCCGTGGCCATGGCAGAATGCGGGCTGGATTCCAATGTTAACAGTCAGTGCGGGGAGGAATAATTATGCTGCTAATGATTGATAATTACGACTCCTTTACCTATAACCTGGTACAGTATCTGGGCGAACTTAAAGCGGACGTTAAGGTGTTCCGCAATGATGAAATCACTGTAGAGGAAATTGCCGCCTTAAATCCTGATCACCTGATGATATCACCAGGCCCCTGTACGCCCAATGAAGCGGGTATTTCCATTGAGGCCATTCATTATTTTGCAGGCAAGCTGCCCATCCTGGGGGTCTGCCTGGGGCATCAGAGTATTGGTCAGGCCTTTGGCGGTAACATTGTGCATGCCAGACAAATAATGCATGGCAAAACTTCTATGATGCACCATAATAACCAGGGCGTTTTTAAAGGGCTGGAATCACCTTTTGAAGCCACTCGTTATCATTCACTGGTTATTGAAAAAGAAACGCTGCCGGACTGTCTGGAAATTACCGCCTGGACAAAAACGGATAACGGCCAGATGGATGAAATTATGGCGGTAAAACATAAAACCCTGCCTGTTGAAGGCGTGCAGTTTCATCCCGAATCGATTTTAAGTCAGCATGGGCATGAAATGCTGCAGAATTTTCTGGATACATAATTATGGATATAAAAACCGCACTGGCAAAAGCCGTAGAAGGTGAAGATATTGCCATACTGGATATGGAAAAAGTCATGCGTCAGATCATGACCGGCGGTGCTACGTCAGCACAGATTGCCGGACTGCTGGTGGCCTTGCGTATGAAAGGGGAAACGGTGGATGAAATCACCGCTTCGGCCAGTGTCATGCGCGAACTGGTGACACCGGTAACAGCAGAGGGTTCCCATGTGGTGGATATTGTGGGTACCGGCGGGGACGGACTGCATACCTTTAATGTATCCACTACCTCATGTTTTGTCGTTGCTGCCGCCGGTGCCACAGTAGCCAAGCATGGCAACCGCTCGGTAAGCAGCACTTCCGGCAGCGCCGATATTCTGGAAGCCGCGGGAATTAATCTGAACCTCTCTGCCCATCAGGTAGAACAATGTATTAAAGAGCTGGGTATCGGCTTTATGTTTGCTCCGCTGCATCACAGCGCCATGAAACATGCCATAGGGCCGCGTAAGGAAATGGGGATCCGTACCATTTTTAACCTGCTGGGGCCGCTGACCAATCCGGCCGGTGCCGTTAATCAGCTGCTGGGTGTTTTTGCTAAAGAATGGCTGGAACCGCTGGCCACAGTATTGAAGAACCTCGGCAGTGAACATGTAATGGTAGTGCATTCCGCCGATGGTATGGATGAGATCAGCATGGCTGGAGACACCTATGTCTGCGAACTCAATAACGGCCAGATAAAACACTACACCATTAACCCCGAACAGTTTGGCATGTCCTGCAGCAGTATTGATGATATTATTGTGGCTGGAGCAGAACAGTCACTGGCTATGGTTCAGTCCGTACTCAGCGATATCCCCGGCGCCGCCCGTGATATTGTTACCCTGAATTCCGGTGCCGCCATCTACTGCGCCGGTCTGGCCGACACCCTGGAAGAGGGCATAAATAAAGCCGGAGCAATAATCAGCTCCGGCGCCGCCAGAGAAAAACTCAACCAACTGGCAAAACTAACACAATCATTTAATAATTAAAGGTTACCCTCACCCTGACCTTACTCCCAAAGGGAGAGGGAATAAAAAACATGGACACAAATAAAAAAATAAATATACCCAATCACAAACCAGAACCCGTATAACACCTAACACTTAATACTGAACCCAAAAAAATGACAACCCCCAAAACCCCCGATATCCTGCTTAAAATCCTGAAACGCAAACACGAAGAAGTGGATGCCCTATGTACCAGACGTCCTCTGGACAGTATTATTTCAGCCATACAGGATATGGCCGATACCCGGGGTTTTGTAACGGCCATAGAAAATAAAATTAAGGCTGGAAAATCTGCAGTTATTGCAGAAATTAAAAAAGCTTCACCCAGCAAGGGACTGATCCGGGAACACTTTGTCCCGGCAGAAATTGCTCAGTCCTATGAAAAGGGCGGTGCCGCCTGTCTTTCAGTGCTGACCGATATTGATTTTTTTCAGGGCAGTGATGCCTATCTGCAGGAAGCCCGCAATGCCTGCAGCCTGCCGGTGCTGCGCAAGGATTTTGTGATTGATCCTTACCAGATATATGAGGCTCGTCTGATTGGCGCGGATGCGATTTTACTGATTGTGGCCTGTCTCAGTGACACCCAGCTCAGTGAGTTTTCATCCCTGGCTCATGAACTGGGGCTGGATGTACTGGTGGAAGTGCATGATCAGCAGGAACTGGAACGAGCGCTGAAACTGTCCACACGTTTAATGGGTATTAATAACCGAAATTTAAGAACCTTTGAAACCACGCTTAATACTACAATAGAACTGCTGGATATGATCCCGGAAGATCGGATTGTGGTTACTGAAAGCGCTATCCACCGGCCTGAAGATGTGGCCCTGATGCGTCAGCACAAGGTTAATGCATTTCTGGTGGGTGAGTCCTTTATGCGTGCCGAACAGCCGGGTGAAAAGCTGGCTGAATTATTTAATGCCTGATTAACAGAGCGGTTAACGCCGTGGCCATTAAAATGCCGTTGCAAAACAATACACCTCTCAGCAACACCGATTCACTTCTGGCTTATGACCGGGAGCATATCTGGCATCCCTATACCAGTATGACAGAACCGCTGCCCTGTTATGCCGTGGCATCGGCTCAGGGTGTGCACATTAAACTGACTGATGGCCGTGAACTGATTGATGGTATGTCCTCCTGGTGGGCGGCTATTCATGGTTATAATCATCCGGTGTTAAATGAGGCTGTTGAACAGCAGCTAAAGTCCATGTCACATATTATGTTTGGCGGCCTGACCCATCGTCCGGCTGTGGAACTGGCTCAAAAGCTGGTTGATTTAACGGCGGAACCTCTGCAGTATGTTTTTTTTGCTGACTCCGGCTCGGTATCTGTGGAAGTGGCCATTAAAATGGCCATACAGTACTGGTATGCTCAGGGCTTTAAAAATAAACAGAAACTGCTTACGGTTCGGGGCGGTTATCATGGAGATACTCTGGGTGGTATGTCGGTCTGTGATCCGGTTAACGGTATGCACAGCATGTTCAGGGATATTCTTCCGCAGCATCTTTTTGCTCCGCAGCCAGAATGTAATCCTGATGGATCTACTAATATTGCAGAACTGGAAAGTCTGCTCAGCCAGAATCAGGATGCCATCTGTGCGGTGATTATTGAGCCTGTTGTACAGGGTGCGGGAGGCATGCATTTTTACTGTGCAGACTATCTTCAGCAGTTAAGAGCACTATGTGATCGGTATCAGGTACTTTTGATTCTGGATGAAATTGCCACGGGTTTTGGGCGAACAGGGACGTTTTTTGCGTATGAGCAGGCTGCTATTGTGCCTGATATATTATGCCTGGGCAAAGCCCTAACCGGCGGCTATATGACTCTGGCTGCCACTATGACCAGCAAAAAAGTGGTGGATGGGATCAGTGCGGACGGTTTCGGTGTTTTAATGCACGGCCCGACCTTTATGGCCAATCCGCTGGCCTGTGCCGTTGCCAATGCCAGTATTGAGCTTTTGCTCAGTTCCAACTGGCAGGCAAATATTAAGCGTATTGAACAGCAGCTTAAAGAGGAGCTTGAACCCTGCCGTCAACTGTCTGCGGTAGCTGATGTACGGATTAAAGGCGCTATTGGTGTGGTGGAAGTGAAACAGCCGGTTAATATGCAGCAGCTGCAGGCGGCATTTGCAGAGGCCGGGGTCTGGGTGCGTCCCTTTAATAAGCTGGTGTATATTATGCCGCCCTATATTATCAGTACAGAGGAACTGACACTGTTAAGCTCAGCCATTCATACGGTATTAAAAAAACACCTGGGCTGATTTAATATCATCGATATGAACCGGATAGGTAATATTGCCTGAGCGCATGCGGTCTATCACTTCAATATAATAAGCATCACGGATATTCAGTGTACCCTTATAATGCTTGCCTTTAACGGTGGCTATTTTAACCCGGTAGCCTTTAAAGTTTTTCAGGTTGGCTGCGGCAACCGGTCGGTATTTCTTTATAATAATGGCTTTCTTTTTCTCAATCTGATCCGGTGTTTCCAGTTTGATCTCATCACTGGTGGCCACTTCTGCCAGCTTATCCTTATCAATATCAATGGAGATTTCATTAATACGCTTTCCGTCCACATACAGTTTAAGACGGATAAACTGGATCAGATCATTAGGCATAAAGGTCTGTATTTCCTGCAGCCCGTTCAGCTTGCTTAAATCAGCTTCAAAACTGATGGCTCCGGATGTCTGCAGCACTTTTTTATAGGCATTTAACAGCCCTTCTTCAGGTTTAATACCAAAAGAAGCCAGGTATTCGTTCACCTGGGTCAGGTGTTTGTTAATATAGTCTGCAACCTCCAGCTTTTCCTCGTTGGCGCAGAAACGGTTTTTACGTTCAATATAGGAATCATCAATAATTTCCACAATCAACTTACCCGGTTGGACCGTACCTTTTTTGAAGTCGTTAAGGCTGCTGATACCAGTCAGATCACCAGAGATATTAAAATTGGTCATATCACGAATATGGTACTGGATAATATAAGACAGTTTTTTCAGATTGGGCTGGTACTGATAACTTAAAACCAGATCACTGATCAGCTCATCGTAACCCATTTTTGACAATGCCTTACTGCCGATCCGATAGACATCACCGCAGGCCAGGGTGGAAAATACTTCTACCTGAGAAGGTTCCACATCCGGGTTATCCAGCAGCTGCATAATTTTACCGTTTAAACTAATGCTGTAGCCCTTAACAATTAAACTCAGTGCTTCCGGTAGTTGACCGTTCTGAAGCTGACTGTCCATGGTTAGCAGGCTAATCAGATTGGGTGCTGTAAATTTAATGGAGTCAATGCGGATGGATTCATCCACTGAAGGAATATAGACCTTCAGCTTATGGACGGTTGCACTGCCGGCGAGAGAAGTTTCAAAGTCTTTGTAGCTGATTTGCACAAAGGGCTTGGCCTGTACGATCTGCTGTTCAATAAACTGTTCGGTCAGATACCATAAACTGCCCTTGAGAACAGTCAGGGTAAGCACGGTTAAAACAAATAGAACCAGGAAGATTTTTTTCATTTATCTGTAATCAGCCTAAGTGATAATCATTAATACCAGGACGGTTTGTTGTCCGGTTTTTCCAGCAGGGCTTTTATATTGGCTTCTATAATGTGATAACCAATATTGCCGTAAAGCTTCTGGCGGCCTTCATTGAGTACAAAGCTGGGGCTGCCGTCAATGGTTTTCTGTTTATCATCGGTAGTACAGGAGGCCAGTGCGGCCATGGCTTCACCGCTGTTCAGCACTATTTCCAGCTTATCCCGGGGAATGTCTAACTGCTCAGCATAGGACAGCATAATGCTCAGCTGTGATACATCCTCTGCATCACGGAAGTAGCCCTGGCGGATCCGCCAGTCAATCTGTTCCAGCAGGGTATTGTCTTTATCCTGAGACTGGATTTCTCCCCGCTGTTCGAGAATATCCACGGCTTTTATAAAATGGTGACAGCAGGCGGAAGAATGCGGCAGGTTTTTCAGGCCGATGTCAGGGTGAATGTCCACATAGGGAAACATGCCGCCCAGTTTATGCATCATCTGGTTATAGGCCGGCAGTCCGCCTTGCTCAGCCCAGTTTTTTTCCAGCATGGCATGCATATCAACAAATAGCGGGGTATAGCGATAATTAATATTCACCTGGTCGCCGAACTGATTTTTTATTTCATCAAGTTTTATTTTTGCAGAATAAGCCCAGATACACAGGACATCAGAATAGTAGTCAATTTCAAGACTCATGTATTTTTCCATAGCTAGTAAGATGGTTAGTTAGTTTCCATCCGTTTATTAAGATTTTAACTTCCCCCCTTATTTAGGGGGGGAACTTAAGAGCAGAGCAATTGCTGGATGCACGCTAATTAAACCGCCAGTAATCAGAATGGCAATAACCGCTTATCGAGTACCAAAGATAACAATGGTTTTGCCTTTAACGTGGATAAGCTCCTGTTCCTCAAGTATTTTTAGTACCCGACCAGCCATTTCTCTGGAGCAGCCAACGATTTTACCCAGTTCCTGACGGGTGATCTTAATCTGCATACCGTCCGGATGGGTCATGGCGTCGGGTTGTTTGGCCAGTTCCAGCAGGGTGCCGGCAATGCGCCCGGTAACATCCAGAAAGGCCAGATCGCCGACTTTTCGGCTGGTTTTACGCAGCCGGTTGGCAATCTGGGTGGATATTTCAAACAGTACATCAGGCAGATCCTGTCGTAAACTGTTAAATTTGGCATAAGATATTTCTGCAATTTCACTGTCAGTACGGGCTTTTACCCAGGCACTGCGGTTGGAAGGTTCAGAAAACAGTCCCATTTCTCCGAAAAAATCGCCGTCATTGAGATAATCGAGCACAATTTCGTGGTCATCCTTGTCTTCAAGTAAAACAGAAACTGAGCCTTTAACAATATAGTACAGGGTATCGGATTCAGTTCCGGCATGGATAATGGTCTTTTTTGCCGGATACTTGCGTTTGTGGCAATAAGTGAGAAATTCGGTAATGGCTGGGTTTTCTTCTTTTAAATTTACAATCGACATATCAATCTGCTTTTTTTATTGCTGGTACCATGAACTGGCAAGTGGAGGCTGTCTATAAGCACGTTTCTGTATTGTACTCTGTCGGGCTCTTAGAGTCCCGTATGTAGAAAGTCCACTTTTCTTAATTTATTAGCATACCACGAAAATAAAAAAGTGTGATGATTTAATAGAAAATCTTTCGAGCATTTCACATTTAATGGCTTGTATTTGTGGATATTATTTGGTTTTTTGTGAAATAATCCATGACAGACAGATTTATCCGTTATTTTATAAAAAGTAAAAATTATAACTGCTAATGTTAAGGGTCAATATTAAAGACAAAGGTTAAGTAATGAATGTAAGAATTAAATGGCTTGAAAATGTGATGTTTATGGGGCAGTCCGGCAGCGGGCATGCAGTGGTAATGGACGGTCCGCCGGAACTGGGAGGCAAAAACCTGGGTATCCGTCCCATGGAAATGATGCTGATGGGCCTGGGAGGCTGTACTTCTTTTGATGTTATGCTGATTCTGCAGCGTTCCCGTCAGAATGTTACTGATTGTGTTGCAGAGCTCAGTGCTGAACGTGCGGAAACTGACCCTAAGGTTTTTACTAAAATTCATATTCACTTTATTGTGACGGGAAAAGAGTTAAAAGAGAAAATGGTTAAGCGTGCGGTGGAATTATCCGCGACCAAATACTGCTCTGCCTCTATTATGCTGGCTCAGACGGTGGATATTACCCATGATTATGAGATTGTTGAGGAATAGAGTGTTTTAACGGGATATGAATTAAGTCCGTATCAGGCTCACTTTGTACTTTTATGAAGACGCCGTAAACCCTTCCCTGGGGGCTTTTCGGCAGCGTGACCGCCATGGATGGCGGAAATGCAATAAATGCAGGAGCAATTTATTGTCCATGCTGCCGAAACTTCATAAAAGCACAAGGCGAGCCTGATACTAAGCGGCGTGTTTTATCTTTATATAACAAGAACAATTGGTTTTATGTATGATCAACCGCCATTAATGGTTTTAAAGTCTTTAACAAACTGCTGAATAAACTCTTATTATGCTGTTCTTCCTGAGCCAGAAGCTGTTTCATATGCTCACGCTGAGTCGGCATACTGAAACAGGCCGGGCAACTGTCCGGAATAACCGGTAAACCGGCCGCTTCGGCATAGGCGGTGGTTAAGGTTTCACGGGCATAAACCAGGGGGCGGATCACCCGTAAATCCCCGGCTCCAATGGTGTAGTTGGCTTTCATGGTCTGCAGTTTGCCATTGTGGAAGGCAGACATCAGGAAGCTTTCAGCCAGGTCGTCCAGATGCTGGGCCAGAGCCAGAATATTGTAGCCTTCTTTTCTGGCCGTATTATAGAGGATGCCGCGTTTCATTCTTGAGCAGAAAGAGCAGAAGGAATCGCCGTCCATGGAACCCTCAGCCTGTTCCAGAATGGCCTGTTGCTGGTAAAAATAGGGGATGCCCAGTTGTTTCAGATATTCTTTTAAGGGTGATGGGTCAAAGCCTTCAATCATGGGATCGACCGTGACGGCACCCAGCTGAAACTTTACCGGTGCATACTGGTTCAGATGATGCAGGATCAGTAATAGGGACAGGGAATCCTTGCCGCCGGAAACACCCAGCAGGATACGGTCACCGTCTTTAATCATAGCAAAATCAGCGATAGCCCTTCCCACATGACGCATCAGCCGTTTGGGTGGTTTTAAATAGTTACTTTCTGCCATATTGGTGGTTTTTCTGTCCTGGTTTTAATTGGTTTCAGTTTCTTCTGTTCGGCATATCATAGCAGAATACAGCCTGTTCATCAGTGTGCACTTTACAGGTTTAAGGTTTTACTTGATGCGGGCTGACTTGTCGGCTAGTCTTTGTTTAGTGAATAAAAATTAAAACTATTCAGTGTACCTGAGCGTGACTGTCTACTTTACTTTTATTTATACTGAGTAGTTACTAAGAATTAAAACCATAATCCGGAGGAACAGGAATGGATGCATTTGTTATAGGCTTGCTGGCACTGGTTATTGTGCTGATTGTTTTAGGGGTCAAAAAAGTGGATCAGGGTATGGAATATACCGTGGAGCGTTTTGGGCGTTATACCCGCTCATTAAGACCGGGCCTGAATTTTATTGTGCCGGTAATGGACTCTATTGGTCAGCGGGTGAATATGATGGAACGGGTTATGGATGTTCCTTCTCAGGAAATCATTACCAAAGATAATGCTATGGTCAAAGTGGACGGGGTGGTGTTTTTTCAGGCCATGGACAGTGCCAAGGCCTCTTATGAAGTGAATAACCTGGAGCATGCCATTTTAAATCTGACCATGACCAATATCAGAACTGTAATGGGCTCTATGGATCTGGATGAATTATTGTCCAAGCGGGATGAAATTAATACACAACTCCTGTCGGTAGTGGATGATGCCACTACCCCCTGGGGCGTGAAGGTCACCCGGATAGAGATTAAAGATATTGCACCGCCCATGGATCTGGTGGATGCCATGGCCCGGCAGATGAAAGCGGAACGGGAAAAGAGGGCCAGTATTCTGGAAGCTGAGGGTGAGCGTCAGGCGGAAATTCTGCGGGCTGAGGGTGAAAAACAGGGTGCCATTCTAAAAGCAGAAGGTGAGAAAGAAGCGGCATTTCGTGAAGCAGAAGCACGGGAGCGACTGGCTGAAGCAGAAGCTCGGGCCACTCTGGTCGTTTCCCAGGCCATTGATAAGGGCGATATTAATGCTATTAATTACTTTGTAGCCACCAAATATGTTGAAGCCTTAAAAGAAATCGGTATGGCTGATAACCAGAAACTGGTATTTATGCCTCTGGAAGCTTCCGGGGTGATCAGTGCTATTGGTGGAATTGGTGAGCTGGCTAAAGAAGTGTACAACAAAAAGAGCGATGCTTAAAAATATAATATAAAAATCCCCTCATCCTGACCTTCTCCCAAAGGGAGAAGGAACTGAATATTGCTTATCGTATAAATTTGTTATAGAGAGACTATAAAAATGGAACCCTTTATTACCCACCTGGAATTCTGGCACTGGCTGACCTTTGCCTTAATCCTTATTATTCTTGAAATGTTAAGCCCAGGTGTTTTTCTGATGTGGCTGGGTATTGCGGCCGGAATCGTCGGGCTGGTGATGCTGGCACAGCCGGATTTATCCTGGCAGATCCAGATGACTTTATTTGCTCTGTTATCCATTGCCAGTATTATTTTCTGGCGCTGGGTTCAGACGCATTTAAAAACTGAGTCAAATGATCTGCATTTGAACCGCCGGGCCGAACAGTATATCGGCCGGACGTTTAACCTGGTGGAACCGATTGTTAACGGTATGGGTAAAATCAAGGTAGATGACTCCACCTGGAAAGTGCACGGGGAAGATGCCCCAGTGGGCACTCAGGTAGAAGTAACCGGAGTAGAAGGCGTGGTGTTTAAAGTAAAAATTAAAGCCAGTTAAGGCTTTAACTCTGTGCCAGTTTAATCAAATTGGTCGCATCAATCAGCAGGCAGTCGGCCTGATCAGTCTGTTTTAAATAAGCAACTATCAACTCTGCCGCTTCACCATTTAAAATAGAATTAATCCGATCCATAGGTTTAAACTGTTCCGGTTTAAAATCCACCACGTCATTAATATCATCAATGCGCAGAGCTACAGTGGGCGAGATACCGTCTTCAGTGACGTATAATAACACCTGACGGGAGGATTCCTTTAAGTGAGTTCGGGCCTGTTCAAAGCGTTTCATCAGGCGTTTAAGGGTGACATTGCGTTCATAGCGCAATAATCTTAAGGCCTGATCCAGATCGCCGTCTTTTTTCATATCCAGCAGTTTGTCCGCCATGGCATGGATCTGTTTGTGCGGTCTGTCAAAATCTGCCAGAACTTCCATTAAGGTTTCATCCCGGGATTTAAACGCATCATACCATTGCCCAAATGCACACTTATGGGGATCTTTTGCTTTTACAAAAGGTGTGTCATTGAGCAAAGAGTTTTCCAGGGCGGATACCCATTCAACGTGATCTTTTTCCTGTTCATTGAGCAGCTGGATAAGCCGGGCATTTTTTTCCACCCCGGAATTAAAGCCCAGCAAATTAGCAAAATCCAGCACCGGAACCGCACTGCCCTGAAATTCCACCATGCCTACCAGACCTTTGGCCTGGGAGGGTAAGGACTGGATATTACTCATATCCTGGCTGATGGTCAGTACCCGGGCAATATCAATGGCATAGAGGGTATTGGAAATCCAGAAAGTAAAGGCTCTTAAGCCATTGGTGTATTGAGAGCCGTCAGCGTGTTGAGAGCCGTCAGCGGATTGATTGTAAGATATCGGTTGGGCAGAAGATTGCACAGGTTCGGTTTGCATTGTGGTTGTGGTCATCGTTCAGTCCTGAGTTCTGGAATTTAGGCTTTTTTTATTTTTATGGATTGGTTCTGGTCAGTCTGTTTAAAAAGTGTATCGGATAATTGAAAAAAAACTTTAATTTTCGTAATTATTCAGCATAAACTGGAATGATATACAGTACCTGCAGACAGTTACGGTCAGATACATTAAATAGTTACTAATTTTCATTAAAAATAGTCCCTAAAGAGAATAATTATCTGATTTGTCGGCTGTAATCCGTTATAATGGTCAGTTCTTTTAATCCCGGGTGATTTATAAATATTAAAGATTTCCGGTATTAGTATTTGTTACCCGCTTTTTGTTATCACCATTTATAACTTTAGCTTAATTTTTGGACTTTCACAGTGAAAGATATTAGTAAAATCAGAAACATTGCCATTATTGCCCACGTCGATCATGGTAAAACCACTCTCGTCGACGAACTGCTTAAACAATCCGGTACCTTTGGTGAGCACCAGGAAGTATCGGAGCGTATGATGGACTCCAATGATCTGGAAAAGGAACGTGGTATCACGATTCTGTCCAAAAATACCGCCATTGTATGGAATGGTTATCATATTAATATTGTGGACACACCGGGACACGCCGATTTTGGTGGTGAAGTGGAGCGGGTGCTCTCCATGGTTGACTGTGTCTGCCTGCTGGTGGATGCAGTTGAAGGCCCCATGCCGCAGACCCGTTTTGTTACCCAGAAGGCCTTTGAACTGGGCCTGAATCCTATTGTGGTGGTTAATAAAATTGACCGTGACGGCGCCCGTCCTGACTGGGTGATAGACCAGACTTTTGATCTTTTCGACCGCCTGGGCGGTACCGATGATCAGCTGGATTTCCCGGTGGTTTATGCGTCAGCCATTAACGGCTATGCTTCTCTTGAAGATGATGTGCGTGAAGGGGATATGACACCCTTGTTTGAAACTATTGTGGAAAAAGTCTCGTCACCGGATGTGGATATCGAGGCTCCCTTTCAGATGCAGGTGATCAGTCTGGACTATAATAGTTATATGGGTGTTATTGGTATCGGGCGAATTAAGAAAGGTACGATTAGGTCTAATGCCCAGGTCGTCATTGTGGATCGTGAAGGCAATGAGCGTAAAGGCCGTGTCCTGAAGGTCTTTGGCTTTAAGGGTCTGGAGCGTGTTGAAGTGCCTGAAGCACAGGCCGGTGATATTATCGCCTTTTGCGGTATTGAAGGACTGAATATTTCCGATACCCTGTGTGATCCTAATGCCGTGGAAGCTCTGCCGGCTCTGACTGTGGATGAACCCACCGTTACCATGACTTTCCAGGTGAATAATTCACCTTTTGCCGGGCGTGAAGGCAAGTTTGTCACATCCCGTCAGATCAAGGAGCGTCTGGAAAAAGAACTGCTGCATAATGTGGCTTTACGGGTAGAACAGACTGATGACCCGGACAAGTTCCGTGTTTCCGGTCGTGGTGAACTGCACCTGGGTGTACTTATTGAAAATATGCGTCGTGAAGGCTTTGAGCTGGGAGTGTCCCGTCCGGAAGTCATTACCAAAGAAATCGATGGTGTTATGAGCGAACCTTTTGAAGAGGTTATGCTGGATGTGGAAGATCAGCACCAGGGTACTATTATGGAAAAAATGGGTGAGCGTAAAGGCGAACTCAAAAATATGGTACCTGATGGTAAAGGCCGGGTCAGACTGGAATACATTGTGCCTTCCCGTGGCCTGATTGGTTTTCAGACTGAATTTATGACGGCTACTTCAGGCAGCGGCCTGTTCTATCATAACTTTGATCATTACGGCCCCATGATTGCCGGTGAGTTCGCCAAACGTAATAATGGTGTACTGATCTCCAATGCTCAGGGTACCTCAGTGGGTTTTGCTCTGTTTAACCTGCAGGATCGCGGCAGAATGTTTATTGGTCACGGTGTGGATGTCTATGAAGGTATGATCATCGGTATCCATTCACGCAGTAATGACCTGGTCGTTAATCCCCTGAAAGCCAAACAGCTGACCAATGTGCGTGCTTCCGGCACCGATGAAGCGGTAACTCTGACAACGCCTATCACCATGACCCTGGAGCAGGCTCTGGAGTTTATTGATGAGGATGAACTGGTGGAAGTAACACCAGAGAGCATTCGTATCCGTAAACGCTTACTGACTGAAAATGAGCGTAAACGTGCAGGACGTGCAGCTAAAGTCTGATCGGTAATGGTTTTATTCAATATAAAAAAGTATTACATTTATAGCTTCTGAGTATCCATTAAGCCTCCATGGATGCGCTCTTTATTATAATAGAAAGGCGTCTTCAGCAAGGAGTGCGGTTAATGGATACGGTATTTGCGCATAAATGAGAATTATTAAAAGCATGCCCAGTGCATAGTTACCCTGTTTTAATACTGGAAACTACCCATTGTATAAAACCGAAATAACCCCTACTCTTATATTACATACCTGATAATCCTTAAGGAGGCTGTATGAATATAACAACAATAACACGTACTTCCATTCTGGTTCTAATCCTTTCTGCTTTTCTGAGCAGTATGTCTCTGGCAGAAAATGCCAAAGAATATAATGAGCATATTGTGTATTACAATGCTTTTCCTACTGATTCACTGCCCCCTGAAATGACCAAGCAATACGGTCTTAAGCGCAGCAAAAACTATGCGCTGGTAAATATCTCGGTAATGAAAAAAGGTGCTGGTATTCCTGTTGGTGTTAAATCTGATGTCAGTGGAGAGTTAAAAAACCTCATGGGACAGACCCGTAAACTGGACTTTAAGGAAATAAAGGAAGGTAAGGCGGTATATTATATTGCCCAGGTCGGCGTGCAGAGCCATGAACAGGTAAACTTTACTATTCATATAAAACCTGAACACGGGCAGGAAAAATATACCATTAAGTTCAGTAAGAAGTTTTAGGTCTGCATCCTTAAACTGATATTAAATAAGGAAAACAGGCCAAAGGCAATAATAATAATGCCGGCCAGAGACCGAACCCACTTTTTACGAATAAAGTTGGTCAGGCTTGCGGCAAAGACACCCATTGCCAGTAACATGGGCAGTGTACCCAGGCCGAAACTGAGCATCAGCAGACCGCCTTCAATAGCACTGCCGGTGGATATGGACCAGAATAAAATCGTATAAACCAGACCGCAGGGCAGCCAGCCCCACAAAGTACCCAGAATAAGTGCCTGAAAAGGAGATTTTACCGGGATAAAACGTCGGCTGATGGGTTCTATACGTTTCCAGATCATACCACCGGCCCGCTCAATATTACGCAGGCCGACCCACCAGCCGCCTATATACAAGCCCAGGGCAATCATAAACAGGGCTGCAAAAATCTGCAGGCCGAACTGGATATTATTCAGCAGCGGCAGGTTGGCTGCCATCATGCTGATACCGCCTACAAGCACCCCGGCCAGGGTATAGCTGAACAGGCGTCCGCCATTATAGGCCAGCAGATAGGGATAGATGTTTTTAGGCGGCTGAGGCGGCTGGAGAGTGGGATTTGCATTGTTTCCGGCGGCCGGATTAATGCCAAAGGTCAGGGCACCGACAATGCCTCCGCACATGCCCAGACAGTGGACACCACCGAGTAAACCGGCAATAAAAGCCGCAAGATAAGAAATTTCTACCGGCATAATGGACAGTCTTCCGGATTCTGCTGGCTCTTGATGGAGAGCTTAATACAGCTAAATCTCATAATTATAATTCATAATAATCGGGGCATGATCAGAAAACCGCTCATCTTTATAAATAGAGGTGGATTCCAGCCTGTCCGCGAGGGAAGGAGAAATAACCTGGTAGTCAATACGCCACCCCGTGTTGTTGGCCCATGCCTGACCCCGGTTTGACCACCAGGTGTATTGCTCCGGTTCCTTATTAAGTACCCGGAAAGCGTCCACCAGGCCGATTTCATCACCAAACAGCTTGTCCATCCAGGCCCGTTCTTCCGGTAAGCAGCCGGAGCGGTTTTTATTACCGTTAAAATTTTTAATATCAATGCGTTTATGCACAATATTCCAGTCACCGCAGATAATATAATCGCGTTGGCTCTGCGCCATTTCCTTAAGCATGGGTTCCAGTCTGTCCAGAAACTCCATTTTAAGAACCTGGCGTTCGTCTTTGGAGGAACCGGAAGGCAGATACAGGGAAGCCACACTGAGATTGCCAAAATCGGCCTGAATATAACGGCCTTCTGTATCCGCTACGTCCCAGCCCAGACCGGTAATAACCTTATCAGGTTCTTTTTTTGAATAGATGGCAGTGCCGCTATAGCCTTTTTTTTCAGCATCAAAGAAATAGCGGTGATAACCTTCAGGTGCAAATACCGGATCGGATAATTGATCAATCTGGGCCTTGGTTTCCTGGATGCAGACCACATCCGGATCTTCCTTCTGCATCCACTCAAAAAAACCTTTTTTTGCAGCGGCACGGATACCATTTAAATTGGCAGAGATGATTTTCATAATGTGCTCATATAAAAAACAGCGGCTATTATAACCCACTTTAGGGTATAATTCAGGCTGGCCCGGCAGGAAAAATATCAGTAAACGGTCAAAATTAAGTATTAAACCAGAACAGAAACGAGAGCAGCATTATGCAGGAATATCAAAAGCAGTTTATTAAGTTTGCCCTGGACACCGGGGTGTTACGTTTTGGTGAATTTACTTTAAAATCCGGCCGACTCAGTCCGTATTTTTTTAATAGTGGTCTGTTCAATACCGGCGGTTCCCTTGCTGAACTGGGGCGTTTTTATGCCAGTGCCCTGATGGACAGCGGTATTAAGTTTGATATGCTGTTTGGTCCGGCTTATAAAGGCATCCCCCTGGCTTCAAGCTGTTCCATTGCCCTGGCCGATCACCATAAACGGGATCTGCCCTATAGTTTTAACCGTAAGGAAGCCAAAGATCATGGTGAGGGCGGCACGATTGTCGGTGCTCCTCTGCAGGGCCGGGTGATGATTATTGATGATGTGATTTCTGCCGGTACTTCGGTCAGGGAGTCACTGAACCTGATTAATGAGGCTGGAGCAACAGCCGCCGGTGTGGTTATTGCCCTGGATCGTCAGGAACTGGGTAAAGGTGAAGTATCCGCCATTGCTGAAATTGAAAAGAATTATAATATGCCTGTAGCCAGTATTATTAAGCTGGAACATTTAATTGCTTATCTGCAGGATGATCAGGCGTTTGCGGAGTATTATGAGAAGGTAGTGGCTTATCGGGAGCGCTATGGGGCGGCATGATGAAGCGTTCAGCGTTCAGGGTTAAGTAAGAGCCTGGATTGTGTAGATGTCGAAACGGTGTTTTTTCATTTTCAGGGTGTAGGTTGGGGGATGCTGGTTTAGGTTTGGGGCTTTTATTGGGCGTTTGACTACTACTCTTTTTTTGGCTATTTTCAAGGCTGTTTCTAATAACTGGTTGCTGTCGGTGTCATCGCCGATGATTTTTTGCAGGGCCAGCATTTCTTTTTTGACCTGGGCAGATTTTTTTCGATGGGGGAACATGGGATCCAGGTAGACTACATCGGGTTGTTCCGGCCAGTTTTTAATGGTTTCTTTGGTTAGATTTCTGGCATCGCCGAATTTAAATGTCATTCGTTGAATAATTTCTTTAATATCCTTATTGTTGTTCTCATCAGACAGTGCACGCTCCAGGGCATCGCATAATAGTGCCGCAGATACCGGGGAGCGTTCCATTAAAATCACCCGTGCGCCCAGGCTGGCAAAGACAAAGGCATCTTTACCCATACCGGCCGTGGCATCCAGAATTAGAGGTGCAGGGATTTTATGAAAGCCAATGGCTTTGGCTATAGTCTGTCCTTTGCCGCCGCCAAACTTACGGCGGTGCTCAATGGCTCCGGATGTAAAATCTATAAAAATTGGACCGAATAACAGTTCTCTGCTAATTAATTGCAGTCGTTCTGGAGTGAGCTGCAGATAAAAGGCTTCTGAACTTTCTCTACAATATTGCAGACGCCATTGCTCAGCGAGTGCCTTGGCTTTCTGTACCAGCAGTGGATCAGATGGATTGGAAGGCAGCAGCGGAAACATACGTGATCTGTATTTGTTTATAAATATACACTCCCTTCCTCCGGGAGAGGGCTGGGGTGAGGTGCTTTTCTGAAACTGAATTCTATATATAGGAAAAAATTCAGGCAAAAAAAAACTGTAACAGAGAACTGTTACAGCTTTTTTTCAAACCATACTTCTAAAACAGAGTTTTTAAAATAAAAACTTAGTTAGCTGTATTGACGTCGATAACTACACGACGGTTTTGGGCACGGCCTTCTTTAGTTGAGTTATCAGCAACAGGCTCACTTTCACCTTTACCGATAGCAACGAAGTTAGCTTCTGCGCCAATGGACTTCAGGTAATCGACAACGGCCTGTGCACGACGCAGAGACAATTGCTGGTTATACTCTTCAGGACCGGTGCTGTCAGTGTGACCGATAACCTCAACGGTTTCAGTACGGTGACAACCTTCAGGCAGTTCTGCAAGGATAAAGTCACGCGCTGCTTTCAGCTTTTCTTTATCAACGTCCTTGATAACTGCACTATCAAAGTCAAAATGCAGGTCTTTCAGTACAATAAGATCTGGACATTTTGGTGGGTTGTCAGTAACAATCACTTCTTTCATGTCGTTTTTAACAACAATTTCAGAAACTCCCATGGCTTTTTCATAGCCACATTCTTCCAGTTTTACATCGGTGTCTGCAAAGCGGTCACGCCAGCACTCACCATAACTGTTTTTCCAGACTTCACCATATGGATTAGTTACATAGTCCTCTACAAAACCATCACCTTCAGCAGTGGCTGTTGCAGACATAATGCCCATTGTTAAACCAATAGCTGACATAGCAAGAAGTTTTTTTATCGCCATAACGATTCCCTTTTTTTTTAAATGTTTTATCATGATTAAGAATAACTTGCGTTTCATACTGATGCAAGCAAAATTTTGTATTTCCGAGGAATTAATGGCAGATTATATCATATTTTTTTTAATAGTGGCAGTTATCTGGTACTGGTGGAACTCAGTCAGTGCTTATGAGGTCGCTTATCGGGAAGCAAAAGCGGTCTGCAACCGTATGAATCTGCAGTTTCTGGATGATACCCTGGATGTTATAAAGCTGCGTTTATGTCGTCATCCTAAAGGTTATATGCAGTTTTGCCGTACCTATGAATTTGAATTCAGCAGTGATGGCGACAGCCGCTACAAGGGCTTTATTAATATCGCCGGAAAACAGCCTAAAGGTGTGGATATGGATGCCTACCGGGTCTGAAACAGGGTGCCATGCTGTCCTGCTCCGTTACTGAGCATAAACCTGCAGGGGCGGATTCTGCAGTGCCGCCAGCTGTTCCTTGAGCTGCAGGATATGTTCACCCCAGAAGGTTTCGGTATTAAACCAGGGGAAGGCTTTGGGAAAGGCCGGATCATTCCAGCGTTTGGCCAGCCAGCCGGCGTAGTGAATAATACGCATACTTCTCAGGGCTTCAATCAGGTTCAGTTCCGCCGGGTTAAAATCACAGAATTCTCCATAACCTTCCAGCACTTCCCTTAACTGTATTTCCTGTTCATGGGGTTCCCCGGAAAGCAGCATCCATAAGTCCTGTATGGCCGGACCGTTACGGCTGTCATCAAAGTCCACAAAATGCGGGCCGCCGTCAGTCCATAAAATATTGCCGGGGTGGCAGTCACCGTGCAGGCGGATAATACCCGGCTGGCACTGGGCGTATTTGCTTTCAACGTGCTTTAAAATATCCGCTACAATGGCTTTATACGAGGGTATATATAAGTCCGGCAGAAAATTATTGTCCAGAATATACTGATGAGGGCGAATAATAAACGAATCTATAGACAGGGTAGGGCGATGTTGAAACGGACGGCTTTTACCAACGGCATGAATACGGCCCATAAATTTGCCCAGCCGGTACAGGTGATCCAGGTTGGTCAGTTCCGGTGCCCGTCCACCATGGCGCTGATAAAGGGAAAAACGGTAGCCTGAAAAATAAAACAGGCTGTTGGTTTGCCCTGTTTCAACCTGCTTCAGGTATAAGGGCGGAATGACGGGAATATCCAGTTCAGCCAGTTCTGTGGAAAACTGATGTTCTTCCAGGATCTGTTGATCACTCCAGCGATGGGGGCGATAGAATTTTGCAATCAGCGGTACGGAATCTTCTATGCCGACCTGGTATACCCGGTTTTCATAACTGTTCAGCGCCAGTACCCGGGCATCAGATAGATAGCCCAGGCTTTCAACGGCATCAATAATAGTATTGGGATCCAGTCGGGAGTAGTCATCGGCCAGCCGGGTGGTATCCGTAGTCATAAATGATCTCCGGTCTGTTGCAGGGAGCTGAAAAAGGTACCAATGGCCTGGCTTAACTGCCCGGAACGCTCCGGTGAGCGAAAGGCCTGCAGAACAGGCTCACGCATGCCGGGGATAAACATTAAGTCAGCCAGTACGGCATCAAACGCACCCTGTCCATGTTCGGTTTTAGCCAGTACTTCAAGCCAGGGCATTAATACCTCGTATTGTTTCAGGCTCTGCCAGCAGCGGCCGGAAACGGCAGCCAGTACTTCAATATCTCTGCCGGCAGGTGATTCAAGTATCTGCAGTATAAACCGGGCGGGCTGATGATCTGACTGGCTCTGTGAGGTGGCACGAATAGCTGCAGCACAAAATGAAGCCAGTGACTGAGGAGCTGTATTATGTGTTAATTCATACTCAGTCCGTTGATAAATAGCCTGGCTTAAGGCTGCTGATACAGGGTGGTTTTCCAGGCAGTGGCTTAATGCCAGAAAGGGTGGTGCAGGCACTTGGGCAAGCGCGTTAATTAATAATTGCTCATTGCTTAGCGGTGTTGGGCTTTCAGTAGTACCTTGCGGATAGCTTTCATCCAGCCGGGCGGCAAGATCGGCCAGTCCCTGAAAACCCAGTTCCTCCCAGTGGCTAAACTGGTTATCTCCGGCAAACCAGGTCAGTGTGGAGTCATAGTAACGTGAGGGCGGCAGCCTGAGATGCTTGTGTGCCAGGGCATGAAAATTGGCCATTTGCTCTGGTTTGGGCTGAAAACCATAAGGATTATCCTTCATGGTATTCTCCAGAGTATGCAGTTGACTTTTATCGGAGTTTTTAATGGCGAGCAGATACTGGTTTAAGGCATCGTATAAACGCTTTAAAAAGTCATCTCTGGCAGCCAGGTTCAGGCGTGCCTGTTCATCCAGGGGTAATTTTATAAACCAGACAAAATGGGCTGCAGGCGAGTGCTGGCTGTCACTATTACCGGTATTGTTTACGGGCCAGAACAGTATGGCCAGCCAGGTATGCTGTAAAAAAGGCGTAGTACAGGGGCGTTGAGTCTGTTCAAATTCAGCCAGTGCCTGTTTTTCCAGGGGGCGGATATTTCTTCCAATGTCATAACACTGAAAATTACAGCCAATCAGGCTAAAGAACTGCTGAATACTGTTAAGTTTATTGATTTCCATTTAAGCCTTCCATCTCTGGCCGGTTATTTTCCGTGTTTTGTAGAGTGTTCAGTGGGCTGACCAGTTTCAGGTGGCCAGAATGATAGCTCAGTAATTTTTTGCCTTCAAGAAATAATAACAGGTCATTGCCAGCCAGTTCTTTACGCCAGCCGGATAAAATAGCCAGATCCCGCCGTCCCTGGATCAGGGCATTCAACTCTTTGCGGCTGCACAGGCAGGCAGGGCTGATCTGATTATCCCGGGCGGACATATGCAGCACTGCCATCAGGCAATCCGCCAGAGCTTCTTCATCCTGGCTGAGCTTCTGGTAACGGGGCAGTACCGGACAGTCCTGGTCCGGTGTCTGCAGACCTTCCTGGATCAGTGTCATTAAGGCTGCTGCATGATGGTTCAAAAATGCCCTGTTCAGTTTGTAGTTCTGATACAGTTCTTCCTGAGTGGCCGGTGGATTGACGGATAAGGCAATCAGGGCTTCATCGCTGAGGATCCGGCGACGGGGACGGTTGCGCTCAATAGCCTGTTGTTCTCGCCAGGCGGTGAGTTTCTGGATAATGGCTAATTGCTGTTTTTTTAAGCGGTTAATGCCACGAATTTTACGCCACATAGTTTGCGGCGAAGGGGCATAGGTTGAACTGCTCGAGAGAAAATCAAAATCATCCCTGAGCCATTGTAATCGACCCTGTTGCTCCAGTTGCTGTTTCTGAAGGGGATAAAGTTCAGCCAGGTGGCGAACATCATCTGCAGCATAAGTCAGCTGTTTCTGTGTTAAGGGCCGTTTTAACCAGTCAGTGCGGGTCTGGGATTTGTCCAGTTCAATATTTAACAGTTGTTTGACCAGGTTGGCATAACCAATTTGTTCGCCAGAACCGGACAGGGCCGCCGCAATCTGGGTATCAAAAATATTTTCCGGTACAGAACCCTGCAGGAAATAAAAGATTTCCAGATCCTGGCGGGCAGAATGAAAAACCTTGATTATTTCCGGCTGATACAGCAGGTTCATTAGAGGTGTTAAATCTTTAAGTGCGAGCGGGTCAATTAAAGCCAGCTGTCTGCCGTCACAGATCTGCACCAGAGCCAGTTTAGGGTAATAGGTGGTCTGCCGTTCGAATTCCGTATCCACGGCCAGAAAGTCACTGCCAGAAAAGGTTTTGCAAATCTGGCTTAAAGCCTCCGATGTATCTATAAATTGAACCTGCATTAAATTCCTTAGTTTAAAAAATATTGTTATATTAACTTATATTAACAATAGTTGGTAATAAGAACTCTGAAATAAGAGCTGAAATAAGGAAAGACATATGGACAATTATAAAAATATTCTCGTTGCTGTGGACTTATCAGAGGACTCTGAGCATGTCTGCCGTAAAGCCCTCAGACTGGCACAGGATCACCAGGCCAGGCTGACCCTGCTCTATGTAGCAGAAATTTTTTATCAGATGAGTGCTTCCTACGATCCCCTGTTTTATCCGGCTTATGAGGACATTGCCCTGGATGAAGAAGAAATTTTAAAAATATCCCGGACCAGGATGGATGAACTGGTTCAGTCCCTTGCGGTAGATGAAAACATTGAGTTGTATAATAAAGTGATTGTCGGTATTCCAAAAACAGAAATTGTGGAAATGGCTGAACAGCAGCAGGTGGATTTAATTGTCTGCGGCTCGCATGGTCGAAACGGTATTGAACTGCTGTTAGGTTCCACCGCCAATGCTATACTGCACCATGCCCCCTGCGATGTGCTGGCAGTAAGAACTCGAAAAAAAGCAGAGGATAATTCTGCTGAAAATTAATTCAGAGCATAAAATAAAAAAGCCCGGTATCCTTACAGATAACCGGGCTTTTTTAAACTAAAACTTATGGTTTTAAGCTTTAGTGATTACTTCCTGGAACCAGGGCCGTTAACCTCGATACCATTACTCATATAAGAGTGGAAGTATTCCAGTGCTTTGTACTCATCGCTCTGAGCTTTTAATGGTAAAGCGCGAACCTGCTTATTACAACCGCCGTAACGACGATGCAGGGTTCCCAGACTACCCCACTTGGCACGATAAACAGGGAAGTGAGTCACATGACCCAGTGCAGGACTTAAAATATCGGCACGGATACGGTTACCGGCATTATCCTGGTGACAGTTGGCACAGGACATGTTCAGCTGGCCGCGCTTGGCGTAGAAATGTTTACGGCCGCGTTCATACCACTTGATTTCATCTGGTGTGGTCGGGGTTTTAACATGCATGGGCTTGCCGCGGGAAGTGTAGGCCATATAAGCGGATATAGCTGCGATATCGCCTGTTTTCCATTTCAGAGGCTCTTCACCGTTTGTGGTGCGGCATTCGTTAATAACCTGTT
>JALUZF010000134.1 GCA_027012135.1 Gammaproteobacteria bacterium
ACTCAAGCAACTGCACAAGGTGGAGAAACGTTCGCTGATGCTCAATTCTGGGATCCCATTGGTGGTACTCCGGGGCCATTTTTTAGTGTTGGCCCAGGTACATCATCACCGGTACCCGAACCCGCAGTGCTTTGGCTATTTGGATCAGGGCTTCTCGGTCTTGTCGGAATGCGTTCCAGGAAACGTAAACTAAACCAGGACAAATAAGCTTAAACCTGCACAGTATTTACGGACACACATTAAACTGTTTTCTTATCTGCTTATAAAAATTCTTATTTTATGGGCGGCCTGTAATTGGTGTAATTGTATGTGATTTGGCAAGGAGGTGAGGCTTAAAGAAAATATGATATTTGCATGAAGCAATAATCGAACAATTGTTTAAATAACATTTAAGGAGAAATCTGATGCAAAAAGATAAAGAGTTGGCCATTGTAAAATCGTTTGTTGACGAGCAATCGATTCTCGACACATCTATGACGCTTGCTGAGCTTTCCAGGAGACTCGGGGATCGTAGTGGTGAGGTTGCCGGTTATACCTTTGCCTGGGAAAAATACGTGTATGACATAGCCTTGGTAGATGATGATGCTATTAAACAGCTTGGTTCCTCTGTTCATACGGAACGACTGAGCAGGGCAAATGAAGTTCTCAACCTGAATATCAAGGTTGGGGAGCTTATGAAACAAGCCCGTGATAGAAAACTCGATGAAGTGGCGGGGTATGTGTATACCGAAGACAAGTATACATTTATCGTGGGTAATGAAGCTGAGCTTGATATTCAAACAAAGTAAACACTTTAGGAGAAAATGATGTCATCGGCATTAGGTCGACGGCATCTTTTAAGGTATGTCAATGGAAATTTATAATGAAGATGAGGTATTCGGAGTCATGCCTAAGTGGTGTGATATGTCTGAAGAAAAATCTTTACAACTGGCCGCAGCGGCCGTTGGAGCAACAGACGAGTGGATTCTTGATCATGCTCACTTTTTTTCTCCTATCTCGGATTGGCTGGATAAAAAAGATAGGTATCTAAGGCGAAAGTCATTTGCGGAATTGGCCATTTATTTATATGTGGCAGATAAGCTGACCCCCGGCAAGGTGAGTGAAAATTTTGATTCTATGGTTTTTCAGTTTGTGAATTGTGCTGAGTTTTCAAGCTTGATAAGACGACATCCAAAGCAGTTATTGCTATATGGCGCTGCAGTAAATTATGTCAAGTATAAAAAAATGCTCGATATCAACACGGAGAACTCAGTAAATACAGTATTGAAGAGAAAAGCGGTTTGGGCTGTAGAAAGAGTTCCCCATAGAATGCTTGATTTATGGAATTTTTTATCTGTTTATGGATGGAAAGAGAAATCTTTGAATTCACCAAACATACTGGAAAATTCGTGCTTGAAGCATATGCCAGACGTTATCGAAAGCACTCTGCACGAAGCATATGCGTTTACTCATAATCTCCTGTTTCACTATAATTTTGGTGTTGCTATCCCCGATGTCGCTTGTGCGCGGCTGGATTTTGACATTGAGGATGTTGTTGTAAAATTAATATTACGCTATTCGGCGGAAAAAAATTTTGATGTGGTTTTTGAGCTTATCTATGTTGCAGCACTTCATAAACAACTACCCAGGTGGTTGTTACATTACACATTATGCTGTCTGGCCGGAGATGGTGATCAAATTAGTATTCGAGGGCCTGCAAACCCAAATCCGGATGAACTAAATGGAAGAGAGCCTGAGTATATTGAATGGGCGGAAAACTATCACACGACTCTCGTCGCCTCTTCAATGTTTCGATATTTAGTCAAAAATTGGCAGGACTTCGATCAATATGCTACCGGGAAGAACATTGATTTGACCGAAGAACAGTTTGAACAATTGTATAGGGTGGGCTGCGCATATACTGCCCTCTCTGAGTATGAGTTACCTTTGGGAGCATATCGGACCAGTATAATCAGGAGAAATGCAAGTAAATTTATAAATAAATACCTAACTGAGTGCCTGGAGTTTATCAAATTCCAAAAAAATACTGACGGCACTTTCGGGTATTGGCCGGACGAAGAAATTTTATATTACAGGGATGGTGGCAGCAAAGAGGATTTCAATCAGGAAATCATTAAGCCAGTCAGCGTATTGTGTGAACAAGCCATTGGAGGCAGTTGTGGACACCCATTAAATGAAAATTATAAATCTCAATAGATTGATGTCCAGGATCACTTGCTAAACCAGTATAACCATATTTTCAACATCTGAATAATCATGCAGACCACCCTTGTCCGGAATTTATAATATTTCTGTTTACTTACTGCAGTTTATTACCATTTGGCAAATCTGTTTAAAAATAACGATAATAATATGATTTTACAATGCCATTATTACTTGATACTGGCTCTATTTGCTTATATTAAGTTCTTATTTTATGGGTGGCCAAATAATAAGCTGACATAAGGGTTTGTAGTGAAAGACTTGATAACATACCCTGTTTTTTTTGGCAGTATCTCTAATAATTTAATTGCTCCTAATACTTTATCATTCAAATAAATTTTTCTAAATATTTAATATAACTCTATTGAACCATGTAAAATTGCAAATATGAGTTGAATCTAAGAAGTAAAACAAAATAATTAGTACTAAATGAATTCAATTTCTTGACGGGTTAGAGTGCTGATGGCGATCCTGTTTAGTATTTTTTAGGGTGAATTATGAAAATGCAATTTATGGATGGACACTAGATAGTTCTACTTAATGGCTAATCGGTTAAGTCTCTGAAACTGCAAACTCCGGGAGCTGGAGGATGAGTAACAAATCGGGCAGTTCGCCACAGATTGTTTCGACACCCGAAGGTGGTGGTGCGCTGCAAGGGATCGGTGAGACATTTTCGCCGGATCTGTTTACCGGCACCGGCAACTTTACCATCCCGATCGCGCTCCCGCCGGGGCGTAACAGCCTGCAGCCGGAACTCAGCCTGGTCTATAGCACCGGAAATGGCAACGGGGCTTTTGGCCAAGGCTGGAGTTTGGGTATTCCAGGAGTAATGCGCAAAACATCCAAAGGTGTTCCCCGCTATGATGATGCACGGGATACCTTTGTGCTTTCTGGGGCAGATGAGCTGGTACCGATAGAGCACCAGCCTGACATAACCCGCTACCGCCCCCGTACAGAAGGCCTTTTTGCGCGTATCGAACATCATCACACCGCAGATCGAAATTTTTGGCAGGTATGGAGTATAGATGGGGTGGTCAGCTACTATGGCACGCCTGAAACCAGCTCTGGCGACCCGGCTGTGGTGGCTGACCCATTGAGGCGCGATAACCGCTTTGCCTGGTATCTTACCCATACAGAAGATCCTTTTGGCAACCGTATCAGCTATGAATATACTCGTGATTTGGAAGAGAATGGGCCGCATCACGGGGATCAACTTTATCTGACGCGCATTCAGTACGCTGACTATGGGGATACTAACAACCCCGATTTTCTGGTCTCGGTCAATTTTGACTATGAAGACCGCCCCGACCCTTTTTCCAGCTATCGCTCCGGCTTTGAAATCCGCACACGACAACGTTGTCGCCGGATCCTCATTCAAACCCATGCCGATCAAACACGGCTAGTGCGAACCTACGAATTGGTCTATCTGGATCAACGAACAGACCTGGATCAGCGTTTGCCGCTGAATGGTTTTTCGTTGCTCAGCCAGATACGGGTAATCGGTAACAATGGGCAAGATCGCCTACCCGCCTTAACCTTCGATTATAGCCGCTTCGAGCCTGCTGGCCGCACCTTCTCACCCGTACAAGGGCATGATTTACCCGCACGCTCTCTCGCCAGCCCGGATTTGGAGCTGGCCGACCTGTTTGGCAACGGGCTGCCGGATATTGTGCAAATGAACGGTACCGTGCGCTATTGGCGTAACCTGGGCAATGGCAAGTTTGATTTGCCGCGTGAAATGCGCGCAGCTCCAGCGGGGTTAGCGCTGGCGGATACGGGCGTACAGATGATTGATGCCAACGGTGATGGCCGCGTTGACCTGCTGGTCACAAACGAACGACTCGCTGGTTATTACCCGATGCGCTTGGGTGGCCTATGGGATCGCAAGGCGTTTCAGCGTTATGATGTCGCTCCAAGTTTTAATCTCGAAGAACCGGAGGTACAACTGGTCGACTTGACTGGCGATGGAGTAACCGATGCAATCCGCTCAGGCAACCGGCTGGAATGCTATTTCAATGATCCCCATAAAGGCTGGCATGCAACACGGCAAGCTACTCGTCGGGATATTGAAGAGTTTCCCAATGTCAATTTTTCTGATCCCAGGGTCAAATGGGGTGACATGACCGGCGATGGACTGCAAGACATCGTTCTGGTGCATGATGGCAATATTGACTATTGGCCCAATCTGGGTCATGGCAATTGGGGCAGACGGGTCTCAATGCGCCATAGCCCGCGCTATCCATATGGTTATGATCCACGCAGGATTCTCATCGGCGATATTGACGGCGATGGCTTGTCTGATATTGTTTTCGTCGATCACTGTAAGGTTATATTGTGGATCAATCAGGGCGGCAATGGCTGGAGTGAGCCTGTCGAGATTGATGGCACGCCACCGGTAACCAACCTGGATGCCATCCGGCTGGTTGATCTGCTCGGCACAGGTATCAGTGGCATATTGTGGAGCGCAGATGCGGGCCAGCTTAACCAGCACGTGATGCATTTTCTGGATTTTACCGGCAGGGTCAAGCCCTACCTGCTGACTGAAATGGACAACCGTATGGGAGCGTTGACCCGGGTCGGGTATGAATCTTCCATCCGCTTTTATGTGCAGGACGAACTCAGGCCAGAAACCCGCTGGAAAACATCGCTGCCTTTCCCTGTTCAAGTCGTTTCACGGGTTGAGGTCATTGATCAAATATCGCACGGCAAACTAACCACTGAATACACTTATCACCACGGTTATTGGGATGGTGCAGAGCGTGAGTTTCGCGGATTTGGCCGGGTTGAGCAGCATGATTCCGAGTGGTTTGAGGATTACAACAGCGTCGGTCTGCATGGCGAGGAAATCGATTTCCTGTCGGTGTCTGGGGTGATTGGTGCCCGCTATTTCTCGCCACCAATGTTGACTAAATCCTGGTTTCATCAAGGGCCGATTGGCGATGAATTTGGCGATTGGGAAGAAGTAGATTACAACGACGAATATTGGGCCGAAGACCTGCAGGTATTGACGCGACCACCTGAGGTGACTGACTTGATTAACACCCTGCCCCGACGCGCCAGGCGCGATGCCCTGCGCACATTGCGAGGCAATTTGTTACGCAGTGAAGTGTATGCCCAGGACAGCAGCGTTCGGGAAGAACGCCCCTACACAGTCACCGAGTCAGTGCAGGGAGTGCGGGAAGAATCACCACCCGCCGCCGGTGATGATGAGCGCTTGCGCATCTTCTTTCCGTTCGGCATTGCCCAACGCACCACCCAGTGGGAACGTGGTGATGAGCCGATGACCCACTTCAGTTTCACCACTGATTATGATAACTACGGTCAATCCCGATTGCAGGCCAGCATCGCTGTTCCCAGAGGCAGGGATTTCCGCGTGGCTGCTGACGCGCCAGAACCTTACCTGGCCACCCTGGCTACGAGTACCTTTGCCCAGCGGGACGTCGCTGATCGTTATATCGTTAATCGTCCGGCACGCGTCGAAGGATACCAGATTGACAACGATGGCAGCAGCTCAGTTTTTGAGTTATGGGAAATGATTCAAGCAGGTGGGGCAAGCCTTAATCTCCTCAGCCAAACCCTCAATTACTACGATGGCGAGGCATTTGAAGGCCTGCCACTCGAAACGCTTGGCGACTTTGGCGCCCTGGTGCGTAGCGAAGCGCTGGTATTCACCGAACAGATTTTGGCAGAGGTCTATCGCAGTGGCGATGTGGTGCTTGACCCACCAGAGTTGCCACCCTACCTGACGCCGGATGCCATACCTAACTGGAGCGAACAATATCCACAGCTATTCCGTGACCAAACCGCCGCACTGGCTGGATACACCTTTTATACAGGTGACGATGAACATACACGCGGTTACTTTGTAATCACCACCCGCCAGCAATATGATTTCCACATCGGTGAAAATGCACGCGGGCTGCTGCAAACCTCGCGAGATCCGCTGCATCGGGACACGGTCATTGAGTACGATGAATTTGCTCTGTTGCCGGTCGCGGTAACTAATCCCATCGGCCTGACCATGCAGGCGGTTTACGACTATCAGGTCATGCAACCGGCGTTGATTACCGACCCCAACGGCAACCGGCAGGCTTTCCAGTTTACCCCGTTGGGCTTGCTGGAGAGTACAGCGGTCATGGGTAAAGCGGATGAAGCTGAAGGAGATACGCTGGAAGTTCCCGGTACGCGCCTTATCTACGATTTTTTTGCCTTTGAAAATCACGGTCAACCCATATCTGTGCATACCATCCAGCGTGAATACCATATTACCGATACCACCGTTTCCCTGGCGCAACGGGATAACACCATTGAGTCGCGTGAATATTCTGATGGCTTTGGCCGTTTGCTGCAAACCCGCACACAGGCGGAAGATTTGGTGTTTGGCGCGTTGCCGTTTGGCGGTGATGTCGGGCTGCCTGCCGATCAAGCCACAACGGTTGGGGATGCGACCGGCACAATCTTGAGTGAGCAAATACGGGTGGTCGTCAGCGGCTGGCAGGTCTATGACAATAAAGGGCGGGTCGTTGAGAAATATGAGCCTTATTACGCCACCGGCTGGGACTTTATCGCACCGGTGGAGGCCGAAATGGGGCAGCGGGCCAGTATGTTCTATGACCCGCGCGGTCAGGTCATTCGCACGGTAAATCCAGATGGCTCGGAACAACGGGTAATTTATGGGGTACCGCAGAATTTGGACGATCCGAACCAGTTCAGTGCCACACCCTGGGAGGCCTATACCTACGATGCCAATGATAATGCGGGGCGAACTCACGCAACCGAGTCAACTGGTTATCAGTCTCACTGGAATACCCCTGCCAGCGCCGAGGTGGATGCGCTGGGGCGCACCATCACCGCTGTCGAACGCAATGGCCCCAACCCTGCGACCGACTGGTATATCACCCGTACTGCCTATGATATACGCGGCAATGTGCTAGCGGTCATCGATGCCCTGGGGCGTGAAGCCTTTCGCTATAACTATGACCTGGCGAATAATCCGCTGCGCACCGACAGCATCGATGCCGGACTCAAGCGCACGGTGCTGGATGCGATGGGCAATGCCCTGGAGCAGCGCGACAGTAAAGGGGCGCTGATGCTCAGGACTTACGATGCCTTGAATCGACCGACCCGCCTTTGGGGACGAGATGACCATGAAGCTTCTTTAGGGTTACGACAGCGCCTCGTTTATGGCGACGAAACGGATCACGACAGTGCACGCATCAATAATCTGCTGGGGCAACTGATCCGGCACTACGATGAAGCTGGGCAACTAATCTTTAGCGGGTTTGACTTCAAGGGCAACCTGCTGGGCAAGGTGCGCCGGGTGATCGGTGATACAGCCTTTCAGGAGCGATTTATTGAGGCAGCGCAGAACAACTGGCAGGTAGAGGCCTTTCGGGTCGATTGGAGTTCGGCAGATACACTACCAGCACTGGAAGCATTGGCAAATACCTTGCTGGCACCTCAAGTCTACGCCAGCGATATGAGCTACGATGCACTGAACCGCACGGTGCGGATGCAGTATCCGCAAGATGTAGAAGGCAGTCGTCAGCAACTGCGCCCCGAGTACAACCGGGCGGGTGCCTTGGAGCGGATCACCCTGAATGGCGAAACCTATGTCGAGCAGATAGCGTACAACGCCAAGGGGCAACGAACGCTGATTGCCTATGGCAATCAAGTCATGACGCGCTACGCCTATGATCCACAGACATTTCGGCTGGTACGGCTGCGCAGCGAGCATTACAGCCGGACAAATGAGGTGTTTCAAGCGACCGGGTTGCCATTGCAGGATTTGGCATACACCTACGACCTGGTGGGCAATATTTCGATGATTCATGATCGAACGCCGGACAGCGGCATTCTGAACACGCCACTGGGTCGTAACGGACTGGATCGACAATTTGCTTATGACCCAATCTACCGGCTGTTGACCGCGACCGGACGCGAATGTGACCGACCACCCAATACGCCACTTTGGAGTGATGCGCCACGCTGTACAGACCTGACCCGTACCCGTCCCTATCGGGAAGAATATAGCTATGACCCAATGGGCAATATGCAGCGGCTGCGCCATGAACACAGGCTGGCGGGTGGTTCGATGCAGGCCTGGAATCGCCTGTTTGATCTGGTTAATGATGAAGCTGAGACAGCGCTAAATAACCGGTTAGCGACAGTGACAGCAGGCCAGACAACAATCCCCTACGCCTATGACTCCAGCGGTAATATGACCCAGGAAGGCACAACACGTCATTTTGAGTGGACGGCTACTGACCAGATGAAGGCATTCCGCAATCAGGTAGATGGGGCTGAACCATCGGTACATGCGCACTATGTATATGATGCAGCGGGCCAGCGGGTGATGAAATGGGTACGGCGTCAGGGTGGTGAGATCAATGTAACTGTTTATGTGGATGGGGTGTTCGAGCACCACCGCCGGATCCGGGTTGGGCAGGAATCGGAAAATAACACCCTGCAGGTGATGGATGACCAATCGTGGATTGCACTGGTACGGGTGGGGGCGGCCTTTGCGGATGATTTATCGCCTGCGGTGCAGTACCAGTTGGGCGACCATCTGGGGAGCAGCCATGTGGTTGTGAATGAAATGGGAGAACTGGTAAATCGGGAAGAATATACGCCCTATGGAGAAACCAGTTTTGGGAGTTTTGCAAGAAAACGGTATCGGTTTTCCGGGAAGGAAAGGGATGAGGAGAGTGGGTTGAGTTATCACGGGGCAAGGTATT
>JALUZF010000135.1 GCA_027012135.1 Gammaproteobacteria bacterium
TTGTTGACCTGTGCCGACCCTTAGGTCGTCTATGGCAATCGCCTGAGGGTCTCCAAAAGAATTAATATTGATCGAAGAAGCTGCGACGCGGATACTATCAAAACCGATATTGTCAACCCAGCCAACTATACTACCCTTGTTAACTACTACATCACCAAAACCCGTGCTATTCCCATTTAAGTAAGTCTCCCATAGCAAATTTGTAGTAGTATAATAAGGACTATAGCCATCACCAATCATAAAGTCAAAATTGGTGATTAAGCTACCATTTGCCATGGAAATGTCGACCCAAGAGTTACTGCCACCGGCCTCGTAGTAAAAATTATATAAATTTGATCCATTGTTGAAAGCGTTAAATCCTTCATATGCATAGCCATTAGCGTTAATAATAATTCCATCTTCAGTATAATTTACAAGAGAATCCCAACTATTGATGGAATCAAAAGTTGCTGAATTTGTAACCACGTTAACTGATGCAGTATTCATGAAGACAGGTGTTGCCGAGGCCGTCCCACCCATTCCAATTAACAACATTCCCATTGCCAAACCAACCAACAATTTCTTCTTCATACCATCCCCCTTTTTTGACTTTGTATAGACTCTAGTTTGAGAACTGTAGGCCTATTTTAGTGCAATGAAAAAAGCAAAATCACGTAACTTCAGCTGGTTGCAATTTTTTGTACCTCATATTTCTTTAAATCTTGTAGGCACACGTTTCGATGATTTATTGTTGACAGATATTAATCTCGCATTTAACATGATAGGCAATCATGTACTTGCGAACTACTCAGAGAAAGAACAAGGACGGGTCAGTCACCAAATACTATCAGCTGGCTCATAATGTGCGGAATCCGGACACCGGTAAAGTCACGGCCAGAATCATTCACAGCTTTGGCCGGGCGGACCGGCTGGAGCGTGAAAGTCTGATCCGGCTATGCCGGTCCATTGCCCGTGTCTGCGGTGTGGAGGTTGTCGATCCGCTGAATGGCATTTCCCGGGAGGGAGGCCTGCCTCCTGATGTAAAAATTATCCGCACGGTCGATTTCGGTACCGTCAAGATTGTTGAAAGCCTCTGGGAGCAATACGGGATTGGCAAAATATTTAGGGAGGTGGCAAAGAAGAAACAGGTCCCTTATGAAAAAGCCCTGCTCGCCATGGTTGCCAATCGACTGTGCAATCCGGAGTCCAAGCTCGGCGTCTGGGACAGGTGGCTGGAAACCGTTTACCTGCCGGAATGCGATGCACTGGAACTGCATCACATGTACGAGGCCATGGACCTTCTCCATCAACATGCAGAACAGGTTGAACGTGAGATATTCTATAATGTGGCCAACCTTCTGAATCTGACTGTGGACATCATTTTCTATGATACCACGACAGCTTCTTTTGCCGTTGACTATGAAGATGAGGATGGGCCTCGTCAGTACGGCCATGCGAAGGAGGGGATGTGGGCTCCGCAGGTCGTTATTGCCCTTGCGGTCACCCGCGAGGGCATTCCGGTCAAGAGCTGGGTCTTTCCGGGAAACACTGCAGATGTCAGCACTGTGAAAAAGATCAAGAAAGATCTCCGGGGCTGGAATCTTGGCAGAGCGTTGTTTGTTGCTGACTCGGGGATGAACTCTGAAACAAACCGGGAAGAACTGGCCAGGGCCTGCGGCACCTATCTTCTTGCCACCAGAATGGCAAGCGTCAAGGAAATCAAAGAAACAGTTCTGTCACAGCCCGGCCGTTACAGGGAATTATCAGAGAACCTGCATGCTAAAGAAGTCTCCCTTGAAAACGGCAAACGCTATATCGTCTGTTATAACCCGTCAGAGGCAAGAAGGCAGGCAAGCCACCGTGAAGATATTGTTACGATGCTTGAGGCTGAACTCAAGCTGCATAAGGACAAGAGTGCAACCAAAAAGTGGGCCATTTCCCTGCTGGGCTCTCGCAGATATAAAAAATATCTGACCATTACCGACAAGGGAAAAATACGAATTGACCGAAAGGCAATAAAGACTGCTTCCCGGTATGACGGTAAATGGGTTTTGGAAACCAACGACAGGCAGTTGAGTCTTGAGGACGCAGCCTATGGCTACAGAGGCCTGATGGTCATTGAGCGGTGCTTCCGCTCATTGAAGCGAACCCAGATTAAAATGATGCCGATGTATCACTGGGCTGAGCGGCGTATTGAGTCTCATGTAAAGATCTGCGTACTGGCCCTGTTTATCGAGCGGGTAGCGGAGTTAAAATGCGGCAAACCGTGGTCACAGATCAAGCGGATTTCTTCCCGGATTCAGGCCACGGAGTTTGCCACTCCGGATCATGTTTTTTACCAATTAAATGAGCTGCCCAAGGGGGCGAAAACCATTCTGAATAACCTCGCAATTGCCCGACCTCACAAGGTTTTCGGCATCAAAACAGTTAAAAATGATACTGCAATAACGTAGGCACACGCGAAAAATGGCACCCCTTGCCATGGCCCGTTGGATGGGGCATAGCGCCGGGGTGTTGATTTTAAGGTTTAAACCCAAGTTCAAGCAGGCCGACGAGCCTATAGCC
>JALUZF010000136.1 GCA_027012135.1 Gammaproteobacteria bacterium
TGCAAGTGCTTGTGTTGAAAGCTCTTCAATTAATTTATTAACGCTGACATGTCTATGTTTAGCCAATGCTTTTAAACGGCTATGTTTATCATCAGGTATCCGGACGGTTAAAGTTGCCATATTATTGCACCTTGCAATAATGTTTCAGGAGTTAATATTTTTAAGTTTGGAAAGCTTAGTTCAGCATTGAATTTATAAGCTTTAAATTTCCACATTTAAACTCATTTTATAAGGCGGCAGGGCATTGAGAATTTTTTTACCGTAAAATTTGGTAATAATGCGTTTATCCAGCAGGGTGATTTTGCCTTTGTCCGTTTCCTTACGGATTAAACGCCCGCAGGCCTGTACCAGACGGATGGAGGCATCAGGGACGGCAATTTCCATAAAGGCATTTCTACCCTGAGATTCCAGCCATTCTGTTAAAGAGGCATCCACTGGATCGTCGGGTACGGAAAAAGGCAGTTTGGCGATAATGACATGGTCACAATAGTCTCCAGGCAAATCAATGCCTTCAGCAAAACTGGCCAGGCCGAAAATCACACTGCCCTGACCTTTGTCTATCTGCTTTTTATGATCATTAATAATGACCTGCCTGTTTTTCTGGCCCTGGGTTAATAGTAGTTTTTTCCAGATGGCATCATCACGTAGTAATTCATATTCCACATCATTCATCTGCTTTTTAGATGAAAACAGCACCAGAGTGCCTTTATCCGGATCAATAATCTTTTTCAGCAGCTCAACCACTTCATCGGTATGTGCCTGATACTGAGTAGCTTCGGAGCGCATTTTGGGGACAATAAATTCAACATGTTCCTGGTAATTAAAAGGACTGGGCAGACGGTTAAAATAACCGGGAACACCGGAATTTAAAACAAAGCGGTCAAAGTTGCCCAGTGCGGCTATGGTGGCACTGGTAACAACAGCTCCATAGCATTGGGACCAGAGGATCTGCTCCAGGGTATTGGCCGCCAGAATGGGGCTGCAGGCCAGTTCCAGATCGGAACTGTTCTGATCTTCAATTTTTTTCAGCCAGCGGGCTTTAGGCGGCTTATCTACTTTATCATTTACCGTGTAGGACATAAAAAGGTTCATGGCTGCTTCAGCTCGATTCTGCAGGGGAGAAATTACCGGCAGCCATTGCTCTGCCACTTCGCTTTTTAAACCGGTTATTTCACCCTCGACCGTGTCTTTAAGGGTATTGGTTATGGTCTGTAAATGACCATAAAGTTTTTCATAATGCTGTAACAGCTGCTGACAGGGAAGCTGTATCGTTTCCGGTACCCGGCCGAATTCAAAGCGGTACACCGGGCTGGATGACTGCCGGGAAGAAAAAGCCGGGTTCTGGCTGGGAAAATCAAGCTGCTGCAGGATGTTCTGTAATTCCTTGCATTCCTGTGCCGTATCTTTAACCCGTTCCGGCAGCTGTTTTATGATCTGGACAATATTGGTCGGAGGTTTACTCAGGGATTCAAAATTATTTAACGTTGTAGTCAGTTGTTCCAGCCATTTAATACCGGCATTAATGTGAAAAGAAAAATTAAAATGATTCAGGGCTTTTAAGGGCAGATGGTGTCCTTCATCAAAGATATAGATGCATTCATCCGGCGGCGGCAGAATATAACCACCGCCCATATTGAGGTCGCTGATCACCAGATCATGATTGGCAATGATGCAGTCGACCTTAAAAACAGACTCCCTGGCCTTAAAATAAACACATTCATTATATTGTGAGCAGCGTTTACCACTGCACTGATGCTGATCGGAGGTCAGGGGAAACCAGCTGCTGGATGTAATGGGTTCATTCCAGCTGTCCAGTTCTCCATCCCATTGCCTGTTTTGCCAGGCCTGGTGCAGGGAGCGGTATAACTGCATGTCGTTTTTGTTATTCAGTAACCGCTCCCGGTCCGGTATGGCGTCAAGCGGCAGATCACCCTGATCTCCCTGGCTGACAAACTGTTCGAGATTGTGCAGACAGACATAACGCTTGCGTCCCTTAGCCAGGGTAAAGGAAAAATTAAGGCCGCTGTGACGCTGTATATCTGGTAAATCCTTAAGCAGTATCTGATCCTGCAGGGCGATGGTGGCGGTGGATATAACCAGTTTTTTCTTATGTTCCCTGGCAATAGGCAGAGCAGAGACAATATAGGCAATGGTTTTACCGGTACCGGTACCGGCTTCCAGCGTGCATATATTGGGTACATCAGGATTTTCTTTATCAATATTGCCGATGATACGGGCAATATCAGCAATCATCAGTTTCTGGCCATAACGGGGTTTTAATTCCTTGCTTTCCAGCAGTTTGGAATAGGCCGTCTGTATGGTTTTTTTAAGGGAATCGGTTAACACAGGGGCGAGTTTAGCATAATTTACTATCAGACCGATCACAGATTATTGAAGGCTTATTTTGTTCGTTATAAGTTACATCTTGACCAATTCTAAATATTTTCATAAAAAGCACAATAAAATAATCTTTAAATACAATTGGTTATTGAACACTTTTATGGTAAATTATAGAAAATTTATGCTTTTAGACAGACCGTTTATCGCTTTCTGTTTAATACTTGTCCTAATTAATTGTATTTTTTTTTAATCTTTTACTAGAATTAAGGGCAATAAGTGCTAAAAAACAATAAAGTATTTTTATTTATACCGCTTGTTTTGCGCTGATATATTTTATACATCGACTTAATATATTAAGAATAATAAAAAATAATTAAACCTAATAGCGGGTTTTAAGGGTATCAGATTATGACAGTAAAACACGTTCTGGTAGTGGACGATTCAAAATCTGCACGATTTATGTTGCGTAAAATGCTTGGGAAAATTAATCTTACTGCAGATCTGGCTGAATCCGGTGAAGAAGCGCTGGACTACCTTAAAGACAATCAGCCAGATGCCATTTTTATGGATCATATGATGCCAGGTCTGAATGGCCTGGAAACGGTTCAGAAAATTAAAACCAATCCTGAAACAGCGGTAATTCCTGTAGTCATGTATACCTCACAGGATGGTGATGAATATGAAAAAAATGTCATTTCCCATGGGGTTGTCGATATCCTGCCTAAACCAGCCAATGCGGATAGTTTAAATGCGGTCGTGCGTAAACTTAATGAACTGCCTGAAATTGGTCATATTCAAACGGGTCAGGAAGCCTCTAATGATGCCCATCACATAACAGCTGAAGATATTGAAAAAATGGTTCGCCAGACAGCAGAAGCTGCAGTGGCTGCAGCTGTGCGTTACCAGGTTATCGGTACAACCGCGCAGCAATTGTCCAAGTTTCGTAATGAGCTGAAACTCTGTGATGAAGATATGGCTCAGACTATTGCAGAAAAAACCTTTGATATTCGTATTAATTCGTTCTCTAATAAACTTTCCAGTCAGATTCAGGGTTCCATGCAGGAACTGAAAGCCAAACTGGACAATTTAAATAAAGACAATATCAGTAAGATTGATCCCCAAACTCTGGAAGAAATTAAGAGTGTTGCCCGCCTGGCATCAACCAGCAAAGCCATTGAAGCTGCCAGAGATACGGCCAACACAGTAGCACATGAAACCATGATGCGTATTACTGATGCCATTAATGAGTCTAATGACAAAATGGCTACTAGAATTACCACTGCTACCTTTATAGCTTCCGCCGTTGGTATTATCTCAGCCCTGGCTGTGTATTTTGCTTTAAGCTGATTGCAGTTTTCTCTCCCTGAATAAAAAAGCCCCTGTCTTGAAAAAAACAGGGGCTTTTTTTTGCTTCTCAAGTTAATCTGAACTAAGATTTCCTGTTTTAAACAACATTAGGAAATCTTTACGGTATGCCCGTTTCAAAAACTCAGCAAATCACCCAGCAAATCGCCCTGGAACTCAATGTTAAACCGGCTCAGATAGAAGCCACAATTGCCTTACTTGATGAGGGTGATACGGTGCCGTTTATTGCCCGTTACCGTAAGGAAGTAACCGGCAGCCTGGATGATACCCAGTTACGCCTGCTGGATGAGCGTTTACATTATCTGAGGGAATTAAATGATAGAAAAGACACTATTTTAAAAGCGATTTCTGAACAGGGTAAATTAACCCCGGTACTTGAACAGCAAATAAATGCCGCGGATACAAAAACCCGTCTGGAAGACCTCTACAAACCTTATATTATTAAACGCAAAACCAAAGCGGATACAGCCAGAGAAGCCGGACTTGAACCACTGGCAGACAGCCTGCTTGATAATCCTGAGCTATCACCTGAAACAGCGGCCAGTGAGTATATAAACTCAGATAAAAAGATTAATTCGGTAAAAGAGGCGCTTGATGGTGCCAGGCAGATCCTGATGGAGCGTTTTGCACTGGCGCCTGAACTGGTCGGAAATTTGCGCGAATACCTGTGGGAAAACGGCCTGATGATATCTAAAGTGATTGCCGGTAAGGAAGAGGAAGGCAGTAAATACTCTGATTATTTTGATACCAGAGAGAAACTGGAACAAATGCCCTCACACCGTATCCTGGCACTATTCAGAGGCCGTAAGGAAGGTTTTTTAAGTATTTCCACAGAACTGGATGAAGATCCGGCCCCTGGTACGCTATCAACCATGGAGCATAAAATTGCCCGTTTCTTTAATATTGAAGACCAGGGCAGAGCGGCCGATAAATGGCTGATGGAGGTGGTTAAGTGGACCTGGAAAATCAAGTTAAAAACCGCTCTGGATATGGATTTAAAAAAACGTCTACGGGAACACGCTGAAGAAGCCGCTATTGATGTATTTGGCAATAACCTCAAAGATCTACTGCTGGCTGCACCGGCAGGACAGAAAATTACTATAGGGCTGGATCCGGGCATTCGAACCGGAGTTAAAGTTATTGTGGTGGATGCCACAGGTAAATTACTGGACAGCACTACTATTTATCCCCATGCCCCAAAACATCAATGGGAGCAGTCTGTACATACCCTGACCGCCCTGGCCAGAAAGCATTCAGCAGAACTGATCAGCATTGGCAATGGTACAGCCTCACGGGAAACTGACAAACTGGCAGCGGATGTCATTAAACAGGTACCCGAACTGCGCTTAAGCAAAGTAGTCGTATCAGAAGCTGGTGCTTCTGTGTATTCTGCTTCGGAACTGGCTGCACATGAGTTTCCTGAACTGGATGTCTCTCTGCGCGGGGCGGTTTCCATTGCCCGGCGTTTACAGGATCCGCTGGCAGAACTGGTTAAAATTGATCCCAAATCCATTGGTGTGGGACAGTATCAGCATGATGTCAGTCAGACCCAATTAAGTAAAAAGCTGGATGCTGTGGTGGAGGATTGTGTAAATGGTGTTGGTGTTGATTTAAACACAGCATCGGTACCCTTATTAACTCAGGTTTCCGGTCTCAGTCGTACCCAGGCAAGTAATATTGTGGCGTATCGCGAGCAGAACGGTGCTTTTAAAAGTCGTAAAGAATTGCTGAAAGTATCCCGCATGGGTGATAAGGCTTTTGAGTTATCTGCCGGTTTTTTAAGGGTAATGAATGGCGACAATCCCCTGGATGGTTCCGCAGTACATCCTGAGACTTACCCCCTGGTGGAAAAAATTGCCGCCAGCTGTAATCGGGATATCCGTAACTTAATTGGAGATAAATCCTTCCTTCGTTCCTTAAATCCAGCCCAGTTTACCGATGAAAATTTTGGTGAACCCACGGTCAGGGATGTACTTGCAGAACTGGAAAAACCCGGACGGGATCCGCGCCCTGAATTTAAAACAGCCAGTTTTGTTGAGGGTGTCGAATCACCAAAAGATCTGAAAGAAGGAATGATCCTGGAAGGGGTGGTAACTAATGTGACCAACTTCGGTGCATTTGTAGACATCGGGGTGCATCAGGACGGCCTGGTTCATATTTCCCAGCTGGCCGATAAGTTTGTTAAAGATCCCCGGGATATTGTGAAAGCCGGCGATGTAGTTAAGGCCAGAGTGGTTGAGGTGGATTTAAAACGTAACCGTATAGCATTAACCATGCGTCTGAATGAAAAAGCCGAAAAACCGCAAAAACGCTCCGGTGAACCCATGCGGCCAGCCCAGGGTAGACACAAACGTAAAATAGAGCAGGCTACACCGGCCAATAATGCCATGGCGAATGCTTTTGCAAAATTACGTAGCTGAATCCGACTGAAATTGGCTCTTGAATTTGAGAGGGTCGTGCCTTATTAAAATAGAATGTTTATATGTAGTTGTTGATCGCAAAAAAATTAAAACTTATTCTTGCTTTTAATTTAGAGTCATTCTAAAATAACTCACTAAATAAGTGGGGTATTTATTGTTTTAGTAATATACTTATAAACTTAAACGACAAACACTATTAATAATATTTCATTAGGAGAAATGAATAATGAGCGTACTTGTTGGCAAACAGGCTCCCGATTTTACTGCAAATGCTGTTATGGGCGACGGTGAAATTAAAGAAGATTTTAATTTCGGTGATTATATTAAAGACAGCTATGCTGTTTTATTCTTCTACCCACTGGATTTTACTTTCGTATGTCCTTCTGAACTGATTGCATTTGATCACCGTATTGAAGAGTTCACCTCTCGTGGTGTTAAAGTCATCGGTTGTTCCATTGACTCTCATTTTACTCACCTGGCCTGGAGAAATACTCCTATCAATGAAGGTGGTATTGGTCCGGTTAAGTATCCTCTGGTTGCTGATCTTAAGCACACTATCTGTCAGGATTATGATGTAGAAGAAGCAGGCGGTGTTGCTTTCCGTGGTTCTTTCCTGATTGACAAGAACGGTGTTGTTCGTCACCAGGTTGTTAATGATCTGCCATTAGGTCGTAACATTGATGAAATGCTGCGTATGATCGATGCACTGCAGTTTACTGAAGAGCATGGTGAAGTCTGTCCAGCAGGCTGGCACAAAGGTGAAAAAGGAATGAAGGCAACTCCAGACGGTGTCGCTGAGTATCTGGCTGAAGAAGCTGACAAGCTATAATTCAGATGCAATTTATCCCCTCTAACTGAGGGGATAAATTGTTCCCCCTGTTTCTATTTTATTTATCCATTCCCGCCAAACTTACTGTTCCTAATTAAATCTTCCAGAATATTCTGTTTTTCTCATAAATTATTAGCACTTTTTGTACTCCTGAGCCTGTTTTTTGCTGAAACGCCCGTTTTTACAGGGTATAATGCAGGATTAATTTAAGTTAAAGAAATGTCTTTCAGATATCCGTTTTGGTCATTTAAATTATGGTCATTTACGATTGATAACATTTACAAGAAATAAAACCAAGAAAAATTTGTATCAGGTTATACGGGAGTAAATAGTGGAATTATCAGGTTCCGAAATTATTGCGCAGTTCCTCAAAGATGAGGGTGTTGAGTACCTGTTCGGTTATCCGGGCGGTGCAGTACTGCATATTTATGATGCGCTGTTTAAAGCAGATGAAGTCAAACATATTCTGGCTCGTCACGAACAGGCAGCCGTGCATGCGGCTGACGGCTATGCCCGTTCCACCGGTAAAACGGGTGTGGCTCTGGTTACCTCTGGTCCCGGTATGACCAATGCTGTAACCGGTATTGCAACCGCTTATCTTGATTCTATTCCACTGGTGGTTATATCAGGTCAGGTACCTACGGCTGTTATCGGCAGTGATGCTTTTCAGGAAGTGGATTCTGTGGGTATTTCACGCCCCTGTGTAAAACATAATTTCCTGGTAAAAGATGTTAAAGACCTGGCTGAGACGCTGAAAAAAGCCTTTTATGTTGCCTCCACCGGTCGTCCGGGTCCTGTACTGATTGATATTCCTAAAGACATAACCGATCCGAATATCAAGATCCCATACAGCTATATGCCGACCATCAGTATGCGTTCCTATAACCCAGTAATCAAGGGACATCAGTACCAGATTAAAAAGGCCATGGAACTGATCAAACGTGCCAGGCGTCCGGTTTTTTATACTGGCGGCGGTGTGGTGCTGTCCAATGCTTCTCAGTCATTAAGAGCTCTGGTGCAGCGACTGGGCTTTCCAATAACCAGTACCTTAATGGGGCTGGGTGCTTATCCTGCTACTGATGAACAGTGGCTGGGTATGCTGGGTATGCACGGTACTTATGAAGCTAATATGGCCATGCACGAAACTGATGTGCTGATTGCAGTAGGGGCACGTTTTGATGATCGTATTACCGGTCATCTGGAGCATTTCTGTCCTAACGCCAAAATTATTCATATTGATATTGACCCGTCCTCTATTTCTAAAAATGTTAAAGTGGATGTGCCTATTGTGGGTGATGTGGACGATGTTCTGACATCCATGTTGAAACTGTTAAAAGATGACCAGGATAATACCGATCAGGAAGCCATTAAGGACTGGTGGAAAAAAATCAGACAATGGCGCAAAAAGAACTGCCTGAAATACAATAAAAAGACCAAGGTTATCAAGCCTCAATACGTCATAGAAAAACTGTATGAAGTGACCAAAGGGGATGCTTATATTACTTCTGATGTAGGTCAGCACCAGATGTTTGCGGCCCAGTACTACAAGTTTGATAAGCCCAGACAGTGGATCAATTCCGGTGGTCTGGGCACTATGGGCTTTGGTCTTCCAGCGGCTATTGGTGTGCAGCTGGCTCATCTTGATCAGACCGTGGCCTGTGTCACTGGTGAGGGCAGTATTCAGATGAATATTCAGGAGCTGGCTACCTGTATGCAGTACCAGCTGCCTATAAAAATCATCAATCTGAATAACCGTTACCTGGGTATGGTCAGACAGTGGCAGGAGTTTTTTTATGAAGGACGTTATGCCATGTCCTATATGGATTCCATTCCTGACTTTGTTAAGTTAACAGAAAGTTATGGTCATGTCGGTATGCAGGTTGATAAAACCAGTGATGTAGAAGATGCTTTAAAAGAAGCCTTCGCCATGAAAGACAAGCTGGTCTTTATTGATTTCATCACTAACCGTGAAGAAAATGTTTATCCCATGATTGCGGCCGGCAAAGGGCAGCATGAAATGGAACTGGCCCCGGACAGTGAACTGGTTTAACAGATAAGGTTAAAGATAAAAAATGCGACATATTATATCTATTTTACTTGAAAACGAAGCCGGGGCTCTGTCACGGGTAGCCGGTCTTTTTTCTGCACGGGCCTATAATATTGAGTCTCTGACAGTAGCACCGACAGAAGATCCGACCTTATCGCGTATGACCCTGGTCACCCGCGGCTCTGATGAAATTATTGAACAGATCACCAAGCAGCTAAATAAACTGATTGATGTGGTAAAACTCAATGATCTCAATGTTCACGGCCACTCTCATATAGAGCGTGAAATGATGTTGATTAAGGTTAAGGCTACGGGCAGTAAACGTGACGAGATAATGCGCTTAACCACAATTTTTCGTGGCAATATCGTCGATGTTACACCGAATTCATACACCATTGAATTAACCGGCACCAGTGATAAACTGGATGCTTTTGTCGGTTCTTTTGAATGTGACAGTATTCTGGAAACTGTACGTTCCGGTGTTATGGGTATTGCCAGAGGCAATTCCGCACTGCATGTGTAGATAATAAAATGCTTTAGAATCCGTCTGGTTTTTATCCGTATTAAGTAATTAAAACGGCTGAAAACCATTAACTACTATTAAGAGCTATTTTAAAAATTAACTATAAGGTTTTGATAATGAATATATATTATGATAAGGATTGCGATCTTTCTATCATTAAGGGCATGAAAGTCACCATCGTTGGTTATGGTTCTCAGGGCCATGCTCATGCAAACAATCTGAAAGATTCCGGTGTGGATGTCACCATTGCTCTGCGTGAAGGTTCATCTTCTGCAGCGAAGGCTGAAGCCGCGGGTCTGACGGTAAAAAATACTCCTGATGCAGTTAAAGACGCTGACCTGGTTATGATTCTGACTCCAGACGAGTTTCAGTCTCAATTATATAAAAATGAAATCGAACCTAACATCAAGCAGGGCGCTACTCTGGCTTTTGCTCATGGTTTTAGTATTCATTACAACCAGATTGTTCCCCGTGCTGATCTGGACGTCATTATGATTGCTCCTAAGGCTCCTGGACATACCGTTCGTTCCGAGTTTGTTAAGGGCGGCGGTATTCCAGACCTGATTGCCATATTCCAGGATGCTTCCGGTAAAGCCAAAGATGTGGCTCTGTCCTATGCCTCTGGTGTTGGCGGCGGCCGTACCGGTATTATTGAAACTACCTTTAAAGATGAGACTGAAACCGATTTATTTGGTGAGCAGGCGGTATTATGTGGCGGTGCAGTAGAACTGGTTAAAGCCGGTTTTGAAACTCTGACTGAAGCTGGTTATGCCCCTGAAATGGCCTACTTTGAGTGTCTGCATGAACTAAAACTGATTGTAGACCTGATGTATGAGGGTGGTATTGCCAATATGAACTACTCCATTTCCAATAATGCGGAATACGGCGAATATGTCACGGGTCCTAAAGTTATAAATGATGAAAGCCGTAAAGCCATGCAGGAAGCCCTTAATAATATTCAGAACGGTGAATATGCCAAACGCTTTATCCTTGAAGGTCAGACCAACTATCCAGAAATGACCGCCTGGCGTCGTAATAATGCAGCCCATCCTATTGAGCAGACGGGTGCTAAACTGCGTGCCATGATGCCGTGGATCACTGAAAACGCCCTGGTTGATAAAGACAAAAACTAAGACTTTTTTAATACAGAGTAAAATAGCCTGTCCGGTATAAAGCCGGTCAGGCTATTTTTTTGCCGGCTGATTTGTTAATCTTGTATTTTAAAAATGGCGTATAGATATTAATAATTATGGAAGACCCGCAAAATAACGAACCAGAAAATAACGACACAGTTACCAAACTGGTTAGTTTAGAAGAAAACGCTGCTACAGATTCTGTTTCTAAGAAAAAGAAACGTCGTGGTATTTATCTGTTACCTAACCTTTTCACTACCGGCGCACTGTTTGGTGGTTTTTATGCCGTTATTGCCGCTATGAATGACCGGTTTGAGGCGGCCGCCCTGGCTATTTTTATTTCCATGATCCTGGATGGGCTGGATGGAAGGGTAGCGCGTATGACCAATACCCAGAGTGATTTTGGTGCTGAATACGACAGTCTTTCAGATATGATTTCCTTTGGTATTGCACCGGCCTTAATTATGTATACCTGGTCATTATCCGCTCTGGGCAAAATCGGCTGGATTGCGGCCTTTATTTATGTGGTCAGTGCGGCTTTGCGTCTGGCACGCTTTAATACCCAGATTGGGCATGCCGATAAACGTTATTTTCAGGGCCTGGCCAGTCCGGCGGCTGCGGGTTTCGTGGTTGGTTTTGTCTGGCTCTGTGCTGAAAACCAGATTGATGGTGAAAGTCTGAAATACCTGGTTATGATTATGACCATTGGCGCCGGACTGCTTATGGTAAGCAACGTCAAATACCGCAGTTTTAAAGATCTCGACTTAAAAAACAAAGTGCCATTTGTCACTATTTTAATAATGGTACTGGTGTTTGTTTTTATTGTATACCAGCCGCCGTTTATCCTGTTCAGTATTTTTGCCCTCTACACGTTTTCGGGTCTTGTGGGTTATATTATGCGTAACTTTAAAAAAGCCAAGTAAAACACGTTAGCATATAAATAAAAAGCTCAGGCACATAAAATGCCTATTATCAGTATCAGCGGACTATGATAAAATATCACTCCTTAACTGGAGTGAAGCATGACTGATAAATTAATAATCTTTGATACCACATTGCGCGACGGGGAACAGAGTCCCGGTGCGTCCATGACCAGAGAAGAAAAAATCCGCATCGCCAAAGTGCTGGAACGCATGAAGGTGGATATTATAGAAGCGGGTTTCCCTATTGCCAGTCCCGGAGATTTTGAGTCAGTCAAGGCCGTTGCGGATACCATAAAAGACAGTACCGTGTGCGGTCTGGCCAGAGCACTGGACAGAGACATTGACCGGGCCGGTGAAGCCTTAAAAGGCGCTAATTCCTCCAGAATCCATACCTTTATTGCTACTTCTCCCATCCATATGGAGAAAAAACTGCGCATGACCCCGGAGCAGGTGGTGGAACAGGCCGTAGCCGCGGTTAAACGTGCCCGCCAGCATACCGACAATGTGGAATTTTCTCCTGAAGATGCCGGCCGTTCCGATCTGGACTTTTTATGCCGGGTTATCGAGGCAGTTATTGATGCCGGTGCTTCTACTATTAATATTCCCGATACCGTCGGTTATAACATTCCTCACCAGTTCGGTCAGCTGATCCATAACCTGCTTGAAAAAATTCCAAATTCCGATAAAGCCGTATTTTCAGTGCATTGTCATAATGATCTGGGGCTGGCAGTGGCTAACTCCTTATCTGCTGTTTTACAGGGAGCCCGTCAGGTAGAGTGTACTATTAACGGTCTGGGTGAGCGGGCCGGTAATGCAGCACTGGAAGAAGTGGTCATGGCGGTTCGTACCCGTCAGGATGTCTTTCCCTGTGATACCAGTCTTGATACCACCCAGATTGTACCGGCTTCCCGGGTTGTGGCCGGTATAACCGGTTTCCCGGTACAGCCCAACAAGGCCATTGTAGGTGCCAATGCTTTTGCTCATGAATCCGGTATTCATCAGGACGGTGTACTTAAAAACCGTGAAACCTATGAAATTATGCGTGCCGAAGATGTGGGCTGGAAAGAAAACCATATTATTCTTGGCAAACACTCCGGCCGTAATGCACTTAAAAGCCGTCTGAAAGATCTGGGTATTGAATTTAAATCCGAAGAAAGCCTGAATCAGGCCTTTGCCCGCTTTAAGGAACTGGCGGACAAGAAACATGAAATCTTTGATGATGATCTGCAGGCACTGGTTTCAGAAACTGTAGCTTCCAGAGATGAGAGGATTAAACTGCTGTCTCTTAAAGTCTGCTCAGAAACCGGAGAAACACCGGTAGCCAGTATCAGCCTGCTGGTGGATGGTGAAGAACAGTCGGCTACTGCAGCCGGCAGTGGACCTGTCGATGCCGCCTTTAAAGCCATTGAAGCTATTGTGAATAGTGAAGCTGAATTAAAACTTTATTCTGTTAATAATATTACCAGCGGTACCGATGCTCAGGGAGATGTCACCGTTCGTCTTGAAAAAGCCAGCCGAATTGTTAATGGCCAGGGTGCGGATACCGATATTGTCATTGCTTCGGCTCGCTCCTATATCAATGCGCTGAACAAACTGATCCAGGCCACTGAACGGGCTCATCCGCAGCTTTAATGACCACAATGCCGGATAATGCATTAATACAGGAATATCTGCAGGCCATGGGCATACAGTCCTGGCGGCTGAAAGATGCACCGTTTGACGAAGATATTCCTGAGCCTGTAAAAGATGATACGGATTTATTGCAGACCGTTCAAAGTGAACAGTTTGTACCAATAAAACCGGTTTCTGAGCCTGCAAAGAAAAAAGAACAGCAGCAACCTTTAATACAGCAGGAGAGCGGAGACTTTACAGAGGAAATGGAGCCGGTATCCTCTGAGCCAGACATTCCTGCTCCATCTGAATATTATTCTGAACCCGTACAGAAAGCAGTTTCCGAACCCGTTCAAACGGAACAAACACCTGCAGTACCCGTTGAAACAAAAACTTCCGACCATGGAAAACCGGATCGGCAGGAAGATACTGAGACTGAGCATTTTATACTGGATAATGACCTGGAACAGAAAATTTCCGGGTGTCAGCTCTGTCCGGGACGCAGTCAGCGTCTTAACAGTCTGTCAGGGCAGGGTTTTCCCAATGCCCCGGTATTTTTTATCAGCGATGCACCCAATGCTGAAGAAGATCGAGCCGGTCATTATCTAACTGACACTCGCGGGCATCTGTTTCATAAAATGCTGACGACCATCGGCATTGAACAGCAGTATTATTACAGTGGTCTGGTTAAGTGTCATTCCCTGCAGGACTTTGTAGTAAGTGATGCTGATGCTCAGCAATGCTCTGTATTTCTGGAAGAACAGATACAACAACTTAAGCCTAAATTAATTGTTATTCTGGGTATAAACCCAGCCAGAATCTTATTAAAAACCACTAAAACCTTTAAACAATTGCGTGGTCAGTTACATAGTTTAAATATTGCCGGTCAGGATTATCCGGCACTGGTGAGCTTTCACCCGGATTACCTGTTGCGCAATCCACTGGATAAAAAAGCCGCCTTATCCGATCTGCTGCTGATTAAACAAATCATTCAATCCGGCTCTGAAGCTTAAGTATGGCTGAATCCAGTTTGTCTATCGGACCATTTATCCGTACAATGACCCGCTTTGATCTGGAACCGGTCTATGCTATAGAGCAGGCCAGTTATGAGTTTCCCTGGACCATGGGTCTGCTGGCAGACTGTCTTCGGGTGGGCTACCACAGTTTTGTGTATGAACAGGATGATGAGATCCGTGGTTATGCCTTTATCAGTACCGTACTGGATGAGGCCCACCTGCTGAATATCTGTATTGCACCTCAATATCAGCATCGGGGTTATGGACAGCAGTTTTTACAATGGTTAATGGATCATTTTCGTGATAATGGTGCTAAAACCATGTATCTCGAAGTTAGAATGTCTAACCACATTGCAATACAGATGTATCAGAATATGGGGTTTAATGAAATTGGCGTCCGACGTAATTATTATCCGGCAAAACAGGGTAAAGAAGATGCCCAGTTATTTGCCTGTGAGTTTTTTTGAATTAAATGATTGAGTTTTACTATGAGTGATTTTTTAGAGCAAATAAGGCGTCGTCGTACCTTCGCTATTATTTCTCACCCGGATGCGGGTAAAACAACCCTGACTGAAAAGCTGCTCCTGTATGGTGGAGCTATTCAGATGGCCGGTACGGTTAAAGGCCGAAAGGCTGCACGTCATGCTACATCAGACTGGATGGATATGGAAAAGGAACGGGGTATATCGGTCACTTCATCCGTTATGCAGTTTCCTTATAAAGAATGCATTATTAATCTGCTGGATACGCCTGGACATGAAGATTTCTCTGAAGATACCTACCGTACCCTGACCGCAGTAGACTCCGCTCTGATGGTTATTGATGTGGCTAAGGGTGTAGAACAGCGTACCGTTAAATTAATGGAGGTCTGCCGCCTGCGCGATACCCCGATTCTGACCTTTATTAACAAACTGGACAGGGAAGGGCGTGATCCCATTGATTTAATGGATGAGGTGGAAGAAGTTCTTAAAATTGCCTGTGCCCCTATCACCTGGCCTATAGGTATGGGTAAGCGTTTTAAAGGGGTCTACCATCTTTATAACGACAAAATTCACATGTTTTCTTCGACCCATGGAGGCAGGATCCAGTCCGGTGAGGTCATTGAAGGACTGGATAATACCCGTCTGGATGAACTGATCGGCGATCAGGCCGAAGAACTTCGTGAAGAAGTCGAACTGGTTCGCGGTGCCAGTAATGAATTTGATCTGGAGCTGTTTCTGGCCGGTGAATTAACCCCGGTATTTTTTGGTTCGGCCATTAATAACTTTGGTGTGGATGAAATGCTGGACGCTTTTGTTGATTATGCACCGCCCCCGCAGAATCGTGCCACTTTAACCAGAGTTGTTGATGCTGCAGAAGATAAAATGACGGGCTTTGTGTTTAAGATCCAGGCCAATATGGATCCCCAGCATCGTGACCGGGTCGCCTTTATGCGGATCTGTTCTGGAAAATACGAAAGGGGCATGAAAATGCGCCATGTGCGTATTGGTAAAGATGTCCAGGTGGCTAATGCCATTACCTTTATGGCCCAGGATCGTTCCCATGTGGAAACCGCTTATTCCGGTGATATTATCGGCCTGCATAATCACGGCACTATCCGTATCGGTGATACCTTTACCCAGGGTGAGGAACTTAAGTTTACCGGCATTCCCAACTTTGCCCCCGAATTGTTTCGCCGTGCCCGGCTCAGAGATCCCATGCGTATGAAAGCCTTATTAAAAGGACTGGAACAGCTCAGTGAAGAAGGTGCGACCCAGTTATTTAAGCCGTTCAATAATAATGACCTGATCCTGGGTGCCGTGGGTATTCTGCAGTTTGATGTGGTCAAGGAACGTCTTAAAACCGAGTACAAGGTGGACTGTGACTTTGAACCGGTTAATGTACAGACAGCCCGTTGGGTTGCCTGTGAAGATGAAAACAGGCTGGAAGAATTTAAAAAGAAACTCAGTGATAATCTTGCTCTGGACGGTGCCGGTGATCTAACCTATATAGCACCAACCCGGGTAAATCTGAACCTGACTATGGAGCGCTGGCCTGAAATTGAGTTTATGGAAACCAGGGAGCATTAAAACAGACACTTGCTACCCGTTATGGTCAAGGCCATTTAAAATGGTGCCGGATCGTATTACTGTTGCGATCACTGATGAAAGACAGGTGTTTTATGAGCATCGTCGTGGAATTGCCTTGTCACGGGAACACAGCTTTGAGCAACTGGAATACCAGGATAAAGGTAATAAAGAAGTCTGTACCGTCTTTTTAAATTCTTAGCGGACTTATTTTATCGTGATTTAATCTTCCTTTAGTAATTTCTCAATCACCTGTCTGACCTGTGGTGTATTCCAGTCTATACCTCCGGCAACGGAATAACGGATATTGCCTTTTTTGTCAATAATATAACTGGTTGGAAAAGCAAAAACTTTCCAGGTTTTTGCCAGTTTCTGCTGCAGGTCAGGCAATATGGGGAAGTTGACAGGATGGGCTTTTAGAAAAACAGCAATGTCTTCAGCCGGTTCTCCAAGATTAATAGCCAGTATATCAAAATAATCTGCCCCGATTTTATCTTTTAATGCCGACATGGACGGCATTTCATGGACACAGGGCGGACACCAGCTCGCCCAGAAATTAACAATGACCACTTTGCCCTGATAATCCTGTAGAGAATGTTGTTTATTATTAATATCCCTGATGGAAAAATTATCCGACGTAACGGTTCCGGTATATTGTTGTAGTTTGCCCGTGGTTTTTTTTCTGACTATCTGTTTTTGCTTGGCTAAGGGTGCCGGTTTTCTCGGGCGGGCATAGGCAGTCATCACCTTCATGGCCCTGATAATATGCTTACTGAGTTTAGGAAAGGTTTCTACTTCAGCATCGGTGGCATCATTGCGAAAAAAGAAACGGGCCCGGACATTTTTAAGCACCTGTACAAAAACATCACTGCCGCCCTGTTCAAGCGCCTTAACAGTATCCTTAATTTGCAGAGTCAGAGTGGATTTTGCCGGCAGAAAGATAAAAACCGGCAAATTGCTGGCGCGAACAATGGGCAGTAATAGTCCGTTATTGCCGGCGGTCGGGGTGGTAATATAAAAGTTTGGGGAAATCAGTATGACGCCGTAAATAAGGGCATGTTTTTTCAACTGCCACTGGCGGGCCGCCAGTAACAGGTTTTCCGTGCCGTTATCATTACTGAACAGGTAGATTTTTTTGCCGCTTGATTCTGCTTTATTCAGTAGTTTTACATAAGCTTCAAGCGGGATCTTTTTTAAACTGGATTCCAGGTTCGGCAGCATAAGACTGCTGAACGGAGCCGCTATCCAGGTCTCGACACCCTGTTTTTGCAGGCTTAGAGCAAGATTGGTCAGGCCATCGGTTACACCATGTTCTGAAGGCAAAACTACCATAAGCTTATCACCCCTGGCAGGATACTGAATAACCTCCATTTCATTGCCATCATCGACGGAAATACTCAGGCTGTCAGATAAAGCCAAAGGGGATATAACAAGAAAACCCAGAAGCAGACAATGTTTCAGAAAAGAATGCAGAATAGACACTATTTGTTTAACTCTTTTTGTTTGGATTTATTAACTTTCGTGATTAACTGGAGGTGACTTTTCTGAGCCGGTGCTTTCTTCTCCAGGGTCATAGAATACGCAACAGACCATCAACAAACAGGTTGGAATATGCCAGAACGATAATTTTAACAGGCATTTGAGAATTTTGGGCTGTCTGCATGAATTTTTAAGTTTTTGTTTATACCCTGATTACAGACTTTTGTCTAATTATTAAGCCCCAAAGTCTATTCTTTTAGGTGCTTGTCAAACAAGCTTAAATATTAGAGAATACTGATTATAAAATTTATGCAATATTATTGAAAAGGAGACAACAATGTCTATTGAACGCGCAGTTTTTATTCTGGCCAGTGTTATGATTATTATCAGCACCTTACTGACTTTATTTGTAAATATTAACTGGGCCTGGTTTTCTCTTTTTGTTGGTTTTAATATGCTGCAAAGCTCATTTACCGGTTTTTGCCCAGCAATATGGTTATTTAAAAAACTGGGAATGAAATCTGAGCAGGAATTATTTCAGATGCGTTCCAACTAATTAGTTTAAGCTTTTAACTTCCCCCTTCTTTAGAAGGGGGATTGAGGGGGTTGCAGATCAAAAGCATAAGACTGAATTTCCTGTGCTTTTTTTTGTCTATCTAAATTAGAGTATGCTAAAATTCCAATATATAAAATCTGACAGGGTTAACAATATGAAGTATTTTAAGTTTCAATATTTATTACTGATTATCAGTCTGTTTATCTCGGTATCAGCAAATGCCCAGGTACATGGACTGAGTAATGAACAAATGCAAAAAATGATGGATGAAAATATACCGGTTATTGATATTAGAACCCCGGATGAATGGAAGTCCACAGGTGTAATCCCGGGCAGCCATTTAATGACATTTTTTGATGCACGAGGCAAATATAACCTTAATAAATGGCTGGCAGAACTGAATAAAATTGCCGGTAAAAATGATAAGTTTATACTGGTCTGTCGTTCCGGTAACAGAACGTCACAGGTGGCTCGCTATCTGGATGGTAAACTGGGTTATAACCAGGTCTATCATTTGCAGCATGGAATAAAAAACTGGATACATGCCGGAGATAAAATCGTTTCTGTTGATTCCGTTAAGTAATGACAGAATGCCTTGCTAAAAAAACCGGCTTTATGCCGGTTTTTTATTCTGCCTGAATATGCCTGTGTTATAATCTTCTGTTTTTTAAATCCAAAAAAACAGCACTTAAAACTGAAAACTTAATTTACCAGCTCCCGGACGCATTGGAATGATAAACAAAACTGACGACTTACGAATTCGCGGCATCAAAGAAGTAGTGGCTCCTGAGGTCATTCACAAGCAATTCCCCAGTACGGAAGATGCACGTAAGACCGTTACTGAAACCCGTCAGGCCATACATAATATTCTAAACGGACAGGATGATCGAATGGTGGTTATTATTGGTCCCTGTTCCATTCATGATCCGGATGCGGCAAAAGAATATGCAGGACTGATTAAAACTGCGCGTGAAAAGCTGGAAAAAGACCTGCTTATTGTTATGCGGGTCTATTTTGAAAAGCCTCGAACAACGGTGGGATGGAAGGGATTAATCAATGATCCCGATCTGAATAATTCCTTTGAAATCAATAAGGGACTGGGCAAGGCCAGGGAACTGCTGGCACATATTAACGGTATGGGTGTTCCCACGGCAACAGAATTTCTGGATTTAATCAGTCCTCAATATGTCGCCGATTTGATTAGCTGGGGTGCCATTGGCGCAAGAACCACAGAAAGTCAGGTTCATCGTGAACTGGCTTCCGGCCTGTCCTGTCCGGTGGGTTTTAAAAACGCTACCGACGGTGGTGTCCGTATTGCCATTGATGCTATTTTGTCGGCTTCACGTCCTCATGTTTTTCTGTCAGTGACCAAACAGGGTAAATCAGCTATTTTTTCAACGGAAGGCAATGAAGACTGTCATATTATTCTTCGCGGTGGGACAGAACCCAACTATGATACCACCCATGTGAATGAAGTTGCAGAACAACTGAAAAAGTGTCATATTAAGCCCAATCTGATGATTGACTTTAGTCATGCCAATAGTCAGAAACAATTTAAAAAACAGATTGAAGTCGCTAAAAATGTTGCTCAGCAGGTAGCCGATGGCGATACCCGCATTATGGGTGCCATGATAGAAAGTAATCTGGTTGAAGGGCGTCAGGATTGTGTAAATAAAGATGATCTGGCATATGGTCAGAGTATTACCGATGCCTGTATAAACTGGGAAGACAGTTTTGATGTCCTGACCGATCTGGCTGAAGCGGTACAGCAGCGAAGGGTCAGTAAACAGGATTAATAATTATCATCCTCAATTAATCACTACAGGTAAATCTTGATGGGCTTTATAATAGGGGTGGTAGCAGCATCAGTTGTGGTATTTCTGCTGGCCTGGCTGACTGTAAAAAATCCTAAAGCCGGTAAAATAGAAATAGCTCTGGTTGTGGTATTGATAGCTCTGGCCGTGTTCCTGTATTTCTATGAAGACAAACGGGTTGAAATTCACAAAAGCCTGATCCCCCCTGAACAAATTCAGTTATCAGATATTAAGCACCAGTGGGCTTATGGCGCTTATTATAAACTGACGGCTAAAATTACTAATAAATCTTCTAAATATCGACTCCAGTCAGTTGATTTAAAAGTGTCTTTTTATAATTGCCCACAAAATTCCAAAGCACCGAAACTGGACCAATGTGAGCTGATTAACAGTTTAATGCATACTGTAAGAACACGGCTGGATGCGCTAAAATCCAGAGATATTGAAGCCTATCTGCTGCTGGATGACAATTTACTGGGGGATAAAGTACCGGCAGATAAATTAAACTGGAAAGTGGAAGTAGCCTCCGGTCTGGCCAGGTAAATGTTTCAATCAGGATAAGAGCCTGTTTCCTTAATACGCTCCATTTCAAAAACCATCCTGTTAACATCTTTATTCAATTCAGTGTCACTTAAATCAAACAGATGGGCATCGGTCTGACTGACCACCGCCATTAAAGCCGGTGCACCCAGATAACGCAGGCCGCCGTGAATTTTATGGACAACGGCTTTTAATGCTTCCTTGTCGCCTTCCTGTAAAAGTGTCTGGACACTTTGTATATAGTTGGGAATTTCCTTTATAAACATGGCCAGTAAATCATTGGCCAGCTTTTTGTTTCCGGAAACCACTTTAAGTGCTGCCTGCAGATTAAGAATGTCGAGGTTTTCAGGCATTTATTCTCCCAAATAATGATTATTTACAGTATGATTAATTCAGGTGAATAATTATAATTTATTACTGCATTTTATTACAGGCACTATTTACAGGCATTTTAAAAAATGAAATACCCCACTATAGAAGACTTCGTTGGTAATACTCCGCTGGTTCGTTTACAACGTCTGCCCGGTGAAACCACCAATACTATTCTGGTCAAGCTTGAAGGCAATAATCCCGCCGGTTCGGTTAAGGACCGGCCGGCACTGAGTATGATTGACCGTGCTGAACAACGCGGTGACATTAAGCCTGGAGATACCCTGATAGAAGCCACCAGTGGCAATACCGGTATTGCCCTGGCAATGGCCGCCGCTATTAAAGGTTATAAAATGGTGCTGATTATGCCTGATAATATGAGTGAAGAACGTCGCGGTATTATGAAAGCCTTTGGTGCTGATATTATCCTGACTCCGGCAAAAGACAGTATGGAAGGGGCTATTGACCGGTCCCGCGAGATGGAACAACAGGGTAAGGGGATTGTTCTGGATCAGTTTTCTAACCCGGATAATCCGGCCGCCCATTATTTTGGTACCGGCCCTGAGATCTGGAAAGATACCCATGGTGAGATCACTCATTTTGTCAGTGCCATGGGCACAACGGGAACCATTATGGGGACAGCCCGTTTTCTTAAAGAGCAGAACCCGGACATTGAAATCATTGGTGTACAGCCGACCGAAGGTTCCCAGATCCCGGGGATCCGCCGCTGGCCTGAGGAATACCTGCCAAAAATTTACCACCCTGAAGAAGTGGACAGACTGCTGGATATCGATCAGCAATCCGCTGAAGATACGGTACGGGCCCTGGCTGCGAAAGAGGGTATATTTGCCGGGGTTTCATCGGGCGGGGCTGTAGCTGCAGCTCTTAATCTAAGTAAAACGGTTGAAAATGCTACCATTGTAGTGATTATCTGTGACCGTGGGGATCGGTACCTGTCTACCGGCGTTTTCCCTGCTTAATCCCGGTATTAATTAAAATGCGTCTATGGCTTCACTTTAAGTCAGGAAAAGGGCTTTTTGTGGCTATAACTGCGGCCGTTCTGTTTTTTCTGAATAATAGTCAGGCCGTTAGTCTGGTTTCTCTGAGCATCGATCAGATCATTATTCCTCTGGAAACCTCATCATCAAAAAAACCTTCAATATCTAAAACACCAGCTTTTTTAAATGCTTTAACACTGGACAGGTTACAGGTTGATATGGATATCAGCAGTAGTCCTGCCGTATTTCATCTGTCTCTTGCAGAACTCAACTTACCGGAACCTTATCAGCAATTGCGGAACCTGCAGTTCAGTTGTCAAAGCCTGAAAATGGAACCGGGTTTTATCCATTGTCAGGGCAAAAAAATTTCTGTATTCGGTTTGTTGCCTAAGCAAACCGCAGAAAGTACGGATTTTAGTTTCAATTATTCCTTTACAGATCAGCAGTTAGTTTTAACTATTAATAAAATTAATATGGGGAAGGGCAAACTCAGTATAAATTTAAAACTGTTAAATGATCAATGGCAGGTGGATTTCAATGCGGAGCAGTTAGCTTTTAAGGACTTTAAAAACTATTTTAAATATTACTATCCTGAATTTATGAATTCAGTATCTGATGAAGGGTTTATTTTAAGTGCTTCAGGCAGTTTGCAGGGGGTGTTTGCTAAAGATAATGTTGATCAGTCTGGGGGGCTTAAATTATTAAAAATTGACGGCAAGGTAAAAAATTTACATTATAGCTATAGTGCCCGTAATACTGATAATCTGGCTGAAAAACTGTCTTTTAATTTCCGTTATACTTCCGATGCTATTAGTCCCCATAAAACTCAGTCCACTTTATCTCTCAGCCACATTAGGGGCGAATTATTACAGAATGACATTTATCTTTCGTTTACAGGAAAGGAAAAGCTCTATCTGAAATTACTTAAAAGTGATAGAAATAACTCCTTAAAATTCAACCAAATAAAGTTAACTGTTGATAAATTACTTGATATAGAAGCATCGGCTGAACTGACGCCTGGCAGCAATTCAGTCCTGCAGGATTTTCATATTGCTTATACCCTTAATGATCTGCAGAGTTTTAACAGCCTGTATTTAAAAAACATTCTGGAAGGTACGGAATATGAAGGTTTGCTGATAGAAGGTAAGCTAAAGGGCTTCTTTGGCCGACGCGGCAGAAAAATTCAGCTTAATAGCATTTTAAAAGAGCTGTATCTGGAATTTGATCAGCAAATTGCTGTCACCAATTTAAACGGGGAACTGAACTGGAACAATCATAAAAATTCAGTTCAGAGCCCTGTCAGTCACATTAACTGGGAAGAAATTCAGCTTGCTGAACTGCCGTTTGGCTCAACCCGGCTTAAATTTGTTGCCTTTAGTGATCAGGTTAAATTACTGCAGGAAACCGATATTCCACTGTTTGACGGGGCTTTACATATCAACAGTCTGAAACTGAACCGTCTTGGAGAGCCGGTTTCTGAACAGGATAAAAGCACGGGTATGATTATCAGTATTGACGGACTGATAAAGCCAGTATCACTTAAGCTGATATCTGAACATTTTAACTGGCCGCTTCTTGATGGTAAATTATCAGCGGTTATTCCTGAAACCACTTATACCCGTCACCTGCTGACGGTCGGCGGAGCCATGATGATGCGGGTATTTGATGGCAGTATTATTTTCAAGGACTTAAAAATAGAACATCCGCTGGACGACAGTGCCCGTTTTTTTGCCAATATTGATTTATTAAACCTGGATCTTAAAGCACTGACCAAAACCTTTAATTTTGGTGAAATAGAAGGGCGTATGGATGGTAAAATCCGTAATCTGGAGCTCTATAACTGGTCACCGGTTGCCTTTAATGCGTCGTTTGGAACGCCAAAGAATGATAAAAGCCGCCATCGTATCAGTCAAAGAGCCATTGATAATCTGTCCAGCCTGGGCGGAGCTTCCGGGATTTTATCCCGTAGTTTCTTAAGCGTATTTGAAACCTTCCGCTATGCCAGAATTGGTCTGAGCTGCCGACTAAAAAACAATATCTGTTATATGGATGGTGTTGAACCTAAGGGTGATAATGCCTACTATATAGTCAAAGGCAGCGGCCTGCCCAGAATTGATGTTATGGGTTTTCAGAAGGCGGTTAACTGGGAAGTATTAATCAATCGACTGAAGAATATTCAGTCGGCTAATGAGGCTGTCATTGAATAAGTCATTAAATAAACTATTTACTGGTTCAGGCTTAATTCAGCTATACTGTTTATAATTTAAAGTAACAATAAAATAGAGTCTTTAAAGGATAATTTTATGAAAACCAGACTGTCTGTTTATAATCAGTACCGCTTGCGCCAGTATTTCCTGGCACTACTGGTTGCCTTAAGCGTGGTATCCTGCGTCACTATTAATATCTACTTTCCTGCAGCGGCAGCGGAAAAAGCAGCGGAAAAAATAGTTGATGATGTGCTTAATACCGGAAATTCACAGCCGCCAGCCCAGGAAAATCAGCAGAAAAGTTCTGATAATACTCAGAGCTTTTATCTAAGCCCATCGCAAAGCGTTATTTTATCCATAACTGATTTCTTTATCCCTTCCGCTCAGGCTGCCGGGCAGGCCAATCTTAATATTGATTCACCTGCTATTCGTACCATACAGAACAGCATGAAAAAAAGACAGGCTAAATTACGCCCTTTTTATGCTTCCGGTGCTGTTGGCTTTACCAATAATGGACTGATAGCCATTGCTAATGCCTCAGCTTTATCACTTAAGCAGAAATCCATTGCCAAAAAGCTGATCAGCGCAGAAAATAAGGACCGTATGAGCCTTTACCGGGAAATTGCCAAAGCCAATGGCCATCCTGAATGGCAGGCAGATATCCAGAAAACCTTCGCTAAAACCTGGATCCGTAAAATATCCCCCGGCTGGATGTATCAGACATCTTCCGGACAATGGAAAAAGAAATAGTCACTACGCAACATACGCAACAAAGGGAGAGCTAAATAAATAACTATGGCTGATATTAAACTGCTGCATGATTTAAGAGCCAGACTGGGTACCGTCATTGTGGGACAGGAGGCTCTGCTTGACCGTCTGGTTATAGCACTTCTGGCCGGCGGTCATGTTTTGCTGGAAGGGCCTCCCGGGCTGGCAAAAACCACGGTTGTACATGCTCTGGCGACCAGTGTGGACGCCCAGTATCAACGGGTTCAGTTTACGCCTGATCTTATGCCCGGGGATTTAACCGGCAGTGATATATATGATGCCTCTACCGGTACTTTTCGTTTTATTCCCGGCCCCCTGTTTCATGAAATTCTACTGGCCGATGAAATTAACCGGGCACCGCCTAAAGTACAGTCGGCTTTACTGGAAGCCATGGCTGAGCACCAGGTTACAGTGGGTGGTGTCACCCGGGCATTACCCCTGCTGTTTATGGTGCTGGCGACTCAGAATCCCCTGGAGCAGTCCGGCACTTACCGGCTACCGGAAGCCCAGCTGGACCGTTTTTTATTTCAGATTATTCTTGATTATCCCGATCTGGAACAGGAAATTGAAATTTCCCGACGTGCCCGAAAAGCTCATGAAGGCCATGTAGAAGAAGGTCTGACCGCAGTGCTTAAACCGGTTGACATTCTGGCCTTAAGAGACCAGGTTAATGATGTTTTTATTGATGAAAAAATAGAGCGATATGCAGTTGAAGTGGTGACGGCCACTCGTAATCTTGCTAAATACCTGCCTCAATGGGGTGAAATGATACAGACCGGTGCATCTCCCAGGGCCTCTATTGCACTGCTAAGATCCGCTATGGCCAGAGCCTTTCTTGATGATCGTGACTATGTGATACCTGAGGATATTATAGAGCTGGCAGGTGATGTATTGCGTCATCGAATAGTACTGGACTTTTCAGCCCAGGCTGAGGATATTAATGCGGATACTATTATCAGCAGTTTACTCAATACCATCAGCCATCCCTGAACATCTGTTTCCTTTCTTTTAATTCCTGAGCTGATATCTTAAATATGGCTTTTTTTTCCGGACACTCCTTGCTCACACAAAACCTGCTCAGTGATTTGGAAATAAATCAGCTTATACAACTGGCGGGTAAACCACTCAACAGCCTTTATCAAAAGCCCTTAAAATCGCTTCAAAGCGGTGAAACCGTTTCCGCCAGCATTGGCTCAGGCTCTGATTTTGCAGAAGTTCGAGCCTATTATCCCGGAGATGATCCCCGTATTATTGACTGGCGGGCTACTGCCCGATCCACTGTACCTCTGGTTAGAACGTTTCATAGTGAGTTATCCCGTCCCCTGTGTATTTTACTGGATCGTTCCACTTCAATGCGTTATGCCACACGGGGTCGTCTTAAAGTGGCTCAGGCCCTGCGTCTTGCGGTACTTCTGAGTGCACAGGCCATCAAGGAACAGCGGCAGGTCGCTTTTATCATCCTGGACAGCAAACATCACTGGCTGCCAGCACAGTCTGGTCTTAACGGTCTCAAAACCATGCTCAGACAGGCTAACCAGCCCTGTCCGCCAGAACAGTCTGACCATGCACCCGACTGGCCGCATATCTTTGCCGGCATAAAACAGCATATTGAGCAGGGCAGTGATCTGATTTTATTATCTGATTTTAATTCCCTGAAGCAGCAGCATAAAAAAACACTGCAGGCA
>JALUZF010000137.1 GCA_027012135.1 Gammaproteobacteria bacterium
AGGCCTGCCCAGTGTGTTGCCCGGTAACTTAACGACTCTGATGAGCCAGTGCCTGGAAACCGGAAAGGCTATGAATAATGTGGAAGTGCAATCCCAGGGTCGCTGGTTTATGTGGAACTTTTACCCGATCACTGAACGTTCTCTGGTTCAGGGGTACGGTATGGACATTACCTGGCGCAAGGAATTTGAAGCCCAGCTGTTTTCTGAAAAAGAGCGCTTCCTGGTAACACTTAATGCCATTGAAGATGCGGTAATTACTGTTGATAAAAACGAAGTGATTACCTATATTAATCCCAAGGCAACGGAAATGACCGGTTGGGAAAATATTGAAGCTATCGGCCGACCTTTTAATCAGATTGTTAACCTGTTTAATGCTGAGGTTAAAGTCCCCGCCAGAAATCACCTGCGTCGGGCGATTGATGAATGTACCTCTTATCGTTTACCGGATAACCTGTTCCTGGCACACAGGGACGGTTATGTCATTGCGGTAAAAGAATTTGTTTCACCTATGAGAAACCGGGGAAATGAAGTGATAGGTGCTGTAGTTGCCCTGCATGATATTACCGAAGCCAAGAAGATGGAGCAGAGTCTGACCTATCAGGCAACTCATGATCAATTAACGGGCCTTATCAATCGGGCTGAATTTGAAATACGCCTGCGCCAGTCCATAGAACGGGCAAAAACCGATAAACTTATACACGTTCTGCTGTACCTGGATCTGGATAATTTTAAAATTATTAATGATACCTGCGGACATATTGCCGGTGATCAGTTATTACGTCAGATCACTAAATTGCTGGAAGAAAAACTGCGTCGGGGTGATACTCTGGCCCGTCTGGGCGGTGATGAATTTGGTGCTATTCTGGAAGGCTGTCCTGTAGAGCAGGCGACCATGATTTCCTCTGAAATCTGTAATGAAATTCAGCGTTTTGATTTTATCTGGGAAGCGCATACTTTTAATGTTGGCGTTAGCATTGGTCTGGTGCCAGTGGATGAAGATGCCGGCGATGTAGATCAACTATTAAGCCTGGCTGATTCTTCCTGTTATGCTGCCAAGGATCTGGGTAAGAACCGGGTACATGTGTATCAGGATGATGATGAAAATGTCATGCGTAAAAAGGGTGAAATGCAATGGGTTTCCAGAATTAACCAGGCCTTGCAGGAAGACCGTTTTGAGCTGTATTTTCAGACCATAGTCCCAGTTAACTCTGAAGATGATGGTCTGCATTTTGAAATTTTGCTGCGTATGGTTGATGAGCATGGTAACCTGATCCCACCGGGGGCTTTTTTACCGGCAGCAGAACATTATGATCTGGTCAAGATACTGGATCACTGGGTTGTTAGAACGGCCTTTAAGTGGCTTAATACTCATCCTGACTATACCCGTCAAATTGCCTCCTGCAGTATCAATCTGTCTGGAAATTCAATTGGTGATGAACACTTTATGCATCATCTGAAAGAACATTTTAAAAACTGTCAGTTCCCGGCAGAAAAAATTTGTTTCGAAGTTACTGAAACGGCGGCTATTCAGAACCTCAGTGTAGCCAGCCTGTTTATTGATACCATTAAAGAGCTGGGCTGTTCTTTTTCCCTGGATGATTTTGGTTCAGGTATGTCGTCATTTGGTTATTTAAAACAGCTCAATATTGATTACCTGAAAATTGATGGTCTGTTTGTTAAAGACATTGTTATTGATCCGGTCGATGAGGCCATGGTCAGATCCATTAACGAGGTTGGGCATATGATGGGCCTGAAAACAGTGGCTGAATATGTGGAAAATGATGATATTCTGTCTGTTATAAAAGAAATTGGCGTAGACTATGCCCAGGGTTATGGACTGTGTCGCCCCCGGCCTATTAAGGATATTCCTGAAGTTCTGCAGCAGGGCGCAGAAAGCTCCTCCCAAAGGGAGAAGTAATTAAGGCTGGTTTACTTTGGGGACAATTTAATGGTTTGGTGCCTGGGTACCTGGAACGCATCAGGTAAGGGGGTATCGGTAAACCATTGATTTGTTTTTTCATCATACCACCATTTAACCGTATGACGGATTTCCTTGATAACCGATGAATTTTCCGGATGGTATTCAATCTGGTAAATTGTTTTAGCTGATTTTTTGTTTTCAATAATGCCGCTGTGAATTGTTTCCACATGGGGTACTTTCAGATGAGATAAATATTCCAGTTCTTCATCGGTTGGCGGCGTTACTCTGGAAGCCGGATTTTCCGGGTTGGCTTTCATAAGCTGGAACAGGGTATACCATTCACCCCAGCGCATTGAAGCACTGTATAACTCATCAGATTGCTGGAAACGATTAATGGGATCATGGGTATCCAGTTCAGAACAGCCGGTTATAAGAAAAAAGAATAGAACGGATATAAGCAAATGTGAAAATGGAATTTTTAAGTTTATTTTTTTTAATGGCGGCACTTTGTGTTTATCCCCTTGTGATTATAAATAGTCATTATAAACGGTTATTAAAACCATTATTTCAAAAAATTATTTGGTCAGGCTTAAGTCTTAAATGTAAATGTTTTCCTGATTTTACTGGTTTGGTGCTTTAAAACAAGTCTACCCGAGCACAAATCAGATAGCATTATCAATTGCTAATGTTTATTTTTGTCTATAAAATAACTATTTATTTGATCCAGATCAAAATACTTTTTAAACTAGCCTCATGAATCAACAAAACAGGTAAACAGATGAATCTTGATAGAGTAACCACAGGAAAACACGTACCCAGTGAATTTAATGTCATTATTGAAATACCGTCTCATAGTGATCCGGTAAAATATGAAGTAGATAAAGAAACCGGAGCCATGTTTGTTGACCGTTTTATTGGTACGGCCATGGTTTATCCCTGCAATTATGGTTATATTCCACACACGCTGTCCGATGACGGTGATGCGGTGGATGTACTGGTGGTGACACCTTTGCCCTTACAGTTCGGTTCGGTTATCCAGTGCCGTCCTATTGGTATGCTGTTAATGGAAGATGAAGCGGGACTGGATGCCAAGGTACTGGCTGTACCCATTGATAAACTAACCGGTATGTACACAAAAATCAGTTCTTTCAGAGATATGCCTAATACCTTGCTGGATACTCTGGCTCACTTCTTTGCTCATTATAAAGATCTGGAATCTGGAAAATGGGTTAAAATTAAAGGCTGGGTGGATGTAGAGGATGCCAAGACAGAGATCCTGGAGAGTATTGAACGTTATCAGAATGCTCCGGATAAGCCTTGTTTTTAGCGCTGAGCGCTGAGAAAGAGCCTGGAGGGTTTAAGTGCTAAGTGTTAAATGTTAAGAAAGAACAAATAACTTTCCTGGTAGTTGTATAAATTTTGGAACAGGCTATGCTTTTTCTCAACGCTCAACGCTCAACGCTCAACGCTTCTTTTTCCCATAAAAAAAGCCTGAAAAATCAGGCCTTTTTTATATCAGCGATAAACCGGCAGTCCCCCTTACCGGCTTATGAGCTTAATAGAAGTTTAATAAGTCCAGACTCGCGTTAAACTTCAAACATTTTTTCCATCGCTTCCATACCTTCCTTAACAATCTGCTCCAGATCTTCCGGACTGTCTTCTTCAGCGCATACCAGGGTAGTATAAGCTGATAAGGATTTTAGTGCACAGGCGATTTTTGCTACATCGTCAACATTCAGTTCAGCACCATCTTTGAGTTTCCAGTTTTCATCGGTCATTTTGGGGATCCTTTTTAGTTAGTTTTAGGTTAGCTATTTTTATAGCTGTTTTATATCTGTGTTTATAAGCTTATATAATAAACTTATTATAAGGTATATGCTTTTTTAAAATTTTGCAATATTTTCAACTGATTAATTATGGCTTGATGTCTGTAGTATTTTCATTTATCATTAAGTGTTGAATAATTGAATATTCTTATATACTTGATCCTTTTCTGTGCAAGTATGTGTAAGTTGTTGATATAAGTGAGTTAATAATGCCTCAATCTCCACCAGAAAGTTTAATGCCACCCATTGAGGGCAGTTGCAGCGGCAGAGAAATCTACGCTTTACGTGCTCTGGGAGACAGTATGGTGCCTGAATTTGAGCATGGTACCGTGATAATCGTCGATCCTGAAGCAGTAGTAAAAGACGGCTCTTACGTAATCGCCAAAATCGATGGTGAATATATTTTCCGTCAACTAAGAATGTACGACGGCAAATTCTTTCTACAACCCCTAAATGATCTATACGAAACCATAGAAATAGAAGGCCTCGACGTACTCGATGGCGTAATAGTACAGGCAGGAAACCGCCGCAAAGACAGAAAAAAATACACCTAACCCTAAAAACAGCGTTGAGCGCTCAGCGCTCAACGCTTTTTCTCTATTCCACCGGATAAGCCGCCACCTTCTCCAACTTCCATATATCCCGATTATATTCTTCCATCGTCCGGTCAGTAGAGAATTTACCGCTGGACAGGGTATTGATAATACTCATGGTAGTCCAGTGTTTCTGATCCTGGTAGGCTCTGGATACCTGTTCCTGAGCATCAGTATAAGAGCGAAAGTCCGCTGCAGTCATCCATAAATCCTGTGGATTCTTTATGGTCTGAATAATAGGATCAAACAAACCGGGTTCAAACTGACTAAAATAACCGGTTTCCAGCATTCTCATCACATTTCTGAAATCTGTATCGTCCTGTATGATTTTAACCGGATCATAATGGCTGCGCGTGACTTCCACTTCTTCAGCGGTCAGGCCGAATAAAAAGAAATTGTCTTCCCCGACTTCTTCCCTGATCTCAATATTGGCTCCGTCCAGGGTACCTATGGTCAGGGCGCCGTTCATCATAAATTTCATATTACCAGTACCGGAGGCTTCTTTACCCGCCGTTGAAATCTGTTCGGACAGATCGGTACCTGGGCAGATCACTTCCATGGCGGAAACCCGATAATTTGGGAAAAAGGCTACTTTCAGGTAATCACCCACTTCCGGGTCATTATTAACCACATCAGCTACATTATTAATGAGTTTGATGATCAGTTTGGCCATCGCATAGCCGGGTGCAGCTTTACCGCCGATTAGAACACAACGGTTAGTCCAGTTTTGGGTATCACCGGCCTTAATGCGGTTGTATAAATGAATGACATGCAGAATATTGAGCAGCTGGCGTTTGTATTCATGAATGCGTTTTACCTGTACATCAAACAGGGAGTCGCTGTTAAACTCGACTCTACATTCCTGTTTAACCAGTTCGGCCAGTTTTTGTTTGTTATTCTGCTTGATAGTTCGCCACTGTTTGCGGAAGGCTTTTTTATCTATGCTTTTTTTCAGCTGTTTAAGCTGAGACAGATCCTTAACCCAGTCACTGCCGATAGTCTTTGTGATCAGCTGACGTAATTCAGGATTACAGCCGGCCAGCCAGCGGCGGGGAGTAACGCCATTGGTTTTATTATTAAATTTTTCCGGCCAGAGCTGATAAAAATCATGGAACAGACCCTGTTTCAGTAAACGGGTATGTAAGGCTGCGACGCCATTAACAGAAAAACTGCCGGCAATGGCCAGGTAAGCCATTCGCACCTGAGGAACCGGACCTTCTTCAATAATGGACATGCGGCGCAGGCGGTCAGTATCTCCAGGCCAGTGCATGGCTACCTGCTTTAAAAAACGGGCATTGATTTCGTATATAATTTCTAACAGGCGGGGCAGCAGGCGTTCAAATAAATGCACGGACCATTTTTCCAGGGCTTCCGGCAGCAGGGTATGGTTGGTATAAGCCATAGTTTTGCAAGTGATAGACCAGGCCTTATCCCAGGGCAGATTATATTCATCCATTAACAGGCGCATAAATTCAGCAACGGAGACGCTTGGATGGGTGTCATTAAGCTGAAAACAGTTTTTTTCTGCAAACTGTTCAAAATCACCATGGTGTACCAGCCATTCTCTTATGACGTCCTGCAGGCTGGCAGAGGCGAGAAGATATTGTTGACGTAAACGCAGTTCCTTGCCGTTTTCACTGCTGTCATTGGGATACAGCACCATGGTAATGTGTTCTGCCGAGTTTTTCTCTTTCACGGCTTCGGTATAACTGCCGGAATTGAATTCATTCAGATCAAATTCGTCTGTTGCGGCGGCTTTCCATAAACGCAGGGTATTGACAGTACCATTCTGGAAGCCAGGAATAGGGATATCGTAAGGAATGGCCAGTACATCGCGGGTACCGACCCATTGCACTTTATAATTGCCGTCATGGCTAAGTCGTAATTCGGTATGCCCACCAAACTTGATGCGCCGGGTATATTCAGGGCGTTCCAGTTCCCATGGATTGCCATCCAGCAGCCAGTGATCAGTGTCTTCAACCTGGTAGCCGTTATCTATCCGCTGTCTGAACATACCGTATTCATAACGCAGACCATAACCTTTTACTGGCAGCTGTAAAGTGGCACAGCTATCCAGGAAACAGGCCGCCAGTCGTCCCAGGCCGCCGTTGCCAAGACCGGCATCCTGTTCAGTATCAGCAATTTCTTCCAGGTCCAGTCCCATGGAATAAAAAGATTTCTGTACTGCAGCATCCAGATCCAGATTCAGTACGCTATTACTTAATGCCCGGCCCATTAAAAATTCCAGGGATACATAGTAAGTATGTCTGCAGTCATTATCCTGGTAGGCATAATGGGTATTTTTCCAACGTTCCATAAGACGATCACGAATGGTCAGGCTCAGGGCTTTATAAGGATAGTGGGTTGACTTACAGTTCCGGTCTCTGCCCAGAGTATGACTATAATAATGGCGGAACCCTTCGGTAATTGACCTGTCATCCATGCCCAGTGCGGGAAGGGATGTCAGATCTTTAATGGGTTTGCTTTTGCGCATGACTTTGAAGTTGTTATTCATGGATATTTTGCCTGATTTAATAGGGATAATTTACTGTGAGACATTATGACTCAGGGATCATAATTGTCAAATAGAGAGCACTATTTTAAGATAATTTATAGGCAATTATTCAGTATAAAGTGTTGTGACGGAGTATTTACAGACAACTATAACTAGATACATTGAATTGTTAATGTTCTTCAGGACTAAGGTAAAATATCGGTATCCGGGCGGGATAATTCAGCTTCAAGCTCTTTTTCCACCTGCTGAAATTCAGACTGGATCTGCTGTATTAATTCCAGAGCTTTTGCCTGGTTATTCTGATTGATTTGTGCATCTGCATTACATTCAATTTTTTCACACAACTGAGCAAGTCGTACTGCCCCAAGATTGGTGCTGCTGGACTTAAGCATATGGGCTGTTTCAGTAAAAGCCTGTTTATCCATGTCCCGCGCGTACTGGCTTAATAAATCGATCAGATCAGGCGTATTATCCAGGTACAGACGGATTAACCTGTGCAGTACATCAGGCTGCTCCGGACGCTGCAGTTCTCTGATCTGCTCCCAGGCCTGTTTCTGAATGGTACTGTTTTCAGGGGTAATATCTTCTTCCTTAAAAGTAACCACTGGTAACTGATGCTTACTGACGTCAAGCCATTGGGACAGTTTGTGAGCCAGCTCACTCAGGGTAAATGGTTTGCTAATGTAATCATTCATACCTGCATGCAGGCATTGTTTGCGAATACCGTCACGGACATCGGCCGTCAGAGCAATAATGGGTAATTGTTCTTTACCAGAACGGAGTTCATTATGGGTCCGTAAGTGTTCAGTAGCCCTAAATCCATCAATCTGGGGCATATGGCAATCCATAAGGATCATGTCTACCGGTTGTGCTTCAGCAATGCTGATGGCTTCTTTACCATTGCTGGCCAGCAGCACTTTGCAGCCGAATATTTCAAGCATGGTGCGGGCCAGTTCCTGATTTACGGGGTTGTCTTCGGCGACCAGAACTGTCGCGGCAAACTGTGGGGTTTCCTGGGCGCAGTCATTTTCCTGGGGACTTTCGGGTAGCAGATTTTCTTCACCCAGCTCCAGGGTTATAGTAAACCAGAAGGTACTGCCTGAATTGATAGCACTATTAACACCAATGTCACCATCCATCAGGGACACCAGCTGTTTACAGATGGACAGACCCAGTCCGGTTCCTGAGTATTCACGGGTGGTGCTGCTGTCCACCTGTGAGAAGGCTTCAAAAACAATACTCTGCTTATCGTAAGGAATACCAATACCGCTGTCTTCTACCTCAAAATAGAGTTTGATATGTTTATTATCATTATACTGCCCCAGTTCAGGAATGGAGCAGCGCAGGATGATTTCACCCCGGTTGGTAAACTTCAGGGCATTACTGAGCAGGTTGCTTAATATCTGCTGCAGACGGTTTCGATCGCCAATCAGCACCAGGTGTTCATCAATAACAGGTTCTGAACGCAGCTGCAGGCCCTTGGCCCTGGCATCTTCACTAAACAGCTCCAGGGTATCAAGCAGCAGGTTGTAGGGTCGAAAAGCCTGTTTATCCAGGGATAGTTTGCCGGATTCAAACTTGGAAAAATCCAGTATTTCATTAATAAGAAACAGCAGTGATTTGCCGGAACGCTGTACGGTATTGAGTAATTTAGTCTGTTTGTCGGTTAGCCGGGTACGCAGCAGAATTTCAACCATACCCAGAACACCATTCATCGGGGTGCGGATCTCATGGCTGATGGTCGCCATAAAATCACTTTTTATATGGTTGGCTTTTTCGGCGATGTTTTTGGCCTGCAGGGCTTCAAGGGTAATAGCCTGCAGTTCATTGTTCTTTTTATACAGGTCCCTGGTGCGTTCGGCTACTTCACTTTCCAGACGTTGACTGTAACTGGCCAGTTGGCTGTCCCGCTGTTGTATCTCGTTAAGCATCTCATTAAATACATCGACCAGGGTGCCGTATTCGTCATTGCTGATCTTATTTGCACGGATATTATATTTTTTTTCTGTGGAGACAGATTTCATCGTCTCCATTAACTCAGTTAATGGTGTAGTAAATACTTTTTGCAAACGGGTGGAAATCAGCACCACAATTAAAAACGACAGCAAAGCAATAGTAATAACCAGCAGAGAGTAATTATCCAGTTGTCTGGCCAGAGTGTTCTGCTGATAAAGCAGATGAATAGCACCGACATTTTCTCCCTGGAGATTAATTTTACGGATGATCAGGTGATAGGGGTAATGTATTGTGGATGATTGTAAATCTGAACAGCTCTGGCTGCTGTCATTATTTAAATTAAAAGCAGTTTTATCTTTCTGGTATCTGGGGGACAGGTAGTAACTGAAAACCTGGCCTTTTTTATCACAGAGTATAGTCGCCACAATATCAGAATGGCTACTTAAAGATTTCAGGGTTTCCCTGGCCGCATCGGGATCATCAAAGGCTATGGCTGCAGCACTGCTCCAGCCGACTACGTCAGCCAGAGCCGTTAATTCTTTAATGGTATCGAAATTGGCACGGCGGGTTTCATTAAAAATAACGGCTGATGTCAGTAGTAATAGCCCAATAGCAGATGCCAGGCTCATCATCAGGATCAGCTTAAAGCGTACAGAGAGATTTTTAAATTCAGGTATCATGGTCTGTTAGCAATGCTTTTTTTGATAATGGCCAGTTTCAGTAACCTGGAGCTGATTTTCAGGCCTGCCTGTTGAGCTTTTTCCGGATCAATCTGAAAACGAACTTTATGCCTGTGCATAATAAAGTTTAAAATAGCATGGGATTGACCAATATCAGGCAGTTCACTAATAGTAAGAATAGAATGTTGCTGGGCCAGTTTAAAGATTTGTCTCATATTACTTTGTTTTATGCCGCTGATAAACAGAATATGGCATTGTTTAATCATGTTTAGCCTGGATATAATATTCAACCGGGCAGTATGGCCATTAATATTTTTTCCTTTAACCAGAGTAAAAGTACTTTTCAGGGTTTCATTACCCATAACACAGATATTAATAGCTTCGGATGCTTTAAGACGTTTTTCCGGCCATTGTGTCAGGCGTGCAAAATTCATTGTAAAGGCCGCTTTTACCATATATTCATCAAATTTATCCTGTGCGGATGCAGTGTAACCGTAATTTATGGTTAACAGACTGAGCAGCAGCAGTATAAACTGCCTGATTAGATGAATGGTTTTAACGTACTTCATTATTATGCTGCATTCCATATCCTTTTATAATCATCCGTTTACTACAATGAATGATTAAATGATTTCCAGGCGGCTGCTCAATACTGCCAGAGTAATTTAAAATAAAAAGCACGCTCAATTTCGACTCCATCGTCAATGCTATTACCTCGTACATATTCAATGTGATCCGGCTCTAACAGGTTCTGTCCAGTGATCGATAGCTCCAGTGCCTTATCAACCTGCCATGCCAGTCGGGCATCTAAAGTGGTATAACTGTCAATCGTTGTTTTGCGGTTTTCCAGGTAATCCGTAAAATCATCCGTGTATTTAAACCATAAATTGAGATTAAGGTTCTCCCTTAACTGAATATCACTGCGCAGGGAAAGATTCTGATGAGGCGAATCAGTTACCAGCTCATCATTAATGCTCTTAAGTGTCTGGTTGTAGTAATTGTAGGCCAGATCCCAGCCCCACCAGTTATTCATCTGCCAGTGTGAAGCCAGCTCAAAACCGGAGGTATAACCGGTCTGGGCATTATTTAGATTAATAACAATGGGATCAGTCAGGGCAGCGGGTAATACTGAGGTAAAGTCCAGCAGGTCTTTATATTCGCTGTAGTAAATAGTGGTATCAATGGATATTGAAGAGCTGGGTATAACCCGATAACCTATTTCATAGGAAGTGACTTCTTCTGATTTAATATTCCTGTTGCCCTGGAGTTTAAAGACCGGGAATCCACCTGGAGAGGGGAAAACCAGGGATGAATCGTATTCAAAACGTGATGGTATGCGGTTGGCTCTGGAAATGGAAGACCACAGCTTATGCCTGGGATTAATATTCCAGAAAATCCGTGCAGTAGGCTGTATTTCCCAGTTGGTGTATTCATTGTGTTCAAATTTGGATCCCAGGGTTAACCAGAGAGTATTATCGATTAGGGTAATTTCATCCTGAACGAATAAGTTGTACAGACGCTCATTGTCATTATCTTCAACATAGGAGCCTTCCACCATATCAAAATCAGCCCAGATATAGCGATAACCGGTGCCCCAGATAATGTCATGATTATTGAGGAGGCTGAAACGATGCTGAAATTCCATGTCCAGGGTTTGGTGGGTAATATCGGCATAGGCTTCATCTCTATTGGTATAATTATAGTAGGCCTGCAGCTTATAACTGGAAGTCAGGGATTCGGTGTGTTCCCAGCGAGTCAGAATATTAGCACCTTTAGAGCGGGTGCTCTGATCGGAGTAGCCCAGGCTGGGTGGACTCAGGTAAGCCAGTTCTGAAAATTCACTGTTTTTATTCTGATAAAGATCCCCCTGAATGGTCAGGTGATCCTGGTTATTTAACTGTCTGTCCAGCCTGCCGCCGCCCTGGTAGGAAGTCCAGTCATCATCCGCACTACCACCACCTTTTAAATCATAATTACTGCGCTTATTGCCTTTAAAATAAATTTTGCCAAAGGAATCCGGATCCAGTTGTGTGCCATAACGGATGGAACCAAAAGCCCGTTCATGGGTGCCCCCACCGGCGCTGAACAGTGTTCCCTGGGTATCAATGGCGTTTTTAGTGATAATATTAATGACACCATTAACGGCATTGGCACCCCATAGGGTTGCACCGGGACCGCGGATGACTTCAATGCGTTCAATATCTTCCAGCAGGGTATCCTGTACATCCCAGTATACTCCGGAAAAGGCTGGGGTATAGACAGTGCGACCGTCTATCATAACCAGCAGCTTGTTGGCAAAACGGCCGTTAAATCCCCGGCTGGAAATAGCCCATTTATTGGTATCAATACGGGCGACCTCAATACCCGGTGCCATCCTCAGTGCCTCGGGAATACTGGTTACACCGCTATGATGAATATCTTCCTGGGTGATCACAAAAACAGCCGCTGCACTGTCAGATAAGGTCTGTGCCTTTTTACTGACCGAGGTCACTTCCATGTTCATTAACTGTTCAATATCCAGTGACAGGATATCACTGTTTTGTTCAGACTGTTCGTGTTCTGCAGCAAAGCTGGTTTGCATTAATAACAGCAAACCAGTAGCGACAAGGTATCGTAATGTCAGATGTAGAAAACTCATAATAGTTTATATTTATATAAGGTTATTTAAGAGAATAATAACATTCTTATATTCTGACATCTATAAGGGTTTTACTACACACTAAAACTATTTAGCCCCTGTCCAGTAAATGGAACAGGGGCTAAATGAAGAGGGTAATGGCTGTTCGGTCAGCTATCTGAAATGCTAGGGACCCAGCTGATCATCACTGACCCGGGGAATATGATAGGCTTCAGCGGTTTCCAGATCCACTTCCCCATCATCATTGTATAGTGGCAGATCATACTCATTCCAGCCCTTTAAGCCGGTTTTAAGAGAATAGACATCCTGGTAACCCATTAGCTGCATGATCTGGGCTGCGAGTAAACTGCGGTTTCCGGAACGACAGACCACCAGAATTTTTTTATCCCTGGCCCGAACCAGTTCCGGACAGGTTTCGTCATAGCCCCATTCACAGGCTGTTTCCAGCACACCCCGTGGAATATTGAGGGCATCCTTAATTCGCATATTACGGTATTCATAAGGTTCACGAACATCCAGGATCATTAGATCCTTATTGTTTTCCAGCAGCTCTTCGACATCCCAGGGAAACATTTCCTTTACTTCTTTCTGAGCATTTTTTAACAGTTGATTAAATGTCATAGCAGTCATAAGGCTTACCTTTTCAAATTAGTGTCAGGAGTCTGATTTTTTTAGCAGGCCATGCTGCACCGCCATAACTGCTGCTTCAACCCGGGAATGGATGTTCAGTTTGCGTAAAATGGCTTTGACATGCAGCTTGACCGTGCCGTCAGAAATATCAAGATTTCGGGCAATCACCTTGTTACTCTGGCCTTCGGCCAGCAAAAACAGGATTTCGGTTTCCCTTGGGGTCAGCTCTGAAAAAGGACTGGGTTCTGGTGCCGGGGGCACATGACCCTGTACTACCTTGGCCAGAATAGGGGTGAGATCCGGTGCAACCACGGTTTTGCCTTCATGAATATCCTGCAGGGCGGCGACCAGTTCATCCGGCTGCATACCCTTAAGTAAAAAGCCCTGGGCACCGCATTGCAGGGCTTCAATCAGATCCCGTTCATCATCCACTGTGGTCAGAATGGCAATGGGCATAGTTTCACCATTTTCCCGCAGGCTTTTTAATACCGCTATCCCGTCCATATCCGGCATGCGCATATCCAGCAGTACCACATCGGGCTTTTTTTCACTGACAATTTTAAGACCTTCCTGACCACTGCCGGCACTGGCAATGACTTCAATACCCATTCGTTCCAGCAGTCCCTGTAAGCCTGCACGGAACAGGGTATGATCATCTATTAGTAATACTCGCATTATTGTTATGCCACTTTTTATTTTAGAGCAATTGTTTAAGGGGAGTAGCCCTTAATCTATTATTCCCTCTCCCTCTGGGAGAGGGTTAGGGTTAGGGCAGTATCCCAGCCGGCTTTATGGGAAAAACTTGACCGATTTTTCTACTACGGGCTGGGTAGGGAATGTTAGCAGAATTCTGGTTCCCTCTCCAGTTTCAGTTTCAATTGAAATTCTGCCGCCGATACGGCGTGCCCGTTCTTCCATAACACTCATACCAATATGCTCCCCGAGACTATTGGTTAAATTAGGATTTTCCATGCCCCTGCCATCATCTTCAATAAGTATTTCGCACTGGTTATTGTCTTCTTCGTAGCGGTGGCCTGGTTTAGGGCTTCGTGCCAGAATACGAACGGTTCGGGCATTACTGTGCTTGCGGACATTGGCCAGCGATTCCTGGACAATACGCACGATCTGGAATTCCTGTTCTGAAGTCAGGTCCATGGACCATTCATTCTGAAAAAACACCGAGATATCGCAATTAGACTTAAAGTTAGAAATAAGCTTTTCCAGGGCTGGTATCAACCCGCGTTTATCCATGGGGGCTCGGAAATGGGTGATCAGCCCGCGTACTTCACGGTAGGCCTCGTCAATGCTTTCATGCAGACAGGTGACTTCTTCACGGGTGACAGGAATGCCTTCAATAATATTTTCTTCCAGGATGGTGACCTGAAAACGTAAACTGGCCAGGGTCTGTGCCAGGGAATCGTGCAGTTCGTGCGCCAGCAGAGTTCTTTCCTTCATAATGGAGTGCTGGCGGGTATCTTTATCCAGGCGGGATTTTTCAATGGCCATACCCAGATGCTTACCGATACTGGTGAGCAGTTCAGATAAATCCTCGCTCATATAGACATTGGGCTGGTCAATAAACAGGTTATAAATTCCCAGATGTACACCCTGATGCTCCAGGGGAACAGCAATAATTTCAGCATCATTACCATCAAACAGCATGGTGCCGGAAAGTTTGGTACAGTTTTTAATGGAAATGCCGCATTCAACCGAACCCTGGGTTAAGGATGTGCCGCATAAACAGCGCTGAATAGGTACAAAACGTTCTTCCTCAACAAACTGTTCGTTCAGGCCCATGGAGGCCACCATTTTTAATTGATCGTCATCGGTGCGTAAACGTACAGTCCCGGCCCGGGCATTGGTCAGGCTGATAAGCATTTTCAGGAAACGGGATAACAGGTCTTCCAGGTCTTTGGACTGGTTAATGGAAGTGGCCACTTCATAAAGAATATTCAGGGAACGATTTTTTTCCTCTACCTTATGGGTTTGCTTATCAACTTCCTGCTGAAATTCTGCAGACAGGGCCTGCAGTTTGTCACTCAGGGAATTAATATCATGGGACAGCTTGGAAAATTCACCCTTGCGGGGGACCGGCAGGCGAGCAGAATAATCCTTTTTCTTCATTCTCATGGCCCAGTTGCGTAAATGAATAAAAGGCGTGACCAGGTCGTGACGAACCAGAAAGGAGATACGGATAATCAGGAACAGTCCTGAAAACAGGAAAATAAGATTAAGAACAATTAACAGGAGGTGGCTGGAGATGATCTGGCTGGCTGCAAGCAAACCCAGCATGGACATGGCTAGCAGTAATATGCCCAGACTGACAATAGGCAGAAACAGCCGGCTGTATTTCAGCTGAATGAGCTGATTAGCCTGTTCCTGTCGATTTTTAAAACGTTTTTTTATCTGTGTAAGTGGCATGTCTACATATTGTTTAACACAAAAGACGAGTCTAACAGAACAGCAGAGCAATTGTCACTCTGCTGTATTGAGCGGATAGGCTCTGACTAAATGGTAAACTTACTGTGCAGGCGGCTTGTAGTTAGGATCATTGGGATTCTTGAAAATAAACTGTTTGTCATCACCTTCTACTTCACTGTCCACTTCGACAAAGTCGATTTCCATGCCGTTTAACAGATCCACCATGTCATTATTGACAATAATTTTAACTCCGCGGGATTCAACCAGGGTATCGTCTTCCTTCTGGGTATCAAAACCCATAAGATACTGAAATCCCTGTATTTTAGAATGGGTGGTAACTGCCACTCTTAAGGGATCATCACTGCCGCTGGCTTTAATCTGTTCCAGAATTTGATTAGCTGCATCTTCTGTCAGTTTTATCATAGTTTCCTCTCACTTGATTGTTTTGTGTTAGTTTGTATTAGTTGTTTGTTTGTGGGTATATGTTTGCATTGCTTAATAAATTTAACAAATCGGCTTGTCCAGTGATTCTGGGTCGTGTCCTGTAAATGGGCATAACAGGCCAGTAGATTTTTATAGATGATGCCGTCATGATGACCGTCAATGCCGCTGCCGCGATGGATAGTATAGGCAAATGTTAAGGGCTGCTGAATATTCACCAGGTGGGAATAGTGAAACTCATGGGCAGAAATGATTTTTTCTGCGTTAATTTCTTTATCTATAGTATCACTGCCACTCTCAAGCCTTGGCCAGGGCATGGCTTCAGTCTCTGTAAAGCGGATTAAACCGCGTCCCTGAGGGGTTTCTTCCATTCTGGCATCAGCGGGAATAACGCCGGCCATGGCATATTGTATATCATTCCAGATAATATTCTGACATAAATACATCAGCCCGCCGCATTCAGCGTAGGTGGGGAGGCCGTTTTCAATGGCTTCCTGTATTGACTGACGAAAGGACTGATTGGCATTAAGCTCCTGCAGCCGTTCTTCAGGGAAGCCGCCGCCGATAAACAGGCCGTCAATATCCTCAGGTAAGCGAGTATCTTTCAGGGAATTGACTTCAATCAGCTGTGCTCCGGCCTGTTCCAGTGCTTCCAGATCACCGGGGTAGTAAAATCCAAAGGCTGAATCATTAATATAGGCCAGGCGGATATCAGCGGCTATCGGCTGAGTATTAGGAAGCGATCTAATGGTACTTTTAAGATGTTTTGGGGAATGATGGTGACTGATGTCTATAATTTGTTCAAGATCGGTCTGGGCTGAAATAATGGTACCGATATCATTAATTTTCTGCTGGGCTTCACCATCTTCATTACTGGGCATCAGGCCCAGGTGCCGTTCTACAATTTCCAGACGTTTGTCTCTGTGGATTGCGCCCAGTACCGGAACATCAGTATAATGTTCAATAACAGCCCGCAGCTTGCTCTCATGGCGGGAACCGCCCAGCTGATTAAGAATAACTCCGGCAATATTAATACCCGGATCAAAAGACTGGTAACCGAGGATCAGCGGGGCGATACCCCGGGTCATGCCCCGGGCATCCAGTACCAGTATAACCGGGGCATCGAGCAGTTTGGCAATGGCGGCATTACTATTACTGCCGTCCAGATCAAGGCCATCGTATAAACCCTTATTGCCTTCAATAATACTGATATCCGAAGCGGTTATTTTTCTGGATACCAGTTGCAGAATCTCGTCTCTGGACATGGTGTTAAAGTCCAGGGAATAGCACGGCCGGCCGGCCGCACTGCCATGCCAGAGCGGATCAATATAATCAGGACCCTTTTTAAAGGGCTGAACACGCAGATCTTTCTGCTTCATAGCGGCCAGCAGACCAATGGTAATGGTGGTTTTACCAGAGGATTTATGGGCAGCAGAGATAAATAAGGGGGTTGAAGAAATCGACATTTAGGATCTATAAGGGTAAAATTAAATTTTTCAATGGTTTGGCTATAAGGCCATAATCAGCAGGGCAATAAAAAAGGGCCGCATAAGCGACCCTTTTTCATATATTCAGTTGCTGTTTCAGGCAGATATTAACAGAATAAACCTATGTTAAAAAAACCTGTAACAGAAGTGGAGATTAACGTTTCCAGCCTGAACCTTTTTCTTCGTGAGCCATATCCAGAACCTGAACGGCTTTATCCATATAGTCATTCTTATAGGTTTCTAAAGGATGACCGGCACCTGGATTGTAGTAATCATCAGGATGCATACCATTTTCATGCTCAAATTTGATAAATTCTCTTTGCATTTTAAGTAATTCTTGAATCAGTTCTGCTTTAGTGCTCATTTCATATCTCCGAAAAACTGAATTAAACTCAGTTATAAGCTAAATATTTCGACATAATATATCTGAGAAGATTCTAATATACTATATCTACAATGGGTAGTGTTGAATGATAATTAAAATTTTGTTCATTCAGGTTAATGGCGTATTAATAACCGCCTTTACGCTTGCTTTCTGGTAAGCCTGAAATACGGCCGCCCTGTTTGCTGGGATCTTTTGGAAACAGATCATACAGATCTTTAGAGCCAATCTTTTCACCCCAGGTTGCACTCATTTCTTTAATCATGGTGCGGGTATTGGGTTGCTTGCCGCCATTATTGATGTACTGGTCACGCAGGTAGTTAATAAGATCCCAGTGTCTGTCTGTCAGCTCAAGACCTTCTTCTGCCGCCATCTGTTTTGCCAGATCTTCACTCCAGTCATTAATGTCGACCAGGTAACCGTTAGGGGTGGTTTCTATTTCTTTACCTTCAAAAGTAATGGCCATAAATCTGCTCCGTAAACTTATATTGGATAAAACATTATTGGATAAAATACGATAATAAATTCAGATTTATTATCACTAAAAACTTAATAAATTGAATAGGAAATAATATATTAGTTAAAAATAAAAAACACCTCTCAAAAGAGATAGGTTGCATATTTATTGATATAGGCTAATCGGCGTTAACCGCAGTGATACCTTTCTGGGGGATGAATACCCCACATCCATAACTATAAAAGTCACCTACCCCGTTTTCCTGCAGGAGAATCGATTCTTCAGGGCTGATGTCCGCTATCATCAGGCTGCGGGTTTTAATTGGGCCACTGGGTGTGCTTAAAGTATGGGACTTGCCGCATAACATTTTACGCACATCAATATCCATGGCCTGGATTTGCTGGTAAATGACCTTTAAAAAAGCCTCTTCATCATTATCAGTGTTCGGAACATGGACATGACGAGAAACCAGTGTTGTTAAGGTACTTAATAACTGTTGTTCAGATTGGCCAAAAGTTAGCTTGAAGCCGTCAACGGTAATTTTTTTACCGGTTAAAGTCCGGGTATCTTCAATGCGGTGTCTGGGTACCCGTAGTTTCAGCCGGGTACGGCGGGAAAGCTGAATGACTTCATCATTAAATTCATCAGAACGTACCCAGCCGTTTCCTGATTGCGGGATATAAATATGATGCACAGCACATTGAGATTCATCCTTGAACCAGGGCAGAAGCTCATTAATGGCATTGGTCAGGGACCAGGCATGATCCAGTTTGATCTGTTTACAATCCAGTTTAAATGATAAATCAACGACTTTATCCGGTGCCTGAAATTCCTGTGGCTTTTCTTCTTCACTCCAGAACATTAAATTCTCTCATTAACTACTTACTTATAATTATTTATCAATATCACAATGACTGACTATAACTACAACACAACTAAAATACAGGTATAACCTGATATTAGCACTTATAGCGAATCAGGTTGGACTGGTAAATTTGGCTTCCAGATCAGATTCCCACTCATCAGGAGTATCAGGGAAGGGCGGTTTAATATCAATATCAAAAAACATTTCACCGTCCCGAGCCCTGGACTGAATAAAACGGATTAAATCGGCATAGGATTCAAGCTGATGATTCTGTATTAAAACTTCACTTAAAATTAACATAGGAAAAGACTCAACAATTAATATGGGTTTAACATAAGACCTGGAGCTGATATTTTCAAGGTCTCTGGACAGAAGCTGTAATTATTATAGGTAAAACCATTATAGATGGAATGTCAGGAGGTGGACAAAGTAAAATACCATATTAAAGAGAGTGGATTCTGTTCCACCATAAGTGACCTGATTTGAACTGTTTTTATAAAGAATTTTAGAACTATTATTAAAGTAAAATAACCTATAAAAAAAGTGGGAATTTATAAGTAAGTCAATGATATTAAAGCATAAAAGTGACAGTCCGGGAGTATGCCTTAAAAGATATATCCACAAGGGGATAGTGGTGTAGGGAGCATGCCTCCCAAAGGAAGGGTGTAATACTTTATTATTAAGTCCTAAAATACATTTCATTGTTTTTCGTGTGCCTTGTTAAAAATCAGATTATCGTGTATCTTTGCAAGGCTAAAGAATTCTGTTTATTACAGTTTATTACAGTCAGTGTTCAGGAATTGCGGCTTGAATTAAAGAAAGACAGGAAGCTTGCTCCAGACACTCTGAAATAAGATTACTAAGCGATATATTTGTTGGTAGAACCAACTTTACCTAAGGGAGAAAACCGTGCCTAAAGTCAAGATCTATGATACTCCGATGTTGGATGAGCTGGAAAATGGTGAATGGCCAAGCTTCATCAGCGGCATTAAGCGTTTAAGAGATGACCATCCGAATGAGCGTATCAATAATATGGTTAATGGCCTGCTGGGTCAGCTGGAACATTCTTATGAAACTCGCATGGGTTGGTGGAAAGGCGGTACCGTATCTGTATTCGGTTACGGCGGCGGTATTATTCCACGTTTTTCGGAAGTTGCTGAGCACTTCCCTGAATCCAAAGAATTTCACACTGTACGTGTTCAGCCGCCGGCGGGTAACTTCTACACCGCTGATATCCTGAATAAACTGGCGGATGACTGGGAGCAGCACGGCTCAGGCCTGCAGACGTTCCATGGTCAGACCGGTAACATTATGTTTATTGGTTCGACTACCGATGAAATGCAGCCGTTCTTTGACAAAATCAATGCTTACGGTTGGGACCTTGGTGGTGCCGGCCCCTGTGTTCGTACTGCAATGGCCTGTGTTGGTGCGGCCCGTTGTGAACACTCCTGTACTAACGAACACGGTTTAATGCGTCACCTGGTCAATGAATTCCAGGACGATCTGCACAGACCGGCTCTGCCCTACAAGTGGAAGATTAAAGTATCCGGTTGTCCAAATGACTGCACCAACGCCATTGAACGTGCTGATATGGCCGTGATTGGTATCTGGCGCGATGACATGAAAGTGGACCAGGAAGAAGTTAAAAAGTTTGTTGAAGCCAAGGGTCGTGACTACGTTATCGATAACGTTACTGACCGTTGTCCTTCCAATGCCATTAAACTGAATGACGACAACACTGTGGACATTAACAACCAGGAATGTGTTCGTTGTATGCATTGTATCAATGTTATGACCAAAGCCCTGGCGCCTGGTGATGACACGGGTGTAACCATTCTTATCGGCGGTAAGCGTACTCTGAAGATTGGTGACATGATGGGTACTGTGGTTGTTCCATTTATGAAAGTGGATACCATGGATCAAATCGAAGCACTGGTTGAACTGACCGGTGAAATGATTGATTTCTTCGCAGAAAACGCTCTGGAACACGAACGTACCGGTGAAATGATTGAACGTATTGGTCTGGTTAACTACCTGGAAGGTTTAGGTTTAGATCTGGATCCCAATATGGTCAGCGAGCCGCGTCAATGTTCATACGTACGTATGGATGGCTGGGATGAAGAAGTTAAGAAGTGGTATGACAAGAAAGCTGAAGCAGCTTCTGCATAAGACACACTTCGAACATCTTTAGATAATTGTTAATTCGTCATTATCAGGCAGTTCTACTGCCCGATAATGAACAATAAGTTTATTAGAACAGGAAATTAATATGGCTGCAGATAAACCAAAAATGCCTATCGAATCGGGAGCTCCAGACGGCTTCCAGTATATGCACCCAACCATGCGCAGAAACTTTGGTCAGTGGAAATATCATGAAAGACCACGTCCAGGTGTACTGAAGCACGTTGCACACAGCGGTGATGAAATCTACACCATTCGTGTCGGTACTTCCCGTATTCTGGATGTATTCACTCTGCGTGAAATTACCCGTATTGCTAACGAACTGGGTGACGGCTTTATCCGTTTCACTATTCGTTCCAACCTTGAATACATGGTTGACGACGAAGCAAAAGTAGCACCAATGATCGAAGCGATTGAAAAAGCCGGTCTGATTGTCGGTGGTACAGGTCCTACTATTACTTCACCTTCTCACACACAGGGCTGGCTGCACTGTGACATCCCAGGTTCTGATGCTTCTGGCGTTGTTAAGTCCATGATGGATGAGCTGGTAGAAGAATTTAAACGTGAAGAAATGCCTAACCGCGTTCACATTACTACTTCCTGCTGTCAGATTAACTGTGGTGGGCAGGGTGATATTGCGATTAACATTCAGCACACCAAGCCACCCAAGATTGCTCACGAACTGGTAGCCAATGCCTGTGAACGTCCAACCGTTGTTGCCCGTTGCCCGGTTGCTGCCATTCGTCCTGCCATGGTTGACGGTCATCCAACTCTGGAAGTTGATGAGAAGAAATGTATCTGTTGTGGTGCATGTTACCCACCATGTCCTCCAATGCTGATTAACGACGCGGTTTACACTACCCTGGCTATCTGGGTTGGTGGTAATCACTCAAACGCTCGTGGCAAGCCTACTTTCCAGAAACTGGTTGCGGCTGGCATTCCAAACAACCCACCACGCTGGCCTGAAGCTACCGCTTTAGTTAAGCGTATCCTGAAAGTCTACAAAGAAGACGCTAAGGACTGGGAACGTATGAATGACTGGATTGAGCGTATCGGCTGGTTTGGTTTCTTTGAAAAGACCGGTCTGCCATTCACCAAGTTCCATATTGATGACTGGAGAGGCGCGCGTAACAGCCTGAACGCTTCTACGCATATCCGCTTTTAATTAACTGCGGATCCGGACTGCTGTACTGTAAGCTAATAGAAAAGTTCAGTAAGTTCGGTTCTGCAATAAGCAAATGGTAAATCTTTAATGAAGTTTACATTACTAATTAATGAAGGACCCTATCAGCACCAGGCTTCTGATACTGCGTATCAGTTTGCTAAAGCCGCTATTGCCAGGGGTCATGAAATTTATCGAGTGTTCTTCTATAACGATGGCGTAAACAACGCGACACGTTTGGCTATTCCACCTCAGGATGACCGTAATATTACGGAAAACTGGGCAGCTCTGGCTAAGGAACATGATATGGATATGGTTGTATGTATCGCTGCTGCACAGCGTCGTGGCATGTTAGATGCTGACGAAGCTGAAAGACAGGGTAAAGATGCACACAATATTCATCCTGCGTTTCGTATTTCCGGTCTGGGCCAGTTAGTTGAAGGTGGTATCCAGTCTGATCGTTTATTAACATTTGGTGATTAAGGGGAATAAATATGAGTGATGACATAAAAAAATTCATGTTTGTGAACACCAAAGCACCATATGGTACTGTTTACGCACTGGAATCACTGGAAGTGGTATTGATTAGTGCTGCATTTGATCAGGACGTCAGCCTTGCATTTTGCGATGACGGCGTATTTCAAATCACCAAAAATCAAAACACTGAAGGTTCTGGCATGAAGAACTTTTCACCAGCCTATAAAGCGCTGGGTGACTACGATATTAACAAATTATATGTTGAAAAAGAGTCACTGGAAGAACGTGGTTTGACACTGGATAACCTGATGGATCTGACTTATGAAGATGAGGACGATGATTGGGCAGAAAAACCATCCATTAAACTTGTTACACGCGCTGAACTTGCTGATCTGATGGATCAACAGGACGTAGTAATTAGTTCTTAAGGCGATTGTCTCTTAACAGGAGTAAAACTATGGCAATGTTACACACCGTAAATAAATCACCTTTTGAGCGTAATTCCTTAAATTCGTGTCTGACTAAATCAAAAGAAGGTTCTACCATTCTGTTGATTGAAGACGCGGTTCTGGGCGCGTTAAAAGGTACTGTGATTGCAGATAAATTAACCACTGCAATGACCACAAAAAATATCTATGTTTTAGGTTCCGACCTGAATACACGTGGATTTACAGAAGCTGACATACTTGACGGAATTAAAGTCGTCGATTATTCAGGTTTTGTTGATTTAGTAGCCGAGCATGCAAACGTTCAGTCTTGGCTGTAAATATTTTTATACTAGCAACATCATAATTAACATCTAAATATTGGAGTTTAAACAATGGCTACTATTACTGTAGACGGTAAAGAGATCGAAGTAGACGAAGAAGGCTATCTGGTAAACCTGAGTGACTGGTTCCCAGCTGTAGCTGAAGAAATGGCTAAAATCGATGAAGTTGAACTAGGTGAAGATCACTGGGACATCATTAACTTCCTGCGTGAGTACTACGAAGAGTATCAAATTGCTCCAGCAGTACGTGTACTGACTAAAGCAGTTGCTAAAAAACTGGGTAAGGAAAAAGGTAACTCTAAGTACCTTTATGAATTATTCCCATATGGCCCTGGTAAGCAAGCATGTAAATTTGCTGGTCTGCCTAAGCCAACTGGTTGTGTATAACACACAGTCGAAGACGAATTATCAGTTGTTTTAACTGAAATTCATGTCTGGAAACGTGTTGTCAGGAGTTAAATTCTGGATAACACGCCTTCCAGACACCGTATTAAAAAATTATTAATGGGTAGGTAATATGTCAGCGTTTTATGCGCTACTTTTTACAGTGGCTTTTCTTGTCCTGGTAATAGGCTTAGCGAAAAAAATATACCAATATTCACGAGTGCCTGCACCTCTGAAGATTCCTGTTACACCTGCGCCTTTAACAAAAGGTGGTGTTGCTGTCAGACTGGCTAAAGAAGCAATCTTGTTTGCCGCCTTATTCCGTTCCAATAAATGGACCTGGTTGTTTGGCTGGATGTTCCATATGAGCCTGTTTGTGGTTCTTACCATACATTTACGTTATTTTATTAAAGATGTGCCAGAGTGGCTGGTACTATTGCAGCCTATCGGTAAATACGCTGCTTTTACAATGATTATCGGCCTGCTGGGTCTGCTGGTACGACGTATGTTCGTTGCCAGAGTTAAATATATTTCATCACCTTCAGATTACCTGTGGCTATTACTGTTATTAGTTATTGGACTGACCGGTGTTACCATGCGCTTTATATCTCATACTGATATTATCAGCGTTAAAGAATTTTCACTGGGTATACTGAGTTTCAACTGGCAAACCTTACCAATGGATGTACCTTTGCTGGTGCATCTGTTTCTGGTTGCAATCTTAATGATTTTATTACCCTTTAGTAAGTTATTACATATCCCGGGTCTGTTTTTTGCTCCTTCACGTAACCAGGTTGATAACCCACGTGAAAAGAGACATATCGCACCATGGGCTGCTGAATTAGAAGCAGAAAAAAATAAAATGCAACCTAAATAACCCTGTTGTCAACGGGTTGCCTGTTTGATGATTTATCCGTACAGGATCAGGCAACACAAACAAAACCAACATAGTTATTAGGGTCATTGTTATTAGGATTTTTTTGAGGATATAGAAAAGTGGCAGACTTTGAAACTCCCAAGTTTAGAGAGTATCCAGTAGTACCAGAACTTAAGCCAGATGCTATGGCAGGTGATGGTCCATTTGTTTCCCGTGCGGAATATGATGAAGACCTGGGTTATCCCGGCGAAATGCCCGAGAACTGGAAAGAAAAGACTCTGGACAAGATGCAGGATCTGTTAGGACGCTATCGTTCCTTCCAGGTATTTATGGACTCCTGTATCAAATGCGGAGCCTGTACTGATAAATGCCATTACTTTATTGGTACTAATGATCCTAAGAATATGCCGGTTGCCAGACAGGATCTGATGCGTAAGGTCTATCGTCGCTATTTCACTTTTGCTGGTAAGTTTTTCCCAAAACTGGTAGGCGCTGTTGACCTGACTGAAGATGTATTAAAAGAATGGTTTAACTACTACCATCAGTGCTCAGAATGTCGCCGCTGTTCAGTCTTCTGTCCCATGGGCATTGATACTGCTGAAGTGACTATGGCGGCTCGTGAAATTCTGGCTCATGTTGGTTACGGCCAGAAATATTCCAACCAGATTATTCAGAAAGTTTATAAAATTGGTAATAACCTGGGACTTCCCGGACCGGCTCTGGAAGGTATTCTGGAAGATCTGGAAGAAGAAGTTGAAGAAGACACCGGTGTACCTGTTAAATATAATATGGATAAGGAAGGTGTTGAAGCCTTACTTATGACACCTTCAGCAGACTTTTTTGCTGAGCCTCATATTGATGGCCTGATTGGCTATGGTAAAGTACTGCACGAATTGGGTATTACCTGGACCGTTAGTTCCAAAGCCTCAGAAGCAGCCAACTTTGGCCTGTTTATTGGCAGCTATGATAATATCCAGCGTGTTTCCATGCGGATCCGTGAAGCGGCTATTGACCTTAAAGTTAAGCGTATTATTTTTGGTGAATGTGGCCATGCCTGGCGCGTAGCCTACAGCTTCCTGAATACCCTTGCCGGTCCTTTTGATTTTCTGGATCAGAACTATCCCGTACCGCAACACATCCTTGAAGTTACCTATGGTGCAATTCAGGAAGGCAAGTTACGCCTTAATAAAGAAGAAAATGATCACCTGACCATGACCTTCCATGACTCCTGTAATGTAGCACGTGCTTCACGAATGGGTGATAAGCCGGGCGGTCAGTTTGACATTCCACGAGCCGTTATTAAAGCAGCCTGTAATAATTATGTCGATATGGACTCTGATACCATTAAAGACGCAACTTTCTGTTGCGGCGGCGGCGGTGGTCTGTTAACCGATGACCTGATGGAACTGCGTGTGAAAGGTGCCTTACCAAGAATGGAAGCCCTTAAGAAAGTGACAGACGAAGATGGTGTTACTAATGTGGCAGCTATCTGTGCAATCTGTAAGAGTCAGTTTACCAAAACATTACCATATTATGGTTTTGAGATGGACGCTATTATGAGTGTGCATCAGCTGGTAAGTGAAGCTATCGTGATGACCGGTAGTGAACAAGAGAAAGAATTAGACGGTGTTGAGGAAGAGGCTAAGGATACTGAAGAGTAATCCTGCTGTCGTCCTAAACCCGAACATAATTAACACTGAATTACTGTTTTAAGATAGAACGTATTTTAAGATACAAACTAGCAATTAATTTTTGCCCAAATATAGCTTGATAGGAGAAAGATAAATGTCAACTGCTGATACAGCTCCGAATGCAGAAAAACTAACCTTTACGCGTTTTAAGGACACACGGTTAGAACATACTGATAAACAAGAGTGGGATTCCTGGACTGACAATATTTTTCAGGCTGGTTGGTCACACAAATGTCCTACCTATATTAACAGAACTCCTCCTTGTCAAGGCAGTTGTCCTGCAGGTGAAGATATTCGTGGCTGGCTAGATATTGTACGCGGTGTTGAAAAGCCTGCCTTCGAAGGTATGACCATGCAGGAATATGCATTTCAGCGTTCAACAGATGCCAACCCATTCCCATCGGTTATGGGTCGAGTCTGTCCTGCACCCTGTGAAGACGGCTGTAACCGTAACGAACTTGATGATCATGTAGGTATTAACGCTGTTGAACAGTATATTGGTGACCAGGCTCGTGAAAACGGCTTTAAATTTAAGGTTGCTGATTCTGAAACAGGCAAAAAAGTCGCCATTATCGGTGGTGGTCCTGCTGGTCTGGCCGCAGCTTATCAACTGCGTCGTTTAGGTCATAGCTGTACCGTTTTTGATGATCATGCTGAACTGGGCGGAATGATGATGTACGGTATTCCAGGCTATCGTGTGCCACGTGAAGTGCTGCATCATGAAATGAACCGTATTGTTGAGATGGGTGTGGACGTTAAATTAAATACCCGTGTCGGTACCGATGTAACAGTTGAAGATCTGGAAAAAGAATACGATGCTATTTTATGGGCCATCGGTTGTAAAGAAGGTCGTGGTCTGCCGGTTGAAGGCTTTGAAGAAGCGCCTAACTGTATCAGCGGTGTTGCTTTCCTTGAGGCATTTAATGATGGTCGTCTGAAGCTGGCTTCTGACAAAGTTGTCTGTATCGGTGGTGGTGACACTTCTATTGACGTGGCATCCGTAGCTCGTCGTTTGGGTAAAATCTCCAATATTGCTGAAAAAGACTTACCAGAAAACGTAGTTCTTGGACATACCGCTCACGATGTGGCCGATAGTGCTAATAAGGAAGGTGCAGAAGTTACTCTGTTATCTCGTTCTTCCATTGAGAACATGCCGGCAGCACAGCATGAAATCGACGATGCCCTGCGTGAAGGTGTGACTATTATTGGTTGCGTTAGCCCGATTAAAGTTATTCTGGATGAAAATGGTCGTGCAAAAGCACTGCGTGTTATCAAACTGGAAGAAGACGGCAAGACTCCAATTGAAGGTTCTGAATACGATATTGAAGCCACTCTTATTGTTTCTGCCATTGGTCAGAAAGGTGACATGACCGGTATTGAAGAGTTTGACAATGGTCACGGCTTTATTGACGGTGATGCACACTACCAGGTTAAAGGCAAACCAGGACACTTCCTGGCGGGTGATATTGTACGTCCTCATCTGCTGACTACAGCCATTGGTCAGGCCGCTATTGCAGTTGAAACCATAGACCATTATCTGTGCCATCAGGACGAAGATCTGAAGAAACGTCCTAAAGTTGACAAGCATTACTTCAAACTTGAAAAGAAACTGGAAGAAGTAGGCCTGGCACCAAAACCTGCTCCGGTTCATGGCCATGAAAGTGTTCGTGGTACTTCAGAAGAAGATTTTGCAATTCATAACTATGAAGACCGATCCTCCAATGACATTATCAGCCATGACAAACTGTTCCTTGGACATTTTGAATATGAACCACGTCATAAGCGTAAAACTATTGACGTAAGTTCTGATGAAGTTCTAGGTCACTTTGCAGAACGTCTGGTACCTCTGTCAGACGAAGAAGTCGTTGCAGAAGCCGGTCGTTGTATGAGCTGTGGTATGTGTTTTGAGTGTGATAACTGTGTTATCTACTGTCCACAGGATGCAGTTAAGAAGACACCTAAAGACAAAGCAACAACGGGTCGTTATGTTTATACTGATTACTCTCGTTGTATTGGTTGTCATATCTGTAAAGATGTTTGTCCTACAGGCTATATTGATATGGGTCTGGGTGAATAATCAGGAGAATGAATGTGTGGTTGCAACTAAACATTAATTTTAGTTTTAGCTCCCTGCTTAAGGGGAGCTTGCAGAAATTACCACTCAGTGTTGCGGGGCTGGCTTTAATGGCCAGCTTCACTACTGTTAATGCAGAAGTAGAACAGGATGAACTGGGGCCGAGAATTGAAATTCCCGAATCCAGTGGTAAAAGCTGCGTACTGCCTGAAGACGAAATTCGTCGGAAACATCCTGACATGCTTAAACATGATCGGATCCTGACGCTTCGTGAAGGTGTCAGAGCCAAAGCCGATGGTAATAATCTTGATGGTAGTTTAAAGCAGTGTATTAACTGCCATGCCATTAAAGATGATAACGATCAATATGTTCGCATTGATAATGACAAGCACTTCTGTGTTTCCTGTCATAAATATGCTGCAGTAACCATTGACTGTTTCCAGTGTCATAGAGACATTCCTGAAGGCAGTAGTAATTTTCATGCACTATCAGGTCATAAAAATACTGACTTCAGCTCCGTAACTCCAGGTAGTTATGGTTTGACAGTTAAGGATATGGCCAATATTGCCCCTGAGGTTAGTTCAGATGACAAGTAAGATCGAAAAAGAAGATTTATCCCGTCGTAACTTTGTCTTTGGTTCGATTGCTGCAGCGGGTTTGACGGTTGCTCCGGGTGTTATGCTCTATCAGACTGCAAATGCTCGTGATTTGAGTAAACCCGTCAGTTCAAAAGTCCGCTGGGGTATGTTAATCGATACCACTAAAGATGTTGACTGGAACAAATGTGTTGAAGCCTGTGTTAAAGAACATGGTCTGGGTAATGAAGAACATTCCAGAGCGGATCAGAGAACACAGTATATCCGGGTGGTTGATGTAAAAAATAAAACCACCGGCTATAGCATGTCATTACCGGTAATGTGCCAGCATTGTGAAAAGCCACCTTGCGTAGATGTCTGTCCAACAGGGGCATCCATGAAACGTGAAGACGGTATTGTACTGGTTGACAGACACCGCTGTATTGGCTGTCGTTATTGTATGATGGCCTGTCCTTATAAGGCTCGCTCCTTTGTTCATGAAACACTGACTGATCAGAAAACAACGACCCCGCGTGGTAAGGGTTGTGTTGAATCCTGTAATATGTGTGTGAATCGTGTTGATAACGGTCAGTTGCCTGCCTGTGTAGAAGTCAGTGAAGGCGCTATTGTTTTTGGGGATCTTAATGATCCTGAAAGTGATATTTCCAGATTACTTGCCAAACATGGCGGTAAGCAGATTCGTGCAGACTTGAAACTGAACCCAGGTGTTCAGTATCAAGGCATATAACTTGTTTTTTAATAAGTATTAATTTACCTGGTGTAACGAGACTACAAAATGAAAAAATTACACTTTCTAGAAGTTGAAGGGAATACCAAGGGTTTTTATACCTTCCTGGGAATTTTTGGTTTGATTTCCCTGATTGGCGTACTTGCTGCCTATTATATGGAACACCACGGACACTATGTTACTGGAATGAGTAATCAGGTGGTCTGGGGCACACCGCATGTATTTGCAATTTTCCTGATTGTTGCGGCCTCTGGAGCTCTTAATGTGGCTTCTATATCATCAGTCTTTGCCAAAACGGCTTATAAACCGCTGGCTCGTTTATCAGGTATGTTGGCTATGGCTCTTCTGGCTGGCGGTCTGGTGGTACTGCTGCTGGATCTGGGTCGTCCTGATCGACTGATTGTAGCTATGACCAGGTTTAACTTTGTGTCTATCTTTACCTGGAATATTTTCCTCTATACTGGTTTTATGGGTATAGTTGCAATTTACTTATGGACCATGATGGACAGACCTTATAACAATCTGACTAAAAAAGCAGGTATGGTTGCCTTTATCTGGCGTCTTATCCTGACCACTGGTACCGGTTCTATCTTTGGCTTCCTGATCTCCCGTGAAGCTTATGATACGGCTTTACTGGCTCCTATGTTCATTATTATGTCTTTTTCATTTGGTCTGGCTTTCTTTATGCTGGTGTTAATGGCCTCTTATAAATATACTGACCGTCCACTGGGTGACTATGTCATCAATCGCCTGAAAAATCTGCTGGGTGTGTTTGTTGCCGCGGTTCTGTATTTTGTTATTGTTTATCATATTACTAATCTGTATTCTGCGGATCATCGCGGTGTTTCCATTTTTGTCCTTTCCGCAGGTGGTATATACACCTTCCTGTTCTGGGTCGTTCAAATTGGTCTGGGTACCGTATTACCTTTATTCCTGTTATACGGTCCTACGGGTAAAAACCGTACTATGATTGGTCTTGCCTCCCTGCTTATTATTATAGGTGCACTGGCCCAGTTATACATTATTATTATCGGAGGGCAGGCCTATCCAATGGTAATGTTCCCAGGTATGGAAGTCAGTTCCTCCTTTTATGATGGGGTAGTGGCCTCTTATGCGCCATCTCTGCCAGAAGTTCTGCTGGGTCTGGGTGGTGTTGGTGTGACCTTATTGCTGGTCACTATCGCAGTAGCTGCACTGAAATTCCTGCCAGCCAGTCTCGCTGATGAAGTAGTAGACCCTCATGCAAAATAAATCTTAATTTTATCTTTTGCATAAAAAAGCCGGTTTAAAACCGGCTTTTTTATTTCAGGGATTTTAATCTCAAGTCTATAAGAAAGTTTTTACAGGCCTCAGGTATCTGCCCACATTTGTACCAGTTTAATATAGGTAACATCCACGCCCTGTGTTTCATCAGCCTGGGGTTTTTCTCTCAAAAGTTTTTCCCGCGCCTGCCATAACTCGTAAAGTACCTCACGCTTATTGGCATCCTGGATCATGCTCTGAGCCCAGGTGACGCATACCAGACGTTCTCCATCCGTCACCTTATCCACATAATGCCAGCTGGTAGAAGGATAGACAATGGCACTGCCGGCTTTTAAACGGGCACGGTGTTCCCCGTATTTGGTGACAATAACCAGGTCTCCACCTTCGTATTCTGACGGATCATTTAAAAAAATAGTGGTAGAGACATCGGTCCGGTACATATTGGGCATCTGACCCATAATCGGGTTGTCGATGTGTCCACCATAGCCCATGCCTTTTCGATACCGGGCAAGAAAGGGGGCGCCGATTTTTTTCATCATGACAGCGGCTTTATAAATTTCGTTATTTATCAGGCTGCCCATCAGAATATTATTGAGAGACTGCATCTGTGGTGAACCATCCTGAACCAGTTCCTCGTTGTTTTTAACCTGCTGTGCCACGTCTCCGGCCGATATTTTACCGTCCACAAAACTGGCCTGTTTTAATACCGCCTGTATGGATTTAAGTTGCTGAGGATTAATAACGTCAGGGATCTCAAGTAACATGACTAACTCCATAGTGATAATTTTTATTACTTGAAGTTTACGAGATTATCCCCATATAGACTATACATTTTTTATTTATTCTTGATATGGGGCAACTATGATAAGGGTTTTAAATGTCGTTATTGACGGTAATATGTATTCAGTCAATGTGGAAGAGGAAATACTGATGTCAGCGACTGATCTGTTTGATAAAATGGATCAGGATATGAGTAAGGGCTGGACACTGGGACGTGATTTTGTTGAAAATCCCAATATCACGGAACGTTGCCAGATTGTCGCTGATAAATTACTAACCGCCATAGAAGATGAGAATGAACAGATGAAATCCATGATGGCGGGGTATATTCTTTCCCGGGTTCCCAATATTATGACACTTTATATTGATAATACCGGTGAAATACAGGAAACCCAGATCGAACTGGCACCTCAGTAAAATTCTTGATCAGAGTACAGGATTAGAAAAAATGCGCATAAAATCCAAATGGGGTAAAAATAAAAAAGAACGCAGTGTAGAAGACAATGCCAGTGCAGCGGCCTTTATTGCCTGGAAAGTTGCCCAGGATGCCTTGCTTAACCTTGAGAATGAAGACTATCAGACCGATACCCTCAAGCAGAGAATGGATGTGGTGGTAGAATTTGTTATCTACCTGGCACACCTGGCTGATCGTATTACTTATGAACAAATGACCCCGGAAGAACGGGAAGCCTTTGTGGTATCTATGGTTAAACATTTAGCGCGCAATGTACAGTCCAGTATGGAAGATATTGAAGGTGTCAAAGACTATAAGGAAAATTTCATTAACCTGGTTAATGAAAGAATGTCTGACTATGCTGAAATGCCCTTTGATGATGGTGAACCCAGCTTTACCATGCGCCGTTACCTGGGTACCCGGGTACAGGAAGTTATGGGTGAACGACACAATAAATGGATCGAAACTCAGGTACTGGAAATCAATGCTCCGGAAGCTGCCAGGCACCTTAAAAAAGCCATTAACGATCTATACAAACCCGCTTTTTAATATCCCACACCTCTGGAAATAGACTAAATATTACTTGATTGTTTTTCTTGATAGGTTAATATAAAGTCCTTGCCTAAAAAAGGGCTAACGCTCTATGAATTAGTTTTCTGGAGCTAACGTTATTATTTACTATTACAATAAAATCAAATATCAGGATTGACCTTTTGACATTAAGTCCTCTTTATTTTCAGGAAATCCGGGAACATCATTTATTTAAAGAGCTGTCGGATGACTGTTTTGAGCACGTTATTCAAAATGCCGGGGTTCTGTTTTTAAAGAAAAATGAACTCTTATACGAATGTGGTTTAAAAGCCCGACAGTTCTTTCTTATCCATTCCGGGCAAATCGCCTTATTTCAGATGTCCCTGGACGGCAACGAAAAAATTATTAATCTGTATGATTCGGCTCAAGTGTTTGCAGAAGATATCATGTTCAGTGATGAAAAATGCTACCCAACCTGTGCCCGGGCCTGCAGCGATACCACGTTATTTTATTTTGATGCTCAGCACTTTCGCAGGCAGTTGTATGACTATCCCGGTCTGTGTTTTTCTATTATGTCCGATCTTAGTTCCCGGCTGCATGAGCAGATTCAGGAAATAGTTGAGCTGTCTATTTATGATGCCCAGTACCGTCTGATCAGATATTTACTTAAGAAAGCCTGCAAGGGGGATTTACAGTCCTGCCGGCCTGTTATTGTGCTGGCGACCACCAAAACACTGCTGGCTTCCAGACTGTCAATTACACCGGAAACGTTTTCCAGAATACTCTCCAGATTAAAAAAGCAGGGATTGATCTCTATTGATGAGTCTGTGATAACGCTGAATGAACCGGAACTGCTGAAACAGCTTATTGGTTATAATGAATGCTCTTTTTCAACCGAAAAACAGATGGTTTCTGTGGTTTGATTTTTCTGAGACTTAAGCCTTAAGGGTAAATCTTAGGCAATTGAGCATAAAAAGTACATAAAAAAACCGGCTAATAAAAGCCGGTTTTTTATGCTATAAATAGGTTTTATACCTGCAGGATTCAGGTATAAAACTTAAATATAAGGAAATATTATTTCCAGTCAGCGTAGCCTTCCATATTCTTTTCCAGGCCGTCTTCATAACCAGCACTGTAGGCTTCGGTAACACGTTGTTCTTCACGTTCCGGGTTACATACATAACCACCTTGCCAACCCTGGATATACTCCGGGTTTACACCTTCAGATTCCATTTTTACAGTAAAATCATGATATTCTTGGTTCATAGGTTTTTCCTTTACGTTTCCAGTCAGTTAAAATCGTATGAGCATATAAGCAGACTGTGACAAAATAATAATTCGCTTATATTAAATGATCTTTATATAAATTTCCAGTAATAGCCTGAAAATTTCTAATAGCATTTGCTATTGTTTGTGACTACCTGGCCACAGGCCAAACCTGAAGTTTATTTGTAGCACAAATAGGGCTCAGATTCTGCTTAGAATCTGACTGCATGTGAGTATACTTACTGGACAGCCTCAACGGTATATCTCTATAGGATAGGATTGAAAAAAATTTTGTGAATATTATAAAAAAGGGTATTATTTTATAATTAACCAAGTAATTTACTCGGATATTATGGTAGAATATTTCTATTCGAGAATGGAACAATAGCATTCTTATGTCCAATATCATTTTTCATATATTAACTGGAAAATATGATATTAAAAAGCGAGCGAATAAGTAGAGATAAACAATGAACTTAACTGAAGAAGATATGATGGATCTGGACAGCGGCCTTAAAGCCCTGGAAGACAAGCACTTTACCCGTGCTGTACAATTATTATCCCCCCTGGCTGAAAAAGGGGTACCTGAAGCCCAGCACCGTATGGCGGTCATGTACCAGAATGGGCTGGGTGTCCATCGAAATGAAACGGCTGCAGCCCTGTGGATGAAAATGGCAGCCGATGGCGGTTATGAACTGGCCTGGCATGGTATGGGTTTTATGTATATGGAAGGCGAAGGTGTTGATAAAAATGCTGAAGAAGCCGTTAAATGGTTTAAAAAAGGCATTGAAGCCGGACTGATTGGCTCCATGACTACCCTGGCTATGATGTATAAGGAAGGTAATGGTGTAGAACAGGATCTGGAAGAAGCCGAGCGGCTGATGAAACAGGCTGGGTTTTAAATAAAAGATTAAGATAGCGAGAATTAAATGAGAGCGTCACAACTATTTACCGTCCTGGACCAGGAATTTGAAGGTACTAAAACCGGACACCATACCCCGGTAATGATCTGGGGGCCGCCGGGCGTGGGTAAATCCCAGTTAGTCAGCCAGGTCGCCCAAAAGCATGATCGTACCCTGATTGATATTCGTCTGTCCCAGATGGAACCCAGTGATTTACGGGGTATTCCGTTTAAGGATGGTGATAAAGTGGAATGGGCAGTACCTTCTATGTTGCCGGATGTTCAAAAACACGGTGCAGAAGGTATTCTGTTTCTGGATGAAATCACCTCTGCACCACCCAGTGTATCTGCTGCGGCATATCAGCTTATTCTGGATCGCCGTCTGGGGGATTATCAGATCCCTGACGGCTGGGCAATTTTTGCCGCCGGTAACCGTCAGGGTGACCGCGGGGTCACCTATAGTATGCCGGCACCGCTGGCTAACCGTTTTTCCCATTATGAATTTGATATTAACCTGGATGACTGGGTACACTGGGCTTACCAGAGTGGTATTGATGAGCGGGTTATTGCCTTCCTGCGTTTTCGTCCGGATCTGTTATTTGATTTTGACCCGGCCCATAATCCGGTGGCTTTCCCATCTCCCCGTACCTGGGAGTTTGTGCATAAGGCTCTGAATAAATTTATGGATCATCCTGAACTGTTCCTGGGTGCTCTGCAGTCCTGCGTCGGTCCTGCGGCCGGTATTGAGCTTAATGCCTTTATTGCCAACCTGGATGAAATGCCGGATCTGGATGCCATTATTAATGGAGAAGATGTACCCACCCCTTCAGAAATCGATCTGCAGTATGCCGTGGCCTCCGCTCTGGTAGGACGTGCTATTCGGGCTAAAGGTACAGATGAAGCGAATAAAACTTATACCAATATCCTCAGGTACGCATCCAGTTTCCGCCAGAAAGAAATGGGGGTAATGCTGGTTTCTGATATGCACCGGGCCATTGGTGAAGAGCTTTTCAGTGTTGAAGAATTTGCTAACTGGGCGGATGCCATAGCCGATATTATGTTGTATGGATGAAGCAATAAGCAATAAACTCAGTGCTGCGCGCACTAAACTGATTCTGGACAAACCTTTCCTGGGTGCTCTGGTGCTGCGTCTGCCGATTGTTGAAGCCGATCCGTCCTGGTGTAAAACCACTGATACGGATATGAAAAAGCTTTATGTTAATCCTGAGTACATTGACCAGTTAACCACTGAAGAAGCACAGTTTGCCCTGGCTCATGAAGCGCTGCACTGCGCCCTGTCGCATTTTTCCCGCCGTCAGCACAGAGTTAAAATGCGCTGGGATATGGCCTGTGACTATGCCATTAATCCTATTCTGATTGAAGACGGCCTCAGGCCGCCTCCGCATATTCATTACCTGCGTGAATTTGCCGGTATGACGGCAGAAGAGATTTATCCGCTGTTAATGGATAATGAAAATGATGCTGACAGTGAGCTGGGGCAGAATAATGAAGCTGGTGACAAGGAAAGCGGGGAACAGTCTGATCACGGCGATGCCAAAGACACGGAAACTCAGAAGCTGAACAGCCAGCAGCAGGATAATGGCAAAGAAGGTAAGGGACAGACTTCGGAAGAGGGCAAACAGTCTGAGCAGGGCAGTGGTGATGATATTCAGAAAGAACCGCCGCCGACACCCAATAATGATGAAATACAGAGTCTGACGGCCCAATGGCAGCAACGACTGGCCGGTGCCGCCCAGCAGGCGTTACAGGCCGGTAAGCTAAGCCAGTCCATGGCACGTCTGGTGGATCACCTTCTGCAGCCGCAACTGCCCTGGCGTATGCTGCTGGCACGTTATATGAGTGCTACCGCCAGAGAAGATTACAGCTATACCCGGCCATCCAGCCGGCGAGGTGAACCGGCCATCTATCCGCGTCTGCGCAGTCATATGGTGGATATTGTGGTGGCCCTGGATATCAGCGGCTCTATTGCCACCAAAGAAATTAAGGAGTTTCTAGCGGAAGTGGACCAGATTAAAGCCCAGGTACGTGCCCGTATTACCCTGCATGCCTGTGATACCGAAGTCAGTACTGAGGGACCCTGGGAATATGAACCCTGGGATGAGCTGAAACTGCCCATCCAGTTTCAGGGCGGCGGCGGTACCCGTTTTACACCGGTATTTGACTGGGTTGAAAATCAGGAGAAACGCCCCGACCTGTTAGTGTACTTTACTGATGCAGAAGGCGAATTTCCCGAGCAGGAGCCGCAGTACCCGGTACTCTGGCTGGTAAAAGGTAGAGCCCCCGTACCCTGGGGACAGCGGGTCCAGTTAAATTAACATAAAGAACACTATGGCATTATCCAACGAAGACAGTTTAAGATTAAATGTATTACTGGCCCAGGATGTTCGTGCAATCCGCATTGATGAAGGTAAGCTGATACTTTATGCCCTGACTCAAAAAGGTGAAGCTAAAATTCAGCTTAATCCGAATACCCGTAACCATAAATATATCAAGGAAGTTAAAGACTTTCTATCTACCAAAGCACTGGGTGTATCCGGTGGTTTTCCCATGTTCCTGTCCCGCTGGAACCGTATGGGCGATGTACAGAGTAATCGTCTGGATAAACTTTTATTGCTGGGTGAAGAAGAAGCCGTAACGGCGGTAGTCAACAACCGGGATTTGACGGCTGAACTGGCAAAAAGTGCCTGGTGGGCCGTACAGTCATCTGAAAATGCCCGCAGTATGCTGGCCAATAAAGCGGTAGCAGAAGGTGAAATTGGTAAGGAACTGGCAAAGTTTCTGATTGAATTTCTGCCCTTTGAGGAAGATCCGCTGGATATGATGATTTCAGCACGTCTGGTACTGCAGGAAGGGCTGATTTCAGAAGATGAAGTCCTGAGCCTGTGGCGCAAGGCCAAAAGTAAAAATACCCTGTATGTAGGCTTTCTGGATGTCCGTCCTGATAATCTGCCGGAACCTGTTGCTGAGCATCCTCGTTATGAAGAAGTTAAGCAGGCATTATCTGAGCAGCTTAAAGCTGCAAATCCCTATGCCGAGGTTTTATGCAAGCTGTTCAGTTCACAGGGACAGACCTTTTTAAAAACCGCCGATGCCTCGTTTAAGCGTCCGCCCAATTATGATGTAGTTGGCGCTTTAATTGAAGCTATAAGACGTTATCTGTTTATTAAGCAACCTGAAGCCGGCCAGAATCAGCAGCACCATGAACAGGGGCTGGATTTAAACGGTGAAATCCAGACCGATATTAACAAAGTTGTGGAGCTGGCAGAAAATATTGCCAATGAAAATAATGGTATCTGCTGCAGTGGTGAATTAAAAGCCGTAAGGGAGGCGGTTCCGGACTTTGCCGACCATCTCCAGGCCATTGTCTTTTTAGGCAGAACCACCCAGACCGTGCTGGCACCTACTATTGCCAAAAGTACTGCCGTGGGTTCATTAATGCGTAAAAAACTGAAACCGGTTTTTGATCCCATACAGATGAACCTGAGAATATTAAGCAGTTAAATAATGAGTATTAACTATCGCAGTAATATTTTGTAAAAATATTAAATAATTACCGGATATGGTATTATAAAAAGTTAATATTCTTATTTTACCGCCCTGAATTCAGAATAAGCAGAGCAAAAAGCAGAGGTAGAAAACAAGTGGATTTTTTCCCCATTTTCATGAACATTAGAAATCGTCAATGTGTGGTTATTGGCGGTGGCAAGGTCGCAGCCAGAAAAATTGCTTTATTGCTTAAGGCTGGTGCACAGGTACAGGTAGTGGCGCCTGAATTGTGCCGTGAGGTCAGCGAGATGGCTAAAACCGGGCAGATAAAACATTATGCCCGGGCCTTTGATGAAAAAGATATTTGTGACAGCAGCCTCTGTGACAGTGTACTGGTTATTGCCGCCACAAATAATCAGAGCGTAAACGAAAAAGTCTCCGAACTGGCCAAAGCACGTTCCATGCCGGTCAATGTGGTGGATCAGCCGCATTTATGCAGTTTTATTATGCCGTCCATTGTGGATCGTTCACCTATTCAGATTGCCATTTCCACCGGCGGCAGTTCGCCGGTACTGGCCCGCTTACTGCGTACCCGCCTGGAAAGCTATATTCCTGCGGCTTACGGTAAACTGGCACAGCTGGTCGACGGCTTTCGCAGCAAGGTCATTGAAAAATTTCCCAATAGCGAACAGCGCCGTTATTTCTGGGAAAACGTCCTGGAAGGTCGTATTCCTGAACTATTATTCCAGGGCAATGAACATGCAGCCCGCTATGCCCTGCAAAAAGCCATTGATGAAGATTTTTCTGAAGAAAGCGGGGAAGTCTATCTGGTGGGAGCCGGTCCCGGTGATCCCGATTTGCTGACTTTCAGAGCCCTGCGCCTGATGCAGAGAGCTGATGTGGTGGTGTATGACCGTCTGGTATCCCAGGGGATCCTGGATCTGGTACGCCGTGATGCCGAGCTGGTCTATGTCGGCAAGGAAAGAAATAACCATGCGGTACCGCAGGAGGGCATTAATGAATGTCTGGTGCGTTATGCTAAAGAAGGTAAACGGGTTTTACGTCTTAAGGGCGGTGATCCTTTTATCTTCGGACGCGGCGGGGAAGAAATTGAAACGCTGAAAGAAAACAATGTTATTTTTCAGGTGGTACCCGGTATTACCGCTGCAGCCGGTTGTGCCAGCTATGCCGGTATTCCGCTGACTCATCGTGATTATGCCCAGTCCTGTGTGTTTGTAACCGGGCATTTAAAAGACGGCACAGTCAACCTGAACTGGACAGCCCTGGCGCATCCTAATCAGACTATTGTTTTCTATATGGGCTTACAGGCAGTAAATGTGATCCATAAGGAGCTGGTGGCGCATGGCTTAAAAGATGAAACACCTGCGGCCCTTGTTGAACAGGGTACTACTGAAAACCAGCGTGTCCATGTCGGTACACTGGCCACTCTGGCGGATATAGTGGAACGGGAAAAAGTGAAAGCCCCTACACTGATTATTGTCGGTGATGTAGTGACCTTACATGATAAATTGAAATGGTTTAATCCGAATTCAGAACGCACTTCATCGTTTCAAAGTGCTCGTGGCCGGCGGGATTAAGTAAAGAAGAACAGATAAAGAAAATCAGACAAAGAAAATACTTAACACCAGATAAAGCGAAAGCATGAGCCCGGTAAAAGCAATACCGATGGTGCTCATAAATAGATAAACCTGTCTCATACTGGCTTCCTTAAATCTGATCAGTTTTTTTCTTATTCGTTTTCTAAACTATAAAATGATTAAGCTATGAAGTCTGCAAGACAAGTCTGATCCTTTTGTAGGAATGATTTTATTATCTGTAGGACTTAAGCTGAATAAAACAGTTGAACAAAATGCTATACATTTACAATGTATGAATACAAAAGCTAATTAAAAGTTAATTTGAAAAAGGTAAATACAATGGATTTTAATTCCCTCACTAAAGAACAGCAGGTTATGGTAGCCATGCGTAAAACCCTGGCCAATATCGTTAAGGATACTACACCTTCTGACCCGGCTCTGGTTCACCCTTTAAGTAAAGATACTGTGGAAGATATTCGTGCCTGCTTTGCACTGATTTCAGCCAGGGAAAGAGAATTAATGGAAGAGCTGGGCATAGAAAATAAAGCCCGTCCGTTTTTTACGGATGAAGTAAAACCAGCCGAAGTGGTTAAATTTAAAAAGAAATAATATGCGTGAGGTTCCTTCTCCCTTTGGGAGAAGGTCAGGATGAGGGGGCTTTTAAAGCTGTAACTATTTATTTAACTGTTATTTATCTGAACGCTTACGTTTTGAACGGCGCTTTCGTTCAGGCAGTTTAAAATTGATAATAGATTTAACCACTTCATTATAAGGAATTTTGTCCAGACTCTGGTATTTAGCCACTGTTTCATTAATAGTGCCGTGTACATTCTCAATAGGGGCACGTTCCTGAGCCTGCTCACCAAAGCGGGCATCCTCATCACTTAAAATGGTGGTATCGGCCAGATTCTTATCGGCCAGTAACTGCTGCAGTCCATAAATTCCACCCACCTGTACTTTAATTTCCTTAGCATGAGGCAGAGGGCCGTTAGCCTGAGTAATTTGTAAAGCAAAGCGGGCATTGGCACGAAGGTTGTCCAGTAATCTTCGGCACTGCTGCTGGGCCACGGCATCTTTACAGGCAAAGGCTTCCCGTTCTGCCAGTAATAACTTTTCAGCCTGTTCACACTGACCGTAACGCAGTAACAGCAGTTTTTCAAAGTAACAGCGGGTCGGGTTCATTTCCCGATACGCTGACCGGTACTGCTCCTCGTCCATTACTTTTCCCATTCCTTGAGAATAGGCTGTTCTCTGTGTTCACCGAGTTTTTCTTCAGCATCCAGAGGGTTGTCCGCAAAAATAACCTTGAAGGTATCCTGAGGATCATTGTCAGGGTTCATACGCTGCTCCCTGGCGTAATTGCGAGCTTCTTTATAAGTCTCAAATTCATCCAGCATTTCCATGGGCTTAACCAGGTTAGCAACAGTGGGTGAAATTTTGTAAACGAAATAAGAGGCCATAAATAAAAATCCTTAAATAAGCAATCAGATGCTGTATTTTAACATGATGTATGGGCTTAACCTAAATGAAATAATAAAACAGAGCCCGTAAAAGAAAGTGAATTATCCGTCCATAAGCTGGATAAGAACCTGTCGGAACTTGAGGAGGAGAGGTACTTTTTACCCTAAATAAATCAGTTGAACCTACTGCGAATGTCCATAGCACTGAATCTACAAGGCTTTCCAGAACATTTTGACTTCACCCGTAGAATGGCTACGAATAAAGCCAAAATAACCTGTAAATCCTTGTATCTTCAGCACTCTGACCATTCTCGCTACGTTTCTACTGATTTATTTAGGGTTACAGATAATTCACTTTTATCGGTCAAACTAACCCAATATTTAACCCGGCTCTGCTAAAATCCGTTCGCAAAAGTCAGCAAAGCCAAAGTTAAATCAGGCCTATAATATATAATAACCAAGTAAAATAGTCAAGTACTGTCAGAATGATAATATTTACTCACTCCCCAAAAAAGCCCTAAGTTCTTTCTTAACACTTAACCCTAATTTCATGAAAGTGCTAAAATACTCGTCCAACTCCCAACCAGGACTCCTAATGCCCCAGTTCAACGGCTTTAACCCGCAAGTCATCCAGTTTCTTGAAAACATCAAACAAAACAATAATAAAAAATGGTTTGATGAACATTACGATTTTTATCAACAGGAAATTCTGGAAGTCTCAAGAGATCTGGTTGAAGCTCTGGGAGGCGCCCTGCAGGAAACAGCTCCGGGTATTAATGTGGTGCCCAAGGTGAATGGTTCAATATACCGGTTTTCCCGTGACGCCCGTTTCAGTAAGGATAAAACGCCTTATAAAACCCATATTTCCTACCTGTTCTGGCAGGGTATGTTAAAGCGAACCCGTTGTCCGGGGTTTTATCTGGCATTCAGGCCGGAATATATTCAGATTGGTGTGGGCATTAACCATTTTACCCCTGAATACCTGCAGGCCTGGCGTGAACAGTGCGCACAAACAGGCAAGGATCAGCAAATACACGATATTATGACAAAGCTGAAACAAAACGGAATTATTATGCACGGAGAGCAGTTAAAACGATTACCCAGGGGTTTTAGCCATAAGAACCCGGATGAACTGATCAATGCGGATTTAATTCGTTATAAGAGCTTAAAATGCTGGTTTCAGATGCCTTTGCCCAAACAGTTATTCAGTGCCGAATTTATCCCCTGGTGTATGCAGTATTATGAACAATTATTACCTCTGTTTAACTGGATGGTTGAGGTTATGTCTCATTTTAAGGTAGAAGTGGATTTCTCCGGTCAGCCGTAACCGTAAAATGATTTTTCAAAAAAAGTCGCAAAAAGTGGGCAGAACCTGTATGCAGTTCACACAAATTCAAGGTCATGATAAAGTTTACGGATCTGTTTCACAAAAACATACATTTCTGCTGGATTGTTAAACCTGGCCTGATAATATTGCTTCATACAGGCTAATTCACATCCTGGAAAACTAAAATAAAAACCCTTTTGTAAGTAATTCCTACAAAAGCAGCTTGAACAGATGTTTAATCTTCCGGCTGTCAATGTTAAAATTACATTACAGCTCTTTTTAAATGAAGCTCTTTACAAACGATATATTTTTAGTTTGATGTTCCATCGGTAATGTGTTGTTAAATTTTCTCCATTTCTCGTCAGGGATCAAATAGTGAAAAATTCAGACACAATTATTTGCACTGCTTTGCTGATGCTTTTATTACCGGCAGAGAGCGTATGGGCTGAAGAAAATGATAATCAGTATAACCTGGGTATCGAAAGCCTTGCTTCCGGTAGTCAATTTAGCAGTGCTCTGGATTATATTGCTGAATTTGAAAAACAGCATAAACTGACGGCTGATAAGTCAAAGAAAAAAATTAAATTTCCCATTGTCGAGCTGGATGTCAATTACCAGGACAAACCGGCGGATGTATTCGCGCCTTACCATAGTTTCAATAAAATTCCTGATCTGCGCATAGATAAAAATACCAGTAAAGAATACCAGACCCGTCTTGAATACCGTTTTGAACACCTGTCTTCTGAAGCTGCGGTTAAATACAGTCCGGATTCCTATGGCATGGGTGAGTATTACAATTACGAGCTGGGTGTTGCCGTACCGGTAAAAAAAATGTTCTCCGTTGAAACCCGCTATGGCTGGAACCAGTTTAAGAACAAGCCTGAAAAGGGCGGTATGAAAGACTATCAGGACTGGAGTGTAGGCGTATCCACTACCTATAAGGGGATGAAGCTAAAAGTGGACTATATTGACATCAATGCCGGTGAAAAATCAGAAGAATGTTCTCAGAACTTCCCCTGCGAAGGTAAAACCGTTTTTAGTATTATTAAAAACTTTTAGTTCTGCAACTCCGGCCTGATCTGCCTAGATTATACACAAGCCGCTTATAACCAGTCATTTAAGGGTATAGGCTTACCCATAAAATAACCCTGTCCGTAAGTAATGCCGATTTTTCTCAGTTCATTGACTTCTTCTTCTGTTTCAACGTATTCAGCAACCGTTTCCTGGTTACGCAACTGACTGATATCATAGGTATAACAGATCATTGTGTGATCAAAGGGGTCACTGAGCATGTCCCGTACAAAGCTGCCGTCAATTTTTACCACATTAAATGGAAGGTATTTCAGATATTCAAAAGAAGCCATACCGGTACCAAAGTCATCCAGGGCAAAGCCAATACCCCTGTCACGACAGAAATTAATAAAATCTGTGGCCTGGTTCAGGTTGCCTACAGCAGAAGTTTCGGTAATTTCCATTTCCAGACAGTGCCAGGGAAAATCAAAAGTTTTAATGGCCAGTTTTAATTTTTCCTGAAACTCGTGGTTATTCAAAGTACCGCCCGCAAGATTTAAATGTACTGAGTGCAGACGTTTAAGATGCTCAGGGTGTTTGCATACGGTTTCCAGGTAATGCCAGAGCACATACATGTCGATTTCTACCATCATATGATAGCGTTCAGCTACAGAGAGAAAACAGTCAGGAGCCAGAAACTGATTGTTACTGTCCCACATACGGATTAACACTTCATAGGATATTTTGTCGTCAGAATATTGTAGTGGCACAATGGGCTGGGCAAAAAGTTCAAAACGTGCCGGTCCCTGCTGCAGGGCATCCTTAATATAACCGGCAAGAGCAACTTCATTGTCTTTTTGCTCTTTATCATGATCCTGGGGATCATAAATATGCAGTTTATTTCTACCCAGAGATTTGGCGCTGTAAAAGGTAATATCGGCAATATTAATTAATTCATCCAGCGTGTACTCAAATGGTTTAAACAGGACCAGACCAATTGACGCTGAGATAGTGACTGCATTACCTTCCCAGAAAAATCGAAAATCTTTTAAATCTTCAAGCACCTGTTCAGCAAATTGAATGGCGGTTTTACGTTGGCTACTTTTAAGTAAGAGTAAGAAATCATCGCCGCCGATACGGCCAACTGAGGTGGTTTCACAGCAATGGTTATGAAAATAATGAGCAATCATTTTTAATAGTTCATCCCCGGCCGTATGTCCCAGGGAATCATTAATTAGTTTAAACTGGTCAAGATCGATATTGAGCAGAGCGTGATAGTATTCATTATCCAGTGGTGTTTTTAAAGCGAGAATTATTTCCTGTTCAATGGCATAACGGTTGAACAAACCGGTCAGGCTATCATGACGGCTGCGATAATCCATTAATGCCGCGGTCTTTTCAATTTTTTCTATCATGGCATTATAGCCGTTAAATAAAGTTTGAATTTCATTTTCTGCCTGAGTTTCTACCGTATTATATTTATTATTATCTACATCATTATGCTCTATGGCATTGGCCAGAGCCTGAAAAGGCAGGGTAAATAAACGACTCATTCGCCAGGCAATAATAAGACCTGCAGTCAGTAGTACAGGAAAAATTAACAACAGAGTCAGAAAATGTTCTCTTAAACTGGTCTGATACCGTTCGGGGTTGATGACAATAAGCACCTGGCCAAAAACAAAATTATCGGCCTGTACTGGCAGTTTTAAGAACAGTCGACCCTCCAGGGAAAAAAACGACTGATCCAGAAGTAGCTTCATGGCTTCTTCTTTACTGATATGTTCAGTATCACCATAACTGAATACCGGCTCATTATTTTCGTTATAAAGAACCAGGGCATCAACTGAGGTAAAACCACTTAAACGAAAGGAAATATCAGAAAAGGTATCTGCACCCGGTAAAACCAGAGCACGCAATAGGTCATTATTCATTGAACGCCCAAGAGTTTCAGCCTGTTCTATAGCAATATTTCTGCGTTCCTGGTGGTCAAAATAGGTCACCAGGAGCAGAGTAGTCAGCTCAACAATAATCAGTAATAAACTCATAAGTACAATAAGCTGGGTACGGATACTGAGTTTTTTCCAGCTAATCTGCAACATAAAAAAACAGCTTATTTCTCAATAGGAAGTTTAAAGTCATTGCCCCACTCCTTCCAGGAAGCATCATAATTGGATACATCGTATCCCAGCTCTCGTAGGGCCAGATAATTAGTGGCTGATACACGGCCTATAGCACAGTAAATAATAACTTTCTTATTTTTGGGGATTATATTGTACAGGCGATTCAGTTCATTAAGCTGTTTAAGACTGGAAAAACCATCTTCTTTGGCCAGGTTATGTGATGATGGGACATTAATAGCAGTGGGTATATGTCCAAATCGTTTGGCTGTGGATGTTTTTCCTATATAGGCCGCTTCTGGGCGTGCATCTACAATGACCTGGTTAGTGTTTTTTGTGGCCAGTAAGGTTGTGAATTTGCTGGACAGACGTTTATGATTAATGGTTGCAATATAGTGACTGGGTATGACTTCGGGAATTTGCTGTGTAACAGGATAGTGTTGGTTAAGCCAGTGATCATAGCCATAATCCAGTACTCTGACCTGTTTTATACCATAGACTTCAAGAACCCAGAACAGGCGGGCAGCATCAGCCAGATCGCCGCTGTCATAGACAATAACCGGGCTGTTACTGGTTAAACCAAGTCGGCGAAAAATTTTCTGCATAGCCTGCGGAGAAGTGATTTTACCGTTAACCTGCTTGTTTTCGTAACTTAAATCTACAGGGAAATTTAAAGCACCGGGGATATGGCTGATTTTATAATCTTCAAATGTGCGGCTATCAAGAATAATAAAGGTGCTGTTAGTTAACTTTTTACTTAATTCAGAGGATGATATTCTAAGTTCAGCAGAATAAGCACAGGTATAAAAAATGCCTAAAATCAGTAGAAGAAAAATACGAAAATAAAAACTCATACTTAAACCTGTTTAAAGTAATCCGGTGTGCAATTACCATTACTTGAACATTCGTTTATGAATATCCTTTATAAGCAATAAGTATAGACAATATTTCAGAGATTGTTAGCAGACTTAATATGAAACAGATGATAAAGTGAAGGGATCACCAGCAAACTCACCAGCATGGAAAAACTCAATCCCCAGACAATAACAACCGCCAGGGGCTGAAGCATTTCGGCACCTTCACCAAAACCAATGGACAGGGGCAGCATACCCACTACGGTGGTTATGCTGGTCATTAAAATCGGGCGCAGTCTTAAACGCGCAGCATGAGTGATGGCCGGTACCAGAGCCAGACCACGGTTTCGTTCCAGTTCAATCTGTTCCACCAGGACAATGGCATTATTAACCACAATACCGGCCAGCATAATCAGGCCCAGCCAGACCGGCATGGAAACCGGCAATTCTCTAAAGTACAGCCCACCGGCGACACCAATGATCATAAAGGGAATGCCCAGCAGGATCACCAGCGGATTCTTTAACGATTCATATTGAACTGCCATGACTACAAATACCAGGAAGATGGCCAGAGCAAATAATATCAGGCTCATATCACGGCCTTCCTTAATTTCCTTATTGGCACCGCCGTCATACAGATAATAGCCTTCGGGTAAGGGGAAATCTTTAAGCGTCTGTTCAATCTGGGTCATTACGGCCAGCAGATCATCATCGTTAACCAGGTTGGCCGTCACTTCAACAATACGCTGCTGATTATCCCGTTCAATAACCGAAGGAGAGGCTGAAAACTGTAGTTTGGCTACGTCATTGATATACACGGGCTGGCCGTTATGATGTTTAATTAGAATGTGTTTTAAGTCATCATTGGATAAGATTTCTGAGCGGGGCAGGCGCAGACGGATATTGTATTCCCGGTCACCTTCAATAAAATCAGATATCACAATACCGTCCAGGGCCACCTTTAAGGCATGGCCTATGTCCCTGGCATTGACACCCAGATCAGCGGCCCGCTTGCGGCGGATCTTTATTTTTAACTCCTTATGGGTTTCCTCGTAGGTCTGCTTCAGGTTTCTTAACCCGGGTACAGAGCGGAGTTTATCAACCAGCTGGTTGCCGATATCATTGAGTACCTGCAGGTTTTCACCCTGTACTCGCAGGCTTATTTTTTCATCGCTTTTACCCAGGCGTACACCGCGTACACCGCGTACAAACATTCGTGTCTTAATGCCCACCAGGTTCAGTTTATTGATTTGGGGTTTGATCATAGCGATCCACTGCTGGGCACTCAGGCTGCGCTGTGAGGATGGTAGCAGCTGGATCTTGATGGAACTGCTGTTGCTGCTTTCACGTTGTGAACGGCCGAAGATACTGCCGCCAATGGTACTGAAAACGGTAACGACATCCTTGTTATCCAGCAGCAGGTTTTCAATTTTGTTGACCACGTCATCCATTTCATCCAGGCGCATGCCAGGTTCACCGGATATGCTCAGATAAATTCGTCCTTCATCAATCTGCGGCAGAAAGATCTGTTTTTCATTGATAATATACTGGCCGCTGAAATATAAGGCCGGTATTAAAATAATAAACGGCAGCCAGGAATGGCGCACGATAAAGCTTACACTGCGCTCATAACTGTCGGCAATGAAAGTAAACAGGCGCAAGGGGCGGCGAGCTTGAACCGGTTTCAAACGGGCTGCAAGACTTGGTACCAGGGTGAGCGATACCAGCATGGAGGAAATAATGGCTGCCGAAATGGTAATGATCAGCTCCTGAAATAACAGGCCTACCAGACCGCCCATAAACAGGAAGGGAAGTACCGCAGCCAGATTTGTGCTGGTAGAAGCCACAATGGCGCTGTTTACCTCCTTGGCGGCTAATAGTGCAGAGGTGGTATTATTTTCAAAATCGTCATTTTCTGATTTCTGTAATGACTGCTGCTGATGCCGGGAAATGTTTTCCAGCATGACAATAGTACTGTCTACAAGCATACCAATGCCCAGAGCCAGACCGCCCAGGGTCATAATATTCAGGGTCAGTCCGGTGACTTCCATAATTATAAAAGTAATAACAATGGCCAGTGGAATAGCACTGCCGATGATCAGGGTGCGGCGTAAATCACCCAGAAAAAGATACACCACCAGCATGGCCAGGATGGCGCCGGAAAGGGCCGCACGGGCGGCATTATTTAATGCGTGTTTAATAAATACCGCCTGATCATCCACAGCGGTAATATCAATATCTTCAGGTACTAACTGGTCGTTCTGTAACTGGACAATGCGCTGGTGTACGGCATCCACGACTTTAATGGTATTGGCCTGGGGCTGTTTCTGAACGGAAAGCTTAACCCCTTCCATACCGTTGAGCCGGATCCGTACCCGTTCATCTTCATGGGTGTCCAGAACCGTTGCAACTTCGTCCAGTTTAACGGTATCTTCTATACGCCGGCTGGCTGATCCGGAAAGGGGTAATTGCCTTAATTCCTGCAGTGATTCAAAACGGGCTTCAGTGCGGGTGCTTAATTCATCGGAGACGGTATAGATGCGTCCGGCGGCAATGTCCTGGTTTTCCGTTTCCAGAATGGTTTCCAGGTCTTTAAAACTTAAATGATGCGAGGCCAGGCGCTGCTGATCCACCAGCACCTGAATTTCCCGTACCAGTCCGCCGCCCACTTCCGTGGAAGCAATACCGGGCAGGTTAATAAACCATTTGCTGAGCTGATAATCGACATAACTTCTCAAATCTACCGGTGAGCGGCGGTTGGAGCTGACAATAAATTCAATAACCGGGATCTGGGACGGATCACGTTTGTAAATAATGGGCGGTTCAATACTATCGGGTAAGAATCGTTTGGCCCGATCCAGACGGTTACTGGCATCACGCAGGGCAATGTCAATATCGGTACCATAGGGGAAGCTTAAATCAACTGAGCTGCGGCTTTCCGTAGTACGGGACTGTACTGAAATGGCACCTTCGGTAATGGCCAGCTGTTCTTCCAGCTGGCGGGTCACCTTGTCTTCCATGATGGTCGCCGGAACACCGGGATCCACGACTCGAACCCGGACATCGGGGTAAATAATATCCGGTAACAGGTTTACGCCCAGACGCTGGTACATAAAAATGCCCAGCACCAGCAGAGCCAGGGCAATCATAGTTACGCCAATGGGATGGCGTATTGACCAGGCTGCGATATTGCTGGTGGTCTGTAAGGGCTTCAGCGGTCGCTTCATAGAGGATTAACTTTCCTGCCCGGGTGTAAGCCGAACAGCCCCTTTGTGATCACGGTATCACCTTCTTTCAGACCTTCCAGTACTTCTATCAGCAGCGGGTATTTTTTCCCGGTACGGATATTCCTGCGTTCCACCGTCTGATCGGCCCTGAGAAGATAAACCCAGGCACCTTTCTGATCATAGCGAACAGCCGATACCGGGATCACCAGGACATCTTCTTTAGGGGTAAATAAATGAATACGGGCCAGCTGACCGGCTTTGGCACCTTCAGGCACCGGGTTAAGACTGGCTTCAATGGTTCCCTTGCGGGTATCGGGGTTAATTTGCGGGTAAATGCGTAATACTTTGCCGTTCCAGACAGTTGTTCCCAGGGCATCAATAATAAAATGAATACTGTCACCCTGCTGGATACGGCTTAAATAAAGTTCAGATACCGCTACTTTAACAATCAGGGCAGAGGTATCAATCAGACTTAAAAAATGGGTATGCAGGGGCAGTACATCACCGGGTTCAGCCTTGCGTTCACTGATAATACCATCCCAGGGTGCATTAATACGGGTATAGCTGAGGCGTTTTTTCTGTAAATTAAATTCTGCAGTATCCAGCAGTACCTTCGTTTTAGCGCGGGTCAGCAGTTCTTTGGAGGTCAGATTGCTGCGCGCCAGTTTTTCCAGGCGGGCATAATCGAGTTTAGACTGTTTTAAAGTGGCTTCCGCCTTATTGTACTCAGCCCGGACAATAGTATCATCAAGGCGGGCCAGTAGTTGCCCTTTTTTTACCCGATCACCCTCCCGAAAGGGCAGTTCCACTAACAGACCCTGAACCTGATTGTAAAAGCGTACCGTACGCATGGGTTCCAGGGTGCCGGTTACTATAATTTTATGGTTAAGCTGTTCCCGTTTAGCCTGGGTGATTTCCACATTGGGCAGAGTCTTGCTGTGTTTTTTGCTGGCAGGCGGCTGCTCATCACAGCCGGTTAACAGCAGAGTAGTTAACAGGCTCAAAATAAGGCCAAAAGCGTAAAAAATTCGAGGGGGGGTTATTACCGTCATATTATTCTTTTTTGTAACTACTCAGCGTATTCATCTTTTGTACCGCTCTTGTAGGTAAGAGATGCGTTATTTTCGTACTCAAATGGTCGCGTATTGATATACGCTCACATTTTCCGTGCGCCTCTTGAGGTAGCGAAGCTATTGTGCCTTGAACTGGCACAAAATCTAAACACGCTGAGCAGCTACTCTTTTTATTAATGGGCAGAAATTTGAAGCGTATTGAAACTATTACCTTTTATCTCTTAATTGATTAGAATACCCGCTTTCTGTCTGATAAAGCAATACTATGGCTATACGTACCCGTTATACCGATGCTCCGCATAAAAATCGTCACGATCTGGCGAATCTTCGGCGTATTGTACCATTTTTATGGGAATACAAAGGCCGGGTTATTATTGCCCTGAGTTTTCTGATCCTGGCCAAAGTGGCCACGGTCGGTGTGCCGCTGGTGTTAAAGCAGATTGTGGATGCGCTGGACCCCCGTTCTCTGCAGCTGGTGCTGCCGGTTACCCTGCTGCTGGCCTATGGTGCGCTGCGCCTGGCCAATGTACTGTTCAGTGAACTGCGTGACACGATTTTCGCACGGGTTCGTTACCATGCTATGCGCAAGCTCTCACGCAAGGTGCTCAGTCACCTGTATTCACTGTCCCTGCAGTTTCATCTGGAACGCAGAACTGGCGGTATTTCCAGAGATCTGGAGCGGGGTACCAGGGCGGTTTCCAGTATTATGAACTACCTGGTATTTAATATTATCCCCACTATTGCTGAATTCTCTCTGGTAGCGGTTTTACTGCTGGGGGATTACGATATTCGATTTACCATCGTTACCTTCAGTACTGTGCTGGTTTATATTGTGTTTACCCTGTCAGTGACCAACTGGCGCATGCATATCCGCCACCGTATGAACCGTCTGGATTCACTGGCTAATTCCATGGCGGTGGATGGGCTGATAAATTATGAAACGGTTAAGTATTTTAATAATGATAATTACGAGCTGGACCGTTATGACCATACCCTGAATGAATGGGAAGATTCGGCGGTAAAAAGCCAGGCGTCCATGTCGCTGCTTAATTTTGGTCAGGGCAGTATTATTGCTATCGGTGTCACCCTGATGATGTTTCTGGCAACGGAAGGGGTAGTGGAAGGTGAAATGACTATCGGTGATCTGGTGCTGGTTAATGCCCTGATGCTGCAATTGTTTATCCCGCTGAATTTTTTAGGCATTATCTACCGTTCCATGATGCATTCGCTGGCGGATATCGATCTGATGTTCGGTCTGCTGGATAAAAAAAGTGATGTGGTGGATGCACCGGATGCCGGTGAACTGACCGTCAGTGAAGGCGTTGTTCAGTTTGACAGGGTCAATTTTGGTTACCAGACAGAGCGGCAGATCCTGCATGATGTCAGTTTTACCATTCCTGCCGGCAAAAAGCTGGCTATTGTCGGCCCCTCGGGTGCCGGTAAATCGACCATTTCACGATTATTATTTCGTTTTTATGATGTCAGCAGCGGTCGTATCACGATTGACGGACAGGATATCAGCAAGGTTACTCAAACCAGTTTGCGCCGGGCTGTGGGTATTGTGCCGCAGGATACGGTGCTGTTTAATGAAAGTATTTACCATAATATTGTTTATGCCCATCCTGATGCAAGCCGGGAAGACGTTTACAGAGCGGCTAGAATGGCCAATATTCATGATTTTATTATGCAGCTGCCCTCCGGTTATGACACTATTGTGGGAGAGCGCGGGCTTAAACTGTCCGGCGGAGAAAAACAGCGGGTGGCTATTGCCCGGGTTATTTTAAAAAATCCGGCCATCCTGATTTTTGATGAAGCCACCTCATCTCTGGATTCGCACTCGGAACAGCTGATTTTATCGGCTCTTAATGAGGTGGCTCAGCAGCATACTACGCTAGTGATTGCCCATCGTCTGTCCACTATTGCTGATGCCGATAATATCCTGGTACTGGAACAGGGACGGGTGAAAGAGCAGGGCACTCATCAGCAATTGCTGGCACAGCAGGGCCTGTATTATACTTTATGGAATCTGCAATTACAGGAAAAAGACTAAACCCATGAATAAACAATTGCTTGCGGTAGTAGAGCAGGGTGGTTACCCGGATTTTACAGCGCTTTATGAATCATTAGGCTATCGTGTGGAAACCGTCAGTACACCGCGTAAGGCCAATAGTTTTTTAAAGAAAAACCCGGTACACATGCTGGTGTGTGAGTTTAATTTCCAGACCGATTTTCGTGACCGAACCAGTTCCCTGGAGTCTATTCTGGCCAGTGTCCAGCATCAAACCGACATTAAAGTGGTGGTGTTTCTTGATGCCGGCAATACCGAGCGGTTTGAACGGGTCAGTTCCCGCTTTCCCATACATAAGACCCTGGTGTTTCCTTTTGATGAGGAGCAACTGCGCCAGGCAGTGACTATTGATTAACCAACTGACTAATTGAAATATACAGGAAAAATAAACAGATTATGAGCAAAGTAAAAATATACAGTACCGGCACCTGCCCCATGTGTACCCGGGCCAAGGGCTTAATGACCAAATGGGGTATTGATTATGAAGAAGTAAGGGTGGATCAGGATAGAGCCGGACTGATTGAAATGTCCAGGGTCACCAATGGAGCCCGTACTGTCCCACAGATCACCATTAATGATAAATGGATCGGCAGTTTAACCGAGCTGACAGAACTGCATATGGACGGTGAGCTGGATCACTTAATGGAAGAATAGGGTTTTTAAGGCAAACATCAATGTTCTGGTGTTTTTTCAAGCCCCAGTTTAAGCCTTTGCTGTTCTGCTGCCTCTACGGCTTCCAGATACTCTTTTCTGTTCATAGTAGAAGAAGCCGCATCCCTAAACCGTTCACCTTCCCGATCGCCACTTAACCAGGCCATATGAAACCAGATATAGGCCTGCCGGTAATCTTTTGGGGTACCCAGGCCGTATAGATACATACTGCCCAGCTTACCATAGGCCCGGGCATCCTTATTTTGTGCGGCATTATAAAATTCCTTAAAGGCAGTATCCCGGTCTCCACGCCGATTAGCTTCTTCACCGGCAATATAATCAGCAAAGCCAGCCTGACTTAAGAGCAGCACGCTTAAAACTGTCAAATGGATTAATACGCTTCGAAAAATTTTTATGTTCAAAATATATATACCTTTTATGGATGATTTTTTTATATTATAAATGATTGCCTGGCAACCGGATCTTAAATGACTCCTGTGTTATTTTGCAAATACTTTAAAAACATTCATAGATTAGGGTTAATTCGTCTTGACAATGGGCTTTGTTCACTTAACAATAGACCCATATCAGGAGATATATTAAGTTCTGTGAAATTTTGTAGTATTTGTAGTAATAGAAACTTAATAAATAATAATAAAAATCATGTAAGACTTAGTTTTGTATAATACAGATAATATTAATCAACTATAAATAAAACATGAATTACCAGCTTGATAAACAAGTCTGGAAATAGCCTGCACTGCAAAAGAATCATAATAATAAAACAGTCAGATCAGACTGAACAGCGTTTATTTATTGCTTAAATAAACCAATATATTAATCAACACATAACCCTAAGTATTTATTTTTAAACCAGAAAAAGAAAACGTAGAAACAGGGAAAGTAATCTACTGTTTTAAGGAGGCAAAACCATGGTATCTTTTAAAGAACTTAACGAACAAAACCACATAATTGCAGAGCGTGCAAAAATTATCACCTATATGATTCAGGATCGTACTATATGCGACACCGATGTTACCTGTGACCTGTTTTTCGACCTGCTCGAACGAGTCAAAAACCACATGGATATTGAAGAACGTGAGTTGTACAGAAACCTGTTAACACATCCTGATCAAAGTGTTAAAAATACCGCAGAAAACTTTTTGTCCGGTTCGGCAGAAATTAAGCGAGTATTCAAGCAGTATACCAAGCGCTGGTGTCATAACCGCAAACTGCGCATTAAAGATCACGACCAGTTTGTTAAAGAAACCAATGAAATGTTTGATATGATCCAGGATCGCATTATCAGTGAAACTGAAAAGTTCTACCCTGTAGTTCGCAGTGTTTATGGTGAACAGATGGCAGCCTGAGCAGATTGCAGCCTGAGCAGATTATAGTTTATTGAATTAATTTTAATTACCCTTCGTTCCCATGCCCAGCCTGGGAACGTACCTCAGCTATACACAACCCCCTAAAAACACAATTTTAAAACCATCTCCGCAAAAAAATTTATAATCCACGGTTTTATGTAAGCTATTTCTTATATTGCTGTTTTAATCTCTTTGCCGGCCTATTAGAAATGAAATCAATCATTTATACTTTATTTGACAAAAATAATATTAATAAATATGAGGTATCACTTTTGGACAAACAGGAAAATTTACGCCATATTCGTGTAGCTAAACGTGCCCATCTAAACTGGGTATCTCATGCCCATGCTCTGATCCTGGGTGTGCCCCTGGAAGAAAACCAGATACCTGTTTATGCAACAGATTGCAAATTTGGTCAATGGTATTATCATGATGGTCAGGTTCTGGCTTCTATTAAGGGGTTTCGTGAAATAGAGCAGCCGCACATTGATTTACATGAAACTTACCAGGAAATATTTAAATTACTGTTTCGTAGAGAGGAAAAAAAACAGGGATTCTGGGGCAAACTGTTTGGCAGAAAAGTTGAAATAACAGATGAACAGGATAAAAGCAGAGCCCAGCAGTTATATATTCAACTAAAAGCCCATTCAGAAGTGGTGGTTTCCCATCTGGATGCACTGGAAAAGAAGCTTAAGCAGATGGATGATGAGAAATTTACCGACTATCTTCGCTTTGCCTATAAAACTGTATAAACTATATATATGAAACACCAGCCATTAGGAAAAAGTAATTTAAACGTTTCTCATATCTGCCTGGGCAGCATGACCTGGGGAATCCAGAATACTGAGCAGGAAGCTCATCAGCAAATTGAGTATGCCCTGTCCAGGGGGATTAATTTTATTGATGCCGCTGAAATGTATCCCATACCGCCCGGCCCGGAGACCTATGGTGATACGGAGCGAATTATCGGCAGCTGGCTGGCTAAAAATCCGCAGCGCCGTCCAGAAATAATAGTGGCCAGCAAAATTGCCGGAAATGGACTGCCCTGGATCCGCAAGGGGGCTGATATTACTTCTGATGCCATTATCCAGTCTGTGGATGCATCTTTAAAGCGACTGCATACCGATTATATCGACCTGTATCAACTGCACTGGCCGAATCGGAACTCTCCACATTTTGGCAAACACTGGCCCGGCATGGTGCAATTTTCTAAAGTGGACAGCCGGCAGCATACTGAGCAAATGCTGGATATTTTATACGGCATCGACCGTTGTATAAAAGCGGGAAAAATACGTCACTTTGGCCTCTCCGATGATACCACCTGGGGTATTAATACCTACCTGAAATTAAGCGCTCAGCATAATTTACCCCGGCCGGTGTCTATACAGAATGAATTCAGCCTGATCCATACCAAAGACTGGCCTTATCTGCTGGAAAACTGTGTGCATGAAGACATTGCCTTTCTGCCCTGGTCACCATTAGGCGGCGGAGTATTAAGCGGTAAATATATCAATGGTGCAAGACCTGCCGGCAGCCGCTGGACCGCCACTCAGCGCAATGGCCTGTTCCGTGATACACCAGCGGTTAATAACGCGGTAAAAGCTTACCTGGAAGTGGCAAAAAAACATCAGCTCAATTCTGCACAAATGGCTCTGGCCTGGTGCGCTCAGGTAGACGGAGTAACTTCCACCATTATTGGAGCCACTAAAATGGAGCAGCTGGAAAGTAATATCAATGCCTTTGAAATCAGTCTGTCAGACGCAGTGTTAAATGATATAAACTCTGTTTTACGGCAATACCCTATGCCGTTTTAACTGTTTACGAAAAGATTTAGTTATAAATTAAAATGAAACCATTTAACGGTAACTGGAAAATTATAGAAACAGAACTCTGGGGACAGGATTTTGTGGATCTTATTGAACCGGGGCGGATCAGCTTTGAAGGTCATGAAGACGGCCGGATTATCTTCGGCGCTGTCAATATTGAGCTGGACTGCCGATACAAAACCGTCCATAAACGTCCCTTTGTGGAATTCACTTTTCAGGGTGTTAATGATGTTGATCCGGTCTGCGGCCGGGGTCATGCGCTTTTAAAATCCGATACTATGATGGAAGGGCAGCTGTATTTTCATTATGGTGATGAATCCTGGTTTATTGCCAGAAAAATGGACTAGCGCCTCTGGCTATTATGCATACGCCGTTTAAGACACTTCTGAATTTATTTCTGTTTATTCTGTCCTGCTCAATAGTTCACGCCTCTCAAAGTGAAACAGTATCCTTTATGCTGGAAAATGGTCTGAAAGTGATTATCAGGCCGGATCATCGTGCGCCGGTTGCTGTGGTGCAAATCTGGTATAAAACAGGCTCGGCCAATGAATCTCCCGGTAAACGGGGAATATCTCATCTGCTCGAACATATGATGTTTAAAAGCCATAATAATCCGCAACTGGCACAGGATTTCTGGCAGCTTACCCGTATCGGGGCTAAACGCAATGCCTTTACTCATCGTGATTATACCTTTTACTTTTATATTGCAGATAAAGCCGCATTGCCCCGTATGCTTCACCTGGAAGCAGAACGGATGCAGGGGCTTTATGCTTCAGAGAAAAGCCTGATAATTGAAAAAAAAATCATTCGGGAAGAATTTAATAATCAGCTCAGTAAAGACCCTTTTTATTTTCTGGATGATCTGATTTACCAGAAAGCCTTCCCTGACAGCGGCTATCAATATCCGATTATTGGTAATTTCAGCGATATTCAAAAACTAAGCCTGCAGCAGTTAAGCCAATGGCATCGGCAATACTATACGCCGGATAATGCCGTATTAGTGGTTGCTGGTGATGTTAATGCCAGTGAGGTTTTTCATTGGGCAGACCGCTATTTTTCCCCGATAACTAAGCGGCGTGATTCTTCCATAAACCCGCAAATAACCTTAAAAACCAGTCATCCGAGCACACCTCGTTCAGAAATTCATTATATTTTGCCGCACAGAAAAGACAGCAGTACTTCAACGGGTAAGCTGTTAATGGGATTCAGGGTGCCTTCCATTAAAACAGCCGTACCGCAACAGGATGCCTATGCTCTGGAAGTACTGGCCGGCTGGCTGGACAGCGGCGTGCATTCAAGATTACCCCGTGCTTTAATCTGGGATAAACAGAAAGCACAGGATATCAGTGTACGTTATGGTCTTATGACCCGTTATGACAGCCTGTTTATTATAGAAGCTATGCCCTTAAAGGATATTTCCATGACCCAGCTGGAACAGGCCATAAAGGATGAGCTGAAAACTATCCGGCAACAGCTTATCAGCGAGCGTGAGCTGCAGGAAGTTAAAAACCAGATGATTGCCGCAGAAGTTTTTGAACGGGACTCCACTTATACACAGGCTAAAATCATCGGTCAGGCTGAAGTTATTGATATTCCCTGGTCGGAAGATGCAAAATATATTGAACGTATAAAATCTGTTACAGCAGAACAGGTTCAGAAGGTATTAAACAAATACTTTACAGCTAATAACCGTATTACAATTATCCAGCCATAATATCTGTCAACTCGCAGCGTCCTGTCCCATTAATATTAAATTTTTACCACAGCCCTGCCTCCTAAAGCCCTTTAAAATTCCTAATATTATCGAATACGGTAAAATATAATGATTATTTAATCAAGTTATCAAAAGCGATAACTTGATTTTTATAATATTTAATAATAAACTGAAAATACATAAATAAATTAACAAATAATATAATCTAAAATATAAAACCATGTCCTATAATTTAACCCCAATCCTGGATGAAATCATCCAGCAGGGCAAAAAGAAAGGTCTGAACCAAAAAGATATCTGCCATAAAGCGGGTGTCGGGCCGGTGACCATCTCTCGTGCCAGAAAACAGGGTGATATTCGTTTTTCCACTCTGGAAAAACTGGCCAATAGCGTCGGTCTTAAATTAACACTGATGGCTGATGACCCCTTAATTGAACTGGTGGAAAAAGGGGAGCTGTTCTCATGATTCGGGATGCCCATGCCGTTGCCTGGACTCGGTTGTCCGGTACCCCGGTAAAAATGGGTGAACTGCACGTCACTGAATCGGAATCCCGTTTTGTCTATGATCTGTCCTTTCTGGACACCGGCTTACCCGGTCTGGGTCTGGTGCTGTCACCAAAAATATATAGCCAGAATACCATACGCTGGTCCCGAACTGAGCGGTTTAATTTTCATCCACCCATACAGTCCCTGATCCCTCCTTCAGGGGAGCATAATTTTCAACGTCGTCTGATCATGAACTACCTGGCGACTATTGGCATAATAGAAGGCAGTGACTTTGATAATGACTGGAATATCTTAACCTTTAGCGGTCATGGGGGTATCGGCCATATTGATGTATTCAGTTCGGATGAAAAGGCTGTTCGATGGTATGCTACACCCACCATGCCCCAGCAGGATTTTCTTAAAAAAAAATCCTCCCTGGGTTTTTCTCTTAAAAATATGCTCACCTGGTATGAAGATAAAACCGGCTACCTGCTGGATTTTATCGGCCCGACCCCATCAGTAAACGGTGCCATACCCAAACTGCTGCTGTCCATCCCTAAAAGCGGCTGGAACGGACAGGTCGGTCTGCCCACCCGCTTTGGTGATACCCAGTCCACCGATATTATTCTGAAACTGGAAAAAGATACAGCCTATCCCGGTATTGTAGAGCTGGAAGCCCTGGGGCTGGATATTCACAGTAAAGCCGGTTTTCAGACTCCCCGTTACTGGACAACTGAATTTGAGGGCATTCATGCTATTGCTATAGAACGCTTTGACCGGGATGAACACAACAACCCGGTATTCCAGGAAAGCCTGTTTTCCATACTGGCCTCCGGTAACCGAAATATCCATAACCACTACGATGCCAGCTATGATCAGATAGGCCGTATGTTAGACAACCCCAGACTGACCTTAATAGACGATCGCAGGGCTGCCAAAAAGCATTTATTGAAACGGTTGCTAATATCCTTTTTAACCGGCAACGGTGATCTGCACCTGGAAAATATGAGCCTGCAGATCCGCAATGGCATAACTGACTTTTCCCCGGTCTATGATCCGGTTCCCATGCGTGCTTACCCCATCCATAATATCCTCAGTGCCATGCCTTTTGGTAATTATGGTGAATATATTAATAAACAGGATAAACCGGTAGGATTCACTCAGGCCATTGAGCGCTTTAACCACAGCCTGGGATTTGATAAAAACCGGTTAACGGCAATCATCAATGAACTGCTTAATATCACAGAAGACTTCCCGCAAAGGGTTAAGGCACTTAAAACTCTGCCGGAACAGAATAAAAAGTTTTTAATTGATATTCATAAGGATATTAAACAAAAAATGAGTAAATTATGAATAAAAAATTCTATTATTGAGTACCGTACAAACAACAGTCAGCATCTGAGCTATTGGAGATAAATGTTATGACAAAGCTATTTGGAGTATTGCTTCTCGGATTCTCAGGGTTTTTTCTGTCTGTCCGTCCGGTATTTTCTGGAGAAACTCCCGCATTTACCGAGTCTGTTATTATCTTTAATACTATCTGTGCAAAATGTCATGAAGCACAGTGTAGTGGTCGTTTGAGTTTTGATGATGCTTTTGAGAGATCCAGAAATCATATACTCAGACATTATAACCAGGCTTCCGGGAAAAAATACTTACAAAAAGAATTGTTCGATATCCTTAGCTATATGAAGGAAAATTGTGCCTATTATCCTATGCACTTTTCTGTTCCGTTGAACAGAATCTGGGCTAATGACCTATTACAAAAATATACGACCTCGACGGATAGTAACTACTTTATTCCTGTAGGTAATTTGAGTTCCGGATCTTATGATATTGAACTTGAACTGGAGAAGAATGTTAAAGTTAATGTGCATCTTATTTCTGAAGAATTTGAAATAGTTGTTGATGATTGTTATAAATCAACAGACCAGAGGATAAAGCTTCCGGTTTTTATAGAAGAGTCGGGAGACTATTATTTACGATTATACCCAAAAGAGGCTGTCAGGTTGGCTCGGCTTACAATCATCCCCTCTAAGTAAGCGACAGAAACCAGTGCTCTAATTTACAGGGTTTTAATCGCTGCCACGGTAAACCCCCAAATTGTTTTTCGGGGGATTACCGTTGTACTGTTAAAGAATATCTGTACTTTATTGGAAATGATTTCTAGTTTAAGGCTCTGGAAGGTATACAGGCAGTTTTTGGTGCTTTAAATGAAACAACAGATATTGAACATATTGAGTTGGGTAGAGTACACAATGGATTCAAAAAACTCAAAGATAATGATTGTTTCCGGAGGCCAGACTGGTGTTGACCGGGCCGCTCTGGATGCCGCACTTGAATCCGATGTACCCTGTGGCGGCTGGTGTCCTGAAGGTCGAAAAGCAGAAGATGGCGTGATACCGGAAAAATATCCCTTAGTGGAATTACCACAGTCTGGCTATCGGCAAAGAACCAAACGAAATGTACTGGACAGTGATGGTTCGGTTATTATTTATTTTAAATACCTTATTGGCGGTACTCAGTTAACCCTGAAGTTCTGTCTGAGTGAGAAAAAACCGTATTTGTTGATTGATGCCACTGAACTGAAGGAAGAACGGGCAGCAGAAAGAATCCATGAGTTTGTTCAGGAATATGATATTGAAAAACTGAATTTTGCCGGTCCCAGAGCCTCTGGTGAACCTGAGGCTTATGGCTATACAAAACAGGTTGTGAGTCGATTTGTTTCTTATCAATAGGTCTCACCAGGAAAAAAACAGGGAAATATTAAAAATTGAAACTGGTCTGGGATAGTCAGCAATTTAAAGTTCAAATAGTTCAGACTGATATTTATATTGCACCTAATAACTGCCCGCCTTTTTCCGTAAAAGCCATTGTGGAAGAACAGGACACCAGTCTCGTATTAGAACCTACAGATGAACTTCCTGAATACAATGATTCCAGGCCTGTCTGGTATCAGGCAAACACTCTGGAGTTACAGAAAGTCTATCGTCCCGGAGAGGTGATTGTTAAATCATATAACCCCATACGATTATCGGCTATTGTTCATGATTTGGACTGTGATCCCAGCTGGAAGATTGACTGGATTAAAACAGCCATTAAAAACATTTTCAGTTTTTGTGATGAAAAACAACTGGCATCACTGGCCTTACCACTTTTAGGTACTCAGTTTGGGAAATTAAAAAATAAAGCTTTTCTTAAATTATTGGTGAGTCATTTACTGCTTAATCAGTCAGATTACCCACAAAGGATCTGGCTACTGGTTTCAGCCGATAACTGTCAAAGAGTATCTGAAATTCTGAACCCGTTAGTGGTTAATTTCCAGTGTAAATGAATGCTTTAAAAATAGCAGAGAAATTGTTGAATAATATGCTGGATAGTTCTGCTGGGGATATTGTGATTTTCGTCTGTACCTAAGCACCACAGATGTTGTCTAAAACCATGAAAAAGCATTGTTGTGTGGTGGAATATCATGGTATATGAAGGTCAAAAAAACGTATTGTAAATATTAGCAGGTAAGTTACTGGGCACGGAGAATTTTCAAACCGGCATAAAAAAAGCAGAGGCATCTAAGTCTCTGCTTTTTCTAAAGAAATTTGGTAGCGGGGGCAAGATTTGAACTTACGACCTTCGGGTTATGAGCCCGACGAGCTACCAGGCTGCTCCACCCCGCAACTGATGGAGGGTATTATACGGTCTTTTTTTCAAGATGCAAGGGGTATTTAATAAAATGGTAATGTTTATTCTAATAGAAAAAACAGGCTTAAAGCGGTATTATCCTGTGTACGGCATGACATAATAGCAGTGGTTTTTTAGCTGCTATAAGTAAGGTAGAAAAACGGCCTTTTTCGAGTCTTATTAATCGTAAATTTTAATGAATAAACCACACTTTCTATTATTTTCCCTGCTTTTTAGCGTATTTTCTGTTCTTTTTATAGGTATTCCTGCCGCAATGGCCGATTCTACACTGGCACGTTGTGATATTTATAAAAAAGATAAAAAAACGGTCAGTATATCGGTTCCCTGTATTTTCAGTCAGCGGCAGGGGTATATCAGCATTCGCCGGGCGGATACGGTTGAACATGAATTAATGCCTCAGGACGATGGACCCGGGCATTACAGGGATTCAGGCGGCAATGATGTTTATCGTAAAAGCGGTCTGGGTACGGATGGCCTGATTTTCAGCTTTAAAGATGAGCTGGTCTATGTTTACTGGCAGCCGGTCGGGTTTGATAAGCAGTACTTTCTTCAGGGGATTACATTTCGAGTTATTTCACCGAATGATAATTTTTCTAATACTCTGATAATTATTCCATCCGGCCTGGAAATTGATAACTCGATTATAAAAAAGGCAATTAACGGGGTGGTTACGGGAGCTGAAGTGGCGGATTTAAATGCTGACGGTTCTCCGGAAATATACATATATATCTATTTTACCGGTAATGGCAGTTATGGTGATGTGGTGGCTTATAGTGCCAATAATAATAAATCATTAAGTCCCATTTATTTACCACGTTTAAGCAATGATAATAAAATATCCAGTGGTTATAGAGGTTATGATGAGTTTACCGTCATTGAAAATAGTTTTGCCAGACGCTTCCCGATTGGTACTGTGCACAATACAGTGAAAAGTATGAATAATAAGCCCGCCAATGGTATGATGCGCCAAGTGCAGTACAAACTTCTCGGGGGTGAGGCCGGCTGGCAGTTACAGGTCGTAAAAGTCACGGATTTTCAGGTTAAAAGCAGACACAATAAATGAAATACACAAATACAGCTATTGCCGATGTCATCTTAATTGAGCCTAAAGTGTTTGGTGATGAACGGGGTTATTTTGTTGAGACCTTTCGGGCCGACACTTTTGAGGCGGAAACCGGCATTAAAACGGCCTTTGTACAGGATAATGAGTCCCGTTCCGGTTACGGGGTTTTAAGAGGGCTGCACTATCAGTTGCCACCTCATGCCCAAAGCAAACTCGTCAGGGTCATTGAAGGGCGGGTGCTGGATGTGGCTGTAGATATTCGAAAAGGTTCGCCCACCTTCGGCCAACATGTCTGCATGGAATTATCGGCTGAAAATAAACACCAGTTATTTATCCCCAGAGGGTTTGCCCATGGTTTTGTGGTGCTGTCAGAAACGGCGATTTTTTCCTATAAAGTAGATAATTACTACTCCCCTGAATGTGATCGGGGTATAAAATTTGATGATCCTCAGTTTGGGATTGACTGGAAAATTGCGGCTTCTGAGCTGGTTTTATCAGATAAGGATAAAACCCAGCCTTTACTGCACGATACGCTTGATCTGTTTGACTATTCCAATAACTTATACGATTGAAATTTATGAAACTACTGATCAACGGAGCTAAGGGGCAGGTTGGCAGTGAGCTGGTAAAAGATGCTCAGGCCAGGGGTTATGAGGTGTACGGATTCGGTTCCCGGGAGCTGGATATCACACATTTTGAGCAGCTGATGCAAAAAGTTGAGCAAATACGCCCGGATGTCATTATCAATGCCGCGGCTTATACTGCTGTAGACAAAGCAGAACAGGAGTCAGAGCAGGCCTATGCGGTGAATGCCCTGGGCAGTGAAAACCTGGCCAAGGCCAGTAAACAAATGGCCATTCCCCTGCTGCATATTTCTACAGACTATGTCTTTGATGGGGAAAAAGACACGCCTTATACGGAAATGGATCAACCCAACCCTACCGGGGTTTACGGTGCCTCGAAGCTGCAGGGTGATCAGGCCATTGAGGCCATCTGGTCCAGGCATATTATTCTGCGGGTTAGCTGGGTATTTGGTGAGCAGGGCAATAATTTTGTTAAAACCATGCTTAGACTGGCGAAACAACAGGATGAGTTAAGTATTGTTAATGATCAGTTTGGTGCTCCGACATCAGCCAGGGCCATTAGTCAGAGTCTGCTGTCTATTCTGGAAACAGATAATTTTAATCAACCTGACTTTCCCTGGGGCACCTACCACCTGCAAAGTGAGCCAGGTGTTACCTGGTTTGAATTTGCCAGAGAGATATTTCAACAGGCAGAAAAGCTGGGGTTGATTAATAAAACTATGAAGCTGAACCCGATCCCCTCATCAGAGTTTCCCACGCCGGTTAAACGTCCGGCTAATTCCAAACTGGATGGTATAAAACTAAAGCAGAATTTTGCTCTTAAACCCGTGCAGTGGCAGGATGATTTACAGCAAATGCTAAAAAATATGTCCGCTATTACTTCCTGATCAAATAATTGCTAAAATAGCGCAGTTAATCATAATCATTACTGTCGTAGAAGGAATAATCAGTGCCGCTAATCACTCTCGGGCTTTCCGGTTCCCTGAATCATGACCCCTCTGCCGCCCTGTTTTCTGACGGCAAGCTGGTAGCTGCTGCTGAAGAAGAACGTTTTATCCGGGATAAACATGCCAAGGGTAAAATGCCGGTACATGCCACCCGCTTTTGTCTGGATTATGCCGGTATTACGCCCGATCAAATTGATATTGTTGCTGTTCCTTATGCTGAAATTCCCCTGTCTTCCCCGGCCCGCTGGCATTATGCCAAGCGCTACTGGTATGCACCGGACCGGGCATTAGACGCCCTGTTTAACGGTAACCGCCGGTATCGCCGCTATGTCGGTTATATCAAAGCCATGTGTGAAGAAGTCGGCATTAACTGGTCGGCTATTCAGTTTGAGCCGGTTGAACATCACCTGGCCCATGCCAGCAGTGCTTACCATTTAAGCGGTTTTAAAGAGAAAACGGCTATTATGGGCATTGACGGTAAGGGTGAATACGCCACGACTTTTTTTGGTTACGGGGAAAACGGTAAAATCCATAAAATTAAGGAGTTTTACGATCCGGATTCACTGGGTGGTGTCTATGGTGCCATTACCGAATACCTGGGCTTTGAAATGCTCGATGGTGAATTCAAGGTTATGGGTATGGCTCCGTACGGTGATCCCAATAAATACGATTTTTCCCGCTTGATTGACTTTGACGGTAAAGAATTCAGGGTAAATACCAAACTGGTTAATGTAATTGGTACCCGGCGTTATAAGGAAAACGGCAAGGGCTATTATTTCTCTCCCGCCCTGATTGACTGGCTGGGCCCGAAACGGGAAGGCGATGAAATTGATGATCCCTATGTGGATTATGCCGCTTCCATGCAGAAACTGTTTGAGGATATTTCGCTTAAACTAATGGACCATTATCTTGGCGATATTATTAAGGAAACCGGAAAAATTGCCTTTGCCGGCGGGGCTGCGCTGAATGTTAAACTGAACCAGAAAATTATTGCCCGGGACGAAGTTAAAGAACTGTTTGTACAACCGGCTGCTTCAGATGCCGGAACCGCTATTGGTGCCGCTTCTTATGTGATTGCCTCTAAAGGTATTGAGCTGGAAAAAATGGAGCACGTTTACCTGGGGCCGGAATTTACCAATGAACAGTGCATTGAAGCCTGTCAGAAATACCAGAGTGATTATGGACAGGACGTTAAATATAAACAGATAGACGAAGTGCCAAAAAACATTGCCAGAATCCTGGCCGATGGTAACCCCGTATCCTGGTTTCAGGGGCGCATGGAATTTGGTCCCCGGGCATTAGGCGGACGCAGTATTTTAGGCTGTCCAAGTATTCCCGGCGTGGCAGACCGGATAAATGAGCAGATTAAATTCCGCGAGCGCTGGCGTCCGTTCTGCCCCAGTATGCTCGATACCGTAGCCCCGAAAATGCTGAAAACCGATCATCCTGCGCCTTTTATGACGTTTACCTTTGAGGTCAATGAAGGCTGGGCAGAGCGGGTGCCGGAAGTGGTGCATGAAGACGGTACGGCCCGTGCCCAGGCCGTAAAAGAATCGGTAAACCCAAGATACTACGCCCTGTTAAAAGAAATTGAAGTATTAACGGGTAATGGCGTAGTGCTTAATACTTCCCTGAACCGACGCGGTGAGCCGGTGGTCTGTACGCCGGAGGATGCACTGAATATGTTTTATGGTTCGGATCTGCAGTATTTAATTATGCAGGATATCCTGGTAACCAAGTAAATGGCACAATATGTCCTGCAGCTCTGTCATGGTTACGAAGCTCCTTTTGCGGATGTAGCCAGACAGTATGCCAGTCTGTTTAAAGGGCGTAATTTCCGGATCATTACGGTATTTTTAACGGGGAAGAGTAATCCGGAGGTTATTGCTGAGGTAGATTCGGACGAAGTACTTTTTCTTGAGAATACCTCAAAGGAATTACGGGGGCTGAAACGCAA